>CAZZWS010000148.1:0-10515 GCA_964657795.1 Beijerinckiaceae bacterium
GGGCCGTGGATAAGTGCGCTTATTACGATCTTCGACTACCCTAGCGACTCTCGATCAGGTAGTGAGCGCTAGGAGCCATGATGTTTTACGACATGGACACGCGCTCGTCTGAGGATGGTATGGATACCTTGAAATTCTGGTTGGACGCATTGGCCGGCGTAGCAAACCTTTTGACGATAGTTGCGTCATTGATAGCTATTAGTGTCTATTGGAAAAATAAAGACAAGATATCGCGAGCAGTTCAAGTTTTGCTTGATTATTCTTTTCAAACAACGCTTACGGAACTCCGTGAGAAACTTGAGCGCTTAAATGAATACAACGCGAATGAACCAACCCACGTTGGGGAGATAAAAGCGATTTTTTACGAGATCGTAGGTCAGATCAATGGGAACAGTTTTTTAGTCGTACGGCTCGCTGAAATAAGTAAGAAGTTGTCAACATATGCTAGCTCGAAGCAGATAAGCGAACCGAAAAAGAGGTCGCTGTCAGTGAGCTGCGAGAAAACTTGAGGACTTTGCGAGTTACTGTTCACTATTCGAGGAGCGACGATGAGTAAGATTGTCCAAGCCGTTAATGTTATGGTGGCGAATCCAGATCTTATAAAAAATGTGACTCTTGCTAGCCGTGACGATATCACTGAGTTTTTCTTTACTTACAAGGGAAAGTATAACTGGTCAATTACGAAGTTTGATAAGGACGTAAGGCTATGGTTTTATCCTGAAAAGACGTCCTTGAAAGATTTGGCAAATCTGCCACCGGATGAATGGAACGAGAATGGTCCTTCGATGGTTGCTTATAGTTCTGACGAAATCGGTACGATTGAAGCTCGCGCTTCGTTTTCTGACCTTCTTAACATTGTTAAGGAACAGATGTACGGCGTGAACCAAGTGTTGGATGACATCATTTCGGACGATATTCGTTTCTAATGGGAGTTGGTGTGCCTCACGCTGTGCCCTGTGCGGCCTTACTTGTTGCTTTGGGAGACTCTTAGCATTTCACGTAAGGTCTTGATTTCGGCAACGATCTTACATCTTTGGTCAGATTGTGATCCCGGTTGTCGTCGGTTCGAGTCCGATCAGCCACCCCACAGAATCACCGACTTGCGACAAGATCATGTCGGCGGCAAAGGCCACTGTCGCATATTTCCAAAGCGTCCGGAGGTTGGGTTGACGCGTGAGCAGCAGCAATCGCGACAATTGCATGGCAGTAGCCGCTTCCCGGCTGTCTCTGGCTACGCAAAACGGGGTGATACCCCAAACCAGATGTCGCCCACCGGGTTCGACAGCCCCTGTGCATCCGCGAGCGCCATCCCGGCGTCCGCGGAACCGTTCAGGCCGGCATGCTCGTATCCAAAGCCGCCAACTCGAAGGACTTCGCAAGCGGCTCATGTGTTCTTCGACGTGCCCGTGCGGATCGTCCGGCACGTCGCGCAGTGGCTCGATGGAGGACGGCGAGTTCGCCTACCGCTTCGACCGATCCGACCGCGCGCCACGTGGGCCACCTGGCATCGATCGCCCGCTCATGGCGCGATCTGCGGGCCGTCTGCAACCGCAGCCGCGACCGGATCGCTCGATAGCATTCGGTCGTCGAAGGTACACGGGCGCCGGGGCGGGGTTCGCTTGACACGTCGCGACGAAACGTCAACGATCGAGTCATCCGCATCCGCGCCCGTTCAGCGTCCCGAGCATCGATGAAACCCTCGTCCGTTCGACGTGCAAGCCGCCCGGCCCGTGCCTGCCTCCTCGCTTTGTTGTGGTCCGCCAGCGCAGCCCGAGCTGCAACGACCGCCTGCACGTCCTCCGAGGATCTCGTCTTCCAATGCGAGGCGGGCAGGAAGGTGATCGCGGTTTGTGCTTCGCGCGGCCCTGCCGGTGTGCTGCAGTATCGGTTCGGCCCGTCCTCGGCGCCCGAACTGGTTTTGTCGACTGCGGCGACGGATGACACGAAGGCCACGGTCTCGGGCAACGATCTCGCCTTTTCGGGCGGGGGCGGCGCCTATCTGCGGTTTCACGGGCACGCGACGGACTACGTCGTCTACACGGCGATCAGTTCGCAATGGGGCGAGCAGAGCGGCGTCGTGCCGGAGCGGGACGGCAAGCAGCTGCGTGGTGCCAAATGTGTCGGCAAGGTGAAGTCGAAGATCGGGCCGGCATTCTTCGACGAGGCCCGCATTTCGCGCGATCCATCCAGCTTCACGCTCCCTGACTGACCGGTTCGCCCCGGTCCCGCATCACGATGCTACGAACACCAGGACCGCTCGGCGCCGGCGGGCCCACGCAGGCGATCGACAAGGGCACCACGGCCCGCATACGCCATCACGCCCCGTCGCATCGGCATGTCCGACCCAAGCGGAAGTTCGATCCGCACCGGCCTTTGACGGTCGACGAGACGAGCGTGCTGCAGGCGCTCGACGCGGCGGGCATGACCGACCTGAACGAGCGGGCGATGTTCCTCGCGCAGATGTCTCACGAATCGCAGGACTTCACCAAGTTCCGCGAGAACCTGCATTACAAGGCACCGCGTCTGCTCGCCCTGTTCCCGTCGCACTTCGACGACCTGGCCGATGCCGAGAAGGTGGTCGCGGAGGGAACGGAGTCGATCGCGGAAAGCATCTATGGTGGCCGGGCAGACCTCGGCAACACGGTGGACGGCGACGGCGCCCGCTACCTCGGTCGCGGGTACATCCAGTTGACCGGCAAGGATCTCTACACGCGCGCCGGCAAGGCACTCAACGTCGACCTCGTCAATCACCCGGAGCTGGCCGAGGACAAGGCGATCGCGCTCAAGATCGCGCTCTGGTACTGGGCGGACCGGAAGGTGGGCCCGCCGGCGCGCAAGGCCGAGGTGCGCACGGTGACGAAGATCATCAACGGCAAGCTGAACGGCCTGCCGGACCGCGAGGTGTGCTTCGACCACTATCATCAGATCCTCGATCTGATCGCGCATCCGAAGGCCGCCGGTGCACCAACGGCGGCGCCGACCGCCCTGGCGACGTCCACCACGCCGAGGCCGCCGTTGCCCTGATGGCGGTTTCGCAGGCCATCGCCGGCCAGCGGGCAGGTCGGCGCACAATGACTTTTGTCCCTTTACCCAATCAAAACGGGCGCTGACGATCGACGTCCGAGACATGCTGTCAAGTCCGAACATCGGTGCTCGCTATCCTTCTCCATGCCCACTCCGATCACGCTGACCTCGCCTCTACCCGCAGCGGATCTGTTGTTCGAGTCGATGACGACGTCGGCCGGCCTGAGCATGCTCGGCGAGACGCAGCTGAACCTGCTGAGTCCGAACGCCGACATCCGGCCGGAAGACCTGCTCGGCAAGCCGGTGACGATCAGGGTCGAGACCGCCGACGGCGAAGGGCGCTTCTTCAACGGCTACGTGACGCGCTTCGGTCTCGGCGTGCACCGCGGTCGTTACTACGCCTACCAGGCAACGGTCAACGCATGGCCGTGGTTCCTCACCTGCACCGCCGACTGCCGCATCTTCCAGGACGAGACCGTCCCCGACATCGTCACGAAGGTGTTCCAGGACCACGGTGTCGCGAAATTCGAGTTCAAACTTTTCCGCAGCTATCGCAAGTGGGTGTATTGCGTCCAGTACCGTGAGACCGACTACAACTTCGTCGCGCGCTTGCTCGAGCACGAGGGCATCTACTGGTATTTCGAACACGAGGAGGGGGCGCACAAGCTCGTCCTGGTCGATTCGAGTGCTGCGCACGATGCCGCGCCGGGCTGCGAGTCGCTGCCCTACATCGAAGTCGACGGCCACGCGTCGCCGGACACGGAGTCGATTTCGAGCTGGAATTTCTCGCGCGAGGTCCGCAGCGGCAAGGTCGCCCTGACCAGCTACGACTTCGAGCGGCCGTCGACCGACCTCAAAGTCAACGCCGACAAGGACCGCTCGTTCAGCCAGTCCGACCACGAGATCTTCGATTTCCAGGGCGACTACGCGCAGGCTGCGGACGGCACGCAGTGGGCCGACGACCGCATGGACGAGTTGCAGACGCCGTTCGAGATGCTGCGCGGGACGTCCAACGCGCACGGCATCGAGGCTGGCCGGCTGTTGAGCTTGACACGGCATCCCCGTGCCGACCAGAACGCGCAGTACCTGATCACCGGCGTGTCCATTCATGCCTGGGTCGACGGCTACGAGGCCGGCGACGAACCGGGCGGGTATCGCTGCGATTTCGTCGCGATCCCCGCGGCCCAGCAATTCCGGCCGTCGCGAGAGACGCAACGGCCCCTGGTGCAGGGACCGCAGACGGCGGTCGTCGTCGGCCCGGCCGGCGAAGAACTGTTCACCGACAAGTACGGGCGCGTGAAGGTGCAGTTCTTCTGGGACCGCCAGGGCCAGAAGAACGAGAAGAGTTCGTGCTGGGTGCGGGTGTCGCATCCGTGGGCCGGCAAGAACTTCGGCATGGTCCACGTGCCGCGCATCGGGCAGGAGGTGGTGATCCACTTCCTCGAGGGCGACCCGGACCAGCCGTTGATCACCGGCCGCGTCTACAACGCCGAGCAGATGCCGCCTTGGGACCTGCCGGCGAACGCGACGCAGTCGGGCATCCTGACCCGCTCCAGCAAGGGCGGCGCCTACGGCAACGCGAACGCGATCCGCTTCGAGGACAGGAAGGGCGCCGAGCAGCTGTGGATGCACGCGGAGAAGGACCAGCTCAACGAGGTCGAGAACGACGAGGTCAGTACCGTCGGCCACGACCGGACGGAGACGGTCGGGCACGACGAGACGATCAAGATCGGCGCCAATCGGACGATCAGCGTCGGCGCCTGCGAGACGGCGACGGTGGCCTTGCAGCGCACGCACGCGGTGGGCATCAACGAGACGATCGCGATCGGCGCCGCGCAGGAAGTGGCGATCGGTGCGGCGCAGTTGATCACGGTGGGGCTGAGCCAGATCACGAAGGTCGGCAAGAGCATATCCGTCGATGCCGGTGACTCGATCACGCTCACGACGGGCGCGGCGAGCATCACGATGAAGAACGACGGAACCATCGTGATCAAGGGGAAGGACATCGCGATCGTGGGATCGGGTCAGATCGACGTGAAGGCATCGAGCGATGTCGTCATCAAGGGGTCGAAGGTCAACATTGACTGACACCTGGACACGCTGCGGCGGGCCGACGGTGCCCTTGCTCGCGCTTAACGTTCAATAGGCATTCGATGTCGGTCACCATCAATGTCAATGGCTTGACGCTTTGCCACAAGGGAAGCGGTGGCATCAGCCACAACACGCTGCCGGACGTGTGCAAGACGCCCGGGCAAGGCATTCCGGTGCCGTACCAGAACGAAGCGTATTCGAGCGATCTGGTGGGCGGAACGACGACCGTGTTCGCGGACGGCGGCAACAGCATCGCCAAGTTCGGCAGCGAGTTCTGCAAGAGCATCTACGACGAGGCCGGCTCGATGGGCGGCGTCGTCTCCGGCACGAACAAGGCCGAGGCCGACTGGATCAGTCATAGCTTCGACGTGTTCTTCGAGCGGCAGGCCGCGTGTCGTTTGACCGACAAGTTGTTCATGAATCACCGCAACACGGTGAACATGGCCGGGCTGAAGCAACGCGATCTGCCGAAACCGGATCAGGATTTCTACGACGAGTTGTGCGAGATGGCGTGCGAGTGTCTGCGGACGCCGATGAAGCCGGGCCAAACTTATCAGGACTGCGTGCGCAAGAAGATCGACAAGAAGTATTACGACGCCAACGGACACCCGAAACCCGACGCAAAGATGTGGCGTGAGGTTCCCTACGACCGCGGCAGTGGGTGGGACATGATCGGAAGTAAGGCCGATCCGAACGTGCCGACGGCAAATTTCATTCGTTCCAATTCGAGGCGGCTGGACGTACTTCGCCTGGGCAGTGGTGGGAAGCCCGACAAACTTATCGATATGAAGTTTGGCAAAGACACGTTGACGCCGGATGCCGAACGGGACTACCAGGACATCGCGCGAAAGGTGACCGGCAAGTCGAAGAATTTCGAGGAATTTCGAGTCGACGAGCACTGCGATTGCGGTGACGACCCGCCGTCGCAGTCACCGGTCGCGGTCCCGGCACCAGAACCGGAAAGTGCGTTGGACCGCTTCGGCAAGGCCGTGGAAAAGTCGACGGGACTGAAACTTGCCGGCGGGGCGCTGGTCGCGTTCCTGATCGTCTCGGAAGTCAGCCGTCTCTATCCGCCCCGCGACTTGATTCCTGTCCCATGAACCGAACATCGAACATTCGGATTCGCACTCATCGAAAAGATCACAGCAGTCGCCGAGCGCTGGTGATTGGTGGTGGCCTAGTACGGTGGACATTTACAGAGCGCTTTGTCCACCGTGCCCGCATTGCGCCGTGCCAAGAAGTTGGACAGCCGAGGACTGCGTATGAACCCATCTGATGTCATCGCCGAGGAAATCCAGCGGAGCGGGGGACGCTGCGTGCTCGACACTCTGCACTTGCCGTATGCGAACGCCAACGGAGGGCCTGCGGCGAAGTTCGGCCTCGGTGTCGAATTGTTCTTGCCGCAGCGGGATCGTTCACAATTGCGGCAACAGGCGCTCGAACTCCTCGTGGACTACTGGAAAACGTTTCCCGACAAGGTAGACGAGATCCTGCAGCGCGACAGCCGGCGGACCAAGCGCTTCAACGGCAGTCCTGCCGCCTTGATCCGGGCGGACATCGACCGTTTCCCCGTCGAAACGGGTTATTCGGGCTGCCTCTTCGGCGAGGTCGACATCGGTCTGGCCAAGGACGACATCCCGATCTATCAGGCGCGGCTTCTGATGAGCCGAGAGTCCGACGCTCGCTTGAGCTTCTTCCAGGCATCGATACCGTCATGCGCTTCGAGTGACGAGCCGCGCTTCACGCTTTGGCTGGCCTCAGTCCTGCGCTGGGCCGAGCTGTCGCAACCCGCGCACGGCTCTGCGGGGTTCACGTTCATCGTGTCGTCGGGGATGTCACAGAACAGTCGTCTCGCGCTGCAGATGCTGGAGCGCTTTCCAGGCTTCGACTTCCCGGATCCCATTGCATTCACGAGGGAAGCGCAGGCAGTTCACGACCGGATCAAGTGCGTCAACTGGCTCACCGTGCTGGGCGACGCAATCATCGATCAACTCGGCGGCGTCGAAACCCTGCGGCGAGCGCTGGAGCCCGCGTGCCGCCTACACGCTTATTCGGGTGGACTACTGATCCAAGCGGGACCCGAGCCGCGCCTCGGAGACGTACAACGGGGCGACGTTCCCGAGCAATACCGTGTTGCCGCGCGCGTAACGAGGCCGGTCCGTTTCGAGAACTACGGCGATGAGGGATTGTTTCGCGTGCCGGCCGGACGCGACGAACGGCAAACCGCGCTCGATTGGATTCGGCGATTCGACTGAACTGGTGCCGGTCCATGATGGAATCGAATATCACCGAGCCGGGCGACGTGGCCGACGCCCTCGCTCAGCTCAGCGCGGGATCCGACAAGGTGTGCGTGCTCGACCAGTTGCATCTGCCGTATGCACATCGCGGTGGCGGGCCGGCGGCGAAGTTTGGCCTTGGCGTCGAGCTCTTCTTGCCGAATCGCGACCGTGCGCAGTTGCGGCGACAAGCGCTCGAGTTGCTTCTCGACTTCTGGAATACATTTCCGGATAGCATCAATGCCTATCTGCGGCGCGACACGAAGCGTGCCAAGCGCTTCAAGGGTAGTCCTGAACAGATGATTCGCGACGACATCGATCGATTTCCGAGCGAAACAGGGCACTCGAGTGCCTTGTACGGATCAGTCGATATCGGTCTGGAGAAAGACGATATCGATCCGTATTCCGCCGATGTATTGGTTAGTAGAGCAAGCGACACGCGACTCGGTTTCTTCCATGCAACGATGCCGTTATGTTCAGCGGATGGGCTTCTGCGGTTCGACCTGTTGCCGGCGTCAGTCCTGCGCTGGAGCGCGATCGCGCAGCCTGCACATGGTTCCGCTGGATTCACGTTCATCGTAGCGTCGGGAATGTCGCAGAACAGTCGGCTCGCCGTGCAGATGCTGGAGCGCTTCCCGGGCTTCGACTTTCCGGATCCGATCTCCTTCACGATGGAGGCGGCGAAAGTTCACGACAGGATCAAGTGTGTGAACTGGCTTACGGTGCTTTCCGATCCGATCGTCGGGCAATTGGGCGGCCCGGACGCTCTGCGGAGAAGCCTCGAGCCGCACTGCCGGTTGCATGTTTATCACGGTGGCGCCGTCATCCAGGCCGGGCCCGCCCCGCGCCTGGGTGACGCGCAACGAGGGGACGTCCCGGCACCGTATCAGGTGGCTGCACGATTGACCAAGTCGGTCCGCTTCCACGGTTATGAGGAAGGATTGTTCAGGGTGCCGGCCGGACGGGACAAGCTGCAAACAACATGCGACTGGGTCAGTCGGTTCGACTGAGAGGCGGACGTGCTGATGCACGACAGGTTGACCTACCACCGGATGCATCATCTCTGGACACACCGCCTCTCATGACGATTACAGCGAGTGATTTCAGGGCTTCCTTGCTTAGTTCGAACGCGAACACGCAAGCGGATTCCCATGTCGACCGCAGAGGTGGCGTCACTCGCATTTCCGAGGTTCGGTGATGGAACCGGGAAAGCTCCCTTGCCGGAAAGTCTGAAACGAATTTTGCTGCTAGATAGAAACTTCTCGCTCAAGGTCGGTGGCGCGCCACTGATGGCCTCGGTCTTGGAATCGCTCGCGCGGACCGGAACGATCCCCTCTCAAAATGTGGACGCCATCATGCGCGGATGGTTTGCGACACAGTTCGACAGGATTCCGAAAGACATTTCGTTGTGGATGGATGCGGGGCAGCCAGCTCTCGTCGAGATCAGCCATTCGGGGGATCAGCGCTTGTTCTTCTACGTATCAAACCTGGACGGGAACGGTGAGTATCCGCTCGTTCGCCTGACCGATGAGCCCGAGCTGTTCCTGAGCGAAGCGCACCTGCCGCATTACCTCTTCGAGGTGACGGAAAGGAATCACCCACTCGAATCGCATTGGGCCATGGAGCGGGACGCGATCGCAGGGCGCGATGCCGCGATCCTCGCAAACGAAAAGATGAATCCCGACTCGCGTATATGGTCTGCCTTCTGAAGGCCTCATGCGTGAGCTTCGCGTCACGCCGCAACGGGCGACCCGTCGCAACCTGCCGACGGCGGCATCGCCATATGCGAGCATCATCTGCGGCTGATCGATGACCCTGGGTTTCATCGGCACGACTTCCCCAGCGCTCGTCGACCACTACGTCGACCTGCTGGCGCTCGGCTGGAAGCGGCGGCCGCGCCAGCTGTGCCTGCCGGGAAGCGTCTTCGCAGACCTGGAGTTCTACGACGACGCGCTCGTCGGCGCGGGCGAAGCCCTTTGTGTGCTGCGCTCGCTCGGAAGCGAAGTCGACCGTCACGTGAGCGGCATGCTGAGGGAGCCGCTGCGAAGCCATGAAGTCTTCGCATTGGTAGTGCATGCGATCGACGCCGAGAACGAGGGACTGCTGGACTCGTGCCGCGATCTGAGCGGCGTGCTGCCCGGTCTTGCAGTGGCATTCGACGCGGCGTTGTCGTGGGCCCGTCCCAGCACATTCTGGCGCCAAGTCATGCGACGCCTGCCCGTCACCCGGCGCCTGACGCTGGCCGGCCTGCGCTGTCGAGACGACCGCGCTTTCGCCGCGGAGACGATCGATGGCGCATTGACCGATTCGATCGACGACCAGGAGATCGCGGCGGCGCTGCAGTCGAAGTCGCAATGCGGACTCTTCAGCGGCGGCGATGCGAGTTTGCTAGGCCATAAATCATCCTCGGTGCGGCTGCGGGCCGCCGAAGCGGCTAGCCTGTTCGAGGCTGGCGCCGATCCAAACCTGCGCGCGCGAGCGGCGCAAGTGCTTCAGGAACTCGTTTCGATCGATCGTTCCGACGGAAGTGCCGATGCGTTGCGCAGGTCTGCGCTTCGAGGTCTCTGTCTTCATCATCCCGACGTCGCGCGTGGTGTGGTTTCGATACTGGCGAAGACGCCGACGCGGCTCGGCTTCGAAGCGCTCGGCTGGGTCGGTAGCGTCCAGGCAGTCCCGTTCCTGATCGGCGCGACCAAGCGACCCGAATGGGCGCGCCTCGCCGCCTCGGCCGTCATGGCGATCTGCGGCACCGACCCGGACCGGGATGCCTGGAGAGCGCTGCCGAATGCATCGCGTGACAGCATCGACGATCGATCGGAAGCGATTCCGGAGCTCGATCTCGATGCGGACCTTCCGTGGCCCGACGCCGGTCGCTTGGCCGCCTGGTGGTCGCGCGATGCAGGTCGCTTCGATGTTGGCGCGCGCTACGTTGCCGGCCGCCCCCTCGACGAGCCCGGTCTTCTCGACGTACTGTCGCACGGCCCGCTGCCGTGCCGACCTGTCGCTGCGGAACATCTGCAACGGGTGGCGGGCGGCATGTGGTTTCGTACGGCCGCGCCTGCCAATTCTCAACGCGCATGGCTGCAGGGCAGCGGATCGCAGCCGGTCGTTCCTCTACAAGCAG
>CAZZWS010000149.1:0-10448 GCA_964657795.1 Beijerinckiaceae bacterium
GTGTCGTCGATGGTGTCGTCGCTCCATGCCATCCTTTCCGCTGCATCCGTTCCTGGCGTCCGCGAGGTCGCCGATCACCAGCCATCGCATGCTCCAGTCCGAAACGCCGATCGCGGTCCGCGCCGACTCCTACCTGACACTGCACTACCGCGTCAGCCTCGACGCCGCCGGTCATGCCGACAGCGTGGGTACGGTGGCGAGCGTCGATGGGCCGCTCGACGATGCCGACGTGGTCAGCACGTTCGGCTCGCGACCTGCGACGTTGCAGCTCGGCGGCGGACAGCTTTCGCCCGCGCTCGAGGAACGGTTGCTGGGTCTGACGGTGGGTGCGCATCGTGTCTTCGCGTTGTCGCCTGGCGAGGCTTTCGGACCCCGCAATCCTGACCTCGTGCAGCGGCTGTCGCGGACCGTGCTCGAATCTGAAAGCGGCATGACCGATTATTCACCGGGCGACGTGGTGGAGTTCAATGCGCCGGGTGGGGGACGCTATGCAGGGGTTTTCCGCTCGCTCGACAACGCCGATGCGATCTTCGACTTCAACCATCCGCTGGCGGGACAGGCGGTGCGGTTCGAGGTGCAAATTCTGGGAATACTGTGATGATTGAAATCGAAGAACGCCGGCCGCGCGCTGACGACCGCATCGACGACGGGGCCGAGGGTAGTGCCGACGCTACCGAACGCGAGATGGTGCTCGCCCAGCCGCGCGGCTTCTGTGCCGGCGTCGATCGAGCCATCGAAATCGTCGAACGCGCCATCGCGCAGTTCGGCGCCCCGATCTACGTGCGTCACGAGATCGTCCACAACCAATACGTCGTGGAGGATCTCCGCAAGAAGGGCGCGATCTTCATCGAGGATCTGAACGACGTGCCGGCCGGACACACGGTGGTCTTCAGCGCCCATGGCGTGTCGCAGGCGGTGCGCGCCGAAGCCGGCGAACTCGGCCTCAAGGTCTTCGATGCCACCTGTCCTCTGGTGACGAAGGTGCACGTCGAGGTCGCGAAGATGCAGAGCGATGGCCGCGAGATCATCATGGTCGGTCACAAGGGCCACCCCGAGGTCGAAGGCACGATGGGGCAGGCCGAAGGCGGTATCCATCTGGTGGAGAACGTCGGCGATGTCGAACGGCTGCAGGTGCGCGATCCCGGCCGTCTGGCTTACGTCACGCAGACCACGCTGTCGATGGACGATGCGGCCGAGGTCGTCAGCGCGCTGAAGCGCCGTTTCCCGTCCATCCTCGAGCCGAAGCGCGGCGACATCTGCTACGCCACGCAGAACCGTCAGGACGCGGTCAAGTTCATGGCGCCGCAATGCGATCTGATCCTGGTCATCGGCAGCCCGTCGAGCTCCAACAGCAGCCGGCTGCGCGAAGTCGGCGAGCGGATGGGCGTGGAAGCGCATCTGATCGAGAACGCCGGTGAGCTCGACCCGGCCTGGCTGATCGGCAAGGAGCGGGTCGGCATCACCGCGGGCGCTTCGGCCCCCGAGTTGCTGGTGACGGAACTGATCGCAACGCTGAAGCATCACGGCATTCGCGCGGTCCGCAAGCTGTCGGGCGTCGAAGAGAACGTGCGCTTCCCGCTGCCCTCCGGCCTGGGCGGCAACGCGGATCGCGGCAGCAGCATCGGTTCGATCCAGCACTGACGCGGCCGACGATGCAGCTCTACGGCTACTTCCGCAGCTCCGCCTCGTTCCGCGTCCGGATCGCGATGAACCTGAAGGGCCTCGATTTCGATTACCGACCGATCCATCTCACGCGGCACGGAGGCGAGCAGCACTCGGCGGACTTCAAGGCGCTCAATCCGGATGCGCTGGTGCCCGTGATGCTGGACGACACGCGCGACCCGCCTCTGACGATCACGCAGTCCCTTGCCATCATCGAATACCTCGACGAGACGCATCCCGAGCCGCCGTTGCTGCCCCACGACGCGACCGGACGCGCGCGCGCGCGTGCGCTGGCGCTCGCCATCGCCTGCGAGATCCATCCGATCAACAATCTCCGCGTGCTGCGCTATCTCACGCAGGTGTTGAAGGTCGACGAGGCCGCGAAGGACGCGTGGTATCGGCACTGGGTCGAGGTCGGCCTCGGCGCGTTCGAAACGCAGGTCGCGTCGTCGCCGTCGACAGGCCGCTTCTGCCACGGCGACACGCCGACGCTGGCCGACCTCACGCTGGTCCCGCAGATCTTCAACGCGCAGCGCTTCAAGTGCGATCTCTCGGGGATGCCGACGACGATGCGCATCTTCGAGACCTGCATGGCGCTGGAGGCGTTCAGCAAGGCCGTTCCGGCCGCACAGCCGGACGCCGAAAATTGAGAGGGACGCGCGGAGAAAATCGTGGGCGGTACAACACCGCCGACGCACGGCGTTTGCACGGTTCGACGGCGTCCGTATAATCGCGCCCTCGGCAGCACGCCGCTGTAGCTCAGTTGGTAGAGCAGCGCATTCGTAATGCGAAGGTCGACAGTTCGATTCCGTCCAGCGGCACCATAATTCTGTTTTGAATGAAGTAGTTACGAGAGCGGCAGTTTGCGGTGCAGTGCAGCAGATTGCGGCTTTTGGCGGGATGATTGGGACAAATTTGGGACGAGCCCTCGATCTTGTAGTGGCGCGTGGCATGACTCCCACCGTTGAAAAAAAGACTTCCTGTTTGCCGCAAGGTTTTCTCGCACCCGCCGACGATAGTGAGTCGTGCTTGAGTTGCGAGGATCTTTGCGCCGGTTGCCCAGCAAGCTGGAGTCGGAGGCCGTCTCGAGCCCAGAGGACACCGAGTCCCCTGCGATGCTGTGATGTCGGTGCGTGGTTCTGATCGGGCCCGCTTCCGCCGTAATCAAGACCGCCATCATGGGTTAACGACCCGCCGTAGGCCGCGCTGTTCGCGCGCGGAGGAAGGCGTCCAGCACACCGATCGGTGATGCGCGACTCAGCGAGTCGCGCGAGCCGCTGTTCTCGACGAACACTCGGCAACCGATGAGGACGTCATGGACGTGCTGTTGACCCTGGAAGATCTCGCGCCAATCCTTCAAAGAAGCGTCGCGACGCTGCGCAGCGACCGGAGTCGTTCGCCGGAGCTCCTGCCACCGGCTATCGTCATCGGACGATCCCTGCGCTTCCGCCGTGCCGACGTCGAAGCCTGGATAGCGGCGCTGCCGCACGGCTGATCAGACGGCTCTGCTGGCCGATCGAAGCTGTATCAGCGTCGCAATTGGAGGAGGTGACGCGCGGTGTCCATGCGACACCGTCGGCAACTTCAGCATCCTTCACTCGCCGCCGTGAATGCACTCGCCGCCGCGGGTATCGTTCGCAAGCATTGGATCGGGTCGCGGCAGCTACTTCATCAACGTCGCGTTGAACGATCCTGCAGGCGCAACTGGGTGAAGCGCCGCTAGCATCCGGGGCCGTTCGCGGAGCGACGGCGGGACCGAAGATCAACTCGAACGCGACATGCTTGGCTGCCTCGGCGACGTTGGCTGGCAGGAGCGCTCTGGTTACGATCTGGCACCGAAAGGAGCGATGCCGGCACGCTGCGACTTTCGCCAGGTGCTGCTCGTCGACCGGCTGCGAGCGGCGGTCGCGGCGCTCAATCCAACTATCCCGGCGGCCGCGCGCGAAGACGCCATCCAGCAGATCGTGGATCTGCGCACGCCGATCCTGCTGGCCGCGAACCGCCTTTTCCACCGGCTGCTCGTTACCGGCGTGCCGGTTAACTACCAGCGCGACGGTGGAGCCAGCGGTCGCTGGGAAACCCGCGGCGACTTCGTGCGACCGATCGACTGGTCTGACCCTGGGCGCACCGAGTGGCTGGCGGTCAACCAGTTCGCGATTATCGGGCCGCGCAAGAACCGGCGGCCCGCCGTCGTGCTGTTTGTCAACGGCCTGCCACAGGTGCTGATTGAACTCAAGAACCCGGCCGACGAGAAGGCCGACGTGTGAGATGCGTTCCGGCAGGTGCAGACCTACCGGAAGCAGATCCCAGACATCGTCCAGTACAACGAGATCGTCGTCATCTCGGACGGCTCCGATGCTTTGTTCGGCCCGCTGTCGTCGGACGCCGAACGCTATATGGCGTGGGGCACGATCGACGGGGCGATGCTCGATGAGGATCAGTGGGCGAAATTGAAGAGCCGCTGGGCCGCGCTGGAACGGGTCGTTGGCGCCGAGCCGCGCATCGTGAGCGTAGCCGCCGACTTGGTCGCTCACTTCGAGGAACGCGACAAGGCACACCCCGGCAAGGCGATGGTGGTCGGCATGAGCCGCGATATCTGCGTCCACCTGTATGACGCGATCGTCGCGCTGCGCCCGGTCAGCCTGGCCGCCCAGTCGACCGGGATGCCGCATTTACGAAAGGCCCCGCGCGCAGCGATGTGCTCGATCGTCGTCAGTCGGTTCTTCGTCTTCTCCCGATCCGCAGTGGCGACTCGCTGCATCTTCGTGTACGCCGCGCGCAGCTGCTTCTCGTCATACAGCCGAACCAGCTCGCCTTCGCACCACGGCCACGGATTTGCGATCGTCAGCTCGGCATTCACCTTCGCCGCCGGCTTGGCCGGCTCGACGCTTTTCGCTTCTTCAGCTTCGCGTTCACGCTGCCGCTTCTCCCGGGCGTCTTGCTGACTCGCGCCCACCGCTGCCGTCATTTCGCTCATCAGGCCCTTCGGCAAGGTCAGCGCCTCGAACCACCGGGAACCCAACTCCTGCATTCTTTCCGCGTTCTCATCCACTCATCGCTCCCACGCTGCGACCAGGTGACCCGGTCGCGCGAATCGATTTATGGCGATCGTGCCGATCGAACCTCGAAGGCTCGGCCCGGCACGACCGGTCATCGTCTAGGCCGCGGCGCCGCCCAGTTGCCGGACGTAGTAGGGGCGGCTGCGCTTGCGGCCGAGGTGCGAGTGCGAGCGTCCCCAGGGTGTCGAGCTATCGGCACCGGCATCGGCCTCGGGAGCGAGGGTCGAATATAGGTGGCTGTCGGCGGACATGCGATCAGCGGCCGCGACGAGGTTCGCCTCCGGCGTGATCGGGCTGCGCAGGCCAACGTAGTCGGGTGCCGGGCAGGCGGTCAGCGCGTGGATGAGAGCGGCCAGTTGATCGTCGGTGAGCACCGGCACCTTGGCGTTGCTGATCGCAGCCAGATCATGAAGGCGCGTCGCCGCCTGTGTAATCAGTTCCATGCCCGTCAGCTTGTGCCCGACGAGGACACCCCTGGTCGATGGAACGAGCCGGTCCGAGCCCTTGACCGACGTGTCGTACTCCATCGTCTTGCCCAGGTCGTGCAGCAAGGCAGCGGTCATCGCCGTGTCGAAGTCGCAGGACTTGCGACCTTCGGCGACTTCGCGACCAACGATCTGGGCCGTGTCGACGGCGTGATCGAGAAGTCCTCTGGCGTAGGCGTGGTGCCCTTTCATGGAAGCGGGTGCCGCAAAAAATCGCCGCAGCGTGTCGTCGTCACGGAAGTTCTCGTCGACCAGACGTTGGTACGGCGTCGAAAGATCCTCCTCGATCTCGATGAACCCCAGCATCGCGTCCATGTTGGTCATCCACTCGGGCTGGGCCAGTTAGAGACGGGCAACCTGGTCTTCGCGAACGGGCAGCCAGACCTGCTTGAGCGGCACGAAACGCGCGCCGCTTCCACAGCCGATCGTCCCGCTTGCGAAAACCGCCGTGTCATCAAGACGGCGTGGGGCGAGGGGCGTCTGAATCACGCCCGGAAAGAACTGCACGACTGTGGCGAGCGTCAGGTCGCTGATCTGCTTGCCTCGGCGGCGGTTAGTAAGCGCGAGCCCGAAAGAAGCCGAAGACACCACCTACACACAGTTAGTCGACTCGTGGCGCGCTTGCATGGTGCCAGGCGCTACGAAGGCACCAGCTCATTAGGGCGCTGAGTGTGGTCACCACGTCGCGACCCAACCCACCAGCGGTTAGTGAGAAGAGAGCACGAGGGCAACGCCGCAACGATGAAACATCATGCGGAAGTTCGTGTTTATCTGCTTGCGCTTTTAAAGTGCGCCCGGGTGGATTTGTCTGATCCGCCAACCCCACACCAACCCCGCACGCCGTACCGGAAATGAATCGTTGTTGGATCGATTCGTCCCATCCCACCCCACCCACGCTCTTGGATGGCCATTTGGGAGGCAGGAGCAGCTAGCCGTCAGGCGCTGACGATCGCCTTCGGTGGCCTCACATTAATCTTGGTGACCACGTCCCAGCGCTCGACCATCTGCCGTCCTTCGGCACGAAGTTGGGATAGGTCGCGTTGACCGCCTACAGCTTGATGACGCCGGCGCGCTTGTGCCGGCGTGGCGCCGCGGCACGCCTGAGCAAAATCCGAAAATCTTCGTCAATGGCAGGCCCCGCCTTGAATCTCCAACTGTCGCTGCTTGAAGCTCGTATCCTCGGGGTGCTCGTCGAAAAAGAACGGACGGTTCCCGACGTCTATCCGCTGTCGTCGAACGCGTTGACGGCGGGCTGCAACCAGAGGAACAACCGCAACCCGGTCCTGAACACATCGGACATCGATGTCCAGGCCGCGATCGACCGGCTCAAACCGCTATCGCTGGTCATCGAATCAAGCGGATCCCGCGTGATGCGTTATTCGCAGAACATTGGCCGCGTGCTGAAGGTGCCGAGCGAAGCGGTAGCACTGCTCGCCGCTCTCTGGCTGCGAGGCCCGCAGACGGTGGCTGAACTGCGGGCGACGACGGAACGATTGCATCGGTTCGCCGATGTCGGTGCGGCCGAAGGCGTTCTCCAACAACTCGCCGAACGCTCTCTCGAATCCGGCGGCCCCTCGGTGCGATTGCTGCCGCGCGCCGCCGGGACTCGCGAGTCGCGCTGGGTGGATCTGGTCAGCCCGGCTGCGGACACGGTGAACATGGAGCCCCGTTCCGAGCAGGGGGTTGGCGTGTCACCGGATCCTGTATGGCGCTTTGAGATCGAGCAACTGCGCGCCGAACTGCGCGCCCTGCGCGAGCGGGTCGAACTCCTGGAAAGGCACGGTCCGGTCGGGTAGGTGCGACCTGTAGCACGCGCGGCCAGTGCCGGCACGTTCGTCAGCTTCCGGCCGAGACTGTGTAAAAACAGCGATCTTTGATGGCGTGAGAGCGACGTAGGAAAAAGCGACCTCTCAGATCGCTCAGCATTGGGCGATCGTCGTAGTGCCGAGGGTCAAGCGACCCCTCGAATAGCATCGCGATTTTGTTTTTACACAGCCTCGGCCAGGAGCGGACAAGACGCTGGAGGACGTGAGACAAACAGACTATCGCGACACCCCACGGCGACTTCTTCCTGCGATTTGCGTCTTAGTATGAAGTCCAATGTCGACGAGGACGACGCCAGCAAGTTCTCGGCTTCGCGATGGAGATATTCGAGGAGCTGCGGATGCACGGCGGCGACTTCGATAAGCGACCGCGGAGGACGATCTACAACGTCGCGTGGGGTCGCCGAAGTTCGTGCCGATCGTGCCGACGGCCATGCGCATGCTCATGATTTCGGCATCGCGAGGCGCGCCCTGCCAGTCTTTCCGCCGTGTCGCGCCGGAATCAAGCAATGACTTTGTCGAAGGATTTCGTCAGCTCGACGATCTTTCCGCGCCCGCTGTCAAAGGTTCGCCCGACGCGCGATAAGCCGGGCCGTTTTGCTTCAGCCGCCTCTCTGCTTCCGCACCCGCCGTACGGAAACGATTCCCATGAAACCTACGCCCAGCAACGCGAGGCTTTCGGGCTCGGGGACACCGTTAACCGCCAACAATTCGATCGTCGCGAAGCCGTTGCCGACATTGAAGCCACTCGCGAGCAAGCGGTCGTCGTTGAACAGTCCGCCGTTGAACGATCCGCCGCCACCGCCACCGCTATAGCCACCCCCGCCGGCACCGGCGTAGAAAGTCGAGGCTCCACCGCCTCCCCCAAACCCGCCCGCCCCACCGCCATTAGTGCCCGCTCCGCCCGCGAGGCCGTTCAGGAACGCAGCGCCGCCGACTGCTTGCGAATCGAGGTTGTCGCCTCCGTCGCTGAAGAAGCCGCCGCCGCCTGCCGCGCTGTACGGCGCGTTGCTGGCTGCACCGCCGGAGCCGTTCGTCCCGCCCGGACCCATGAATCCTTCTTCAGGATAGATGCCGACGCCACCCGCGCCACCGGACTGGCCGGCCTGGCCCTGTCTGTCGCCGCCGGCGCCTACGCCGCCGCCGCCGCCGCCGCCCGCAATCATGACGGGGACCCCGCCCATGACGACGAACGTTCCTCCACCCCCACCACCGGCGCCATCCCGCGATCCGGCGGTGGGCCCGAAGCCCATCTGTCCGACGGCGATCGTCAGGATCGCGCCCGCGTTCAGCAGGACGTCGCCGCCGATTGCGGCGCCGAGCCCTGCAGGACTGCCGTTGGGAATGGCCCCTCCCTGTGCGCCGTACGCAACGATGTGATACGTGCCGGTCGCGCCGACGACGTAGCTGACAAATGCGCCGGTGTAGTCGAACCGGATTGGCACCGCCGATGTAGGCGATGCGAAGAGAGCCGTGCCGACGGCACACAGAAGAACAAGCTTCTTGCGCAGACTGAGCGTGATGCTGGGAGAGGTCATGCGAGGTCCGTCAGTGAACTGTTAATCGGTACGGCCACCGACTATGCGCTGGCGAGCGTGACGCTGGTCAGGCCGGGCGCGGTGGAAGTGAAGACCGGCGCGGCTGTAGCCGTGGCGATGGAGGTGGAGAGTACGGGTGCGGTCAGGGTAAACCGGTGATGCGTCTCATTGGTCGTCGAGGCAGGAGGTTGTTTCGGCGGGTTGCGTCGCGTCGAGGTTACAAGGCAAAAGCGCTGCGATCCATTGCTTGTTTTTCAGGACGGTGTTGCTCGGACTGCAACACATGAAACACTTGAGCGTCTGAACTGCATCGTCGACGTCGCCCGTAGTGGCGCCATTCGCAAGACGGCCGATCATCTCCACCTGACCCCGTCGGCACTGACCCGCAAGATTCAGGAGTTCGAGCGCGAGCTGGGGACGTCGCTGTTCGAGCGCACGCCGCCCTCGTGCGGCACGCGCGCGCGCAGGCGGCCGACGTCGAACAAGCGCGCGAGCAGATCACGGCCTTGTCCGGCCTGCGACGCGGGCACGTGGGCACCGTGTGCAGCCAGGCGTTCGTCGATCACGTCATGCCGACGAGGTCGGCGCGTTTCGAGCGCGATTCACCGCCGTGTCGTTCGCGATCCAGGTGCGCGACCACGCGTGGGCCGCCGCGGCGCTGACCGCGTACGAAGCCGAGTTGTCGCTGATCCTGCAACCGCCCACCATGCCGCAACTGCTACGGCCATCGCCGATTGGCATCTTTCGGCTGCGGATTCAACCGGTGGATGCAACACACTGAGTTCTGCTCTGGCAGAAGGAGTGTTGCAGATGAACAAGCGACCGAGGATCAACTACACCGAGAGCCAGCGTGCATTGATGTGGGAACGCTGGAAGCAAGGGGCGACGCTCCATTAGATCGCTCGCCTGTTCGACCGGCCGCACACGTCTATACGGGGCGTGCTTGCTGAGACGGGCGGCATCCGTCCAGCGGCTCGCAGGCGTTCGAGGCTCGCGCTGACGCTGGCAGAGCGCGAGGAGATCTCTCGAGCCGTCGTTGCAGGGCAATCGATTCGCACGATTGCAGCAAAGCTGCGCAGAGCGCCTTCGACAGGCAGCCGTGAGATCAAGCGCAATGGTGGCAGGGCTTGCTACCGAGCGACACTGGCGGACCAGGCCGCTGCAGTGCGAGCGCATCTGACCTGCCCCCTTCAGCCGTGCCAATCATTTGGATGAAGTCCGGGTTGCAAGGTTAGTGGATGTCGTTGGTGTCGTGCTGCTGAATTGCTTCGGCGATGAGGCGGCGCTGAATCTGGGCAAAGCGAGCTGGCGGGATCCGGCCGATCGACCCATGAGGCCGTACTTCGTTGTAGTCGCGCCTCCAAGCGGTGATCGTGGCGCGTGCCTGATGAAGCGTCTGGAACCAGTGGTCGTTGAGGCACTCATCCCGAAGCGTCCGCTGAAGCTCTCGATGTACCCGTTCTGCATCGACCGTCCCGGCTGGATCAGGATGTGCCGGATGCCGTGGCTCAGGGCCCATCCCATGAACGCCCGGCTGGTGAACTGTGGCCCGTTGTCGGTCCGAACGATCTTCGGGTAGCCGCGGAAGATCGCAGCCTGGTCGAGCAGCCTCGTGACGTACTGTCCGCTGATGCCGAAGTCAACGGCGATGTCGATGCACTCGTGGCTGCAATTGTCGGCGACCGTCAGGCACTTGAGCCGTCGACCGTTGACCATGCTGTCACTGACGAAGTCCATGCTCTACGCCTCGTTGACCATCGACGCGGCCTGCAACGGCACACGCTCGCTCATCGGCCGCTTCGTCTTGCGACGCTTGCTAACCGCAAGATCAGCCGCCTTGTATAGCCGGTAGACGCGCTTGTGGTTGATGCCCGGATGCTC
>CAZZWS010000150.1:0-10439 GCA_964657795.1 Beijerinckiaceae bacterium
CCAGCACTTCGCGCGCGGCGCGCTCGGCCACCGCCTGCAGCACCGCCGCCGGCCCGAGTTCGCCCGCCACACGCCGCACCACCTCGAGCGACAGCGCGCCCAGGCGGCGCTCCAGCGCTGTCCGCGCCTCGCGGGCTTCGCGCACGAGCTCAACGATCGGCTGACCGCCGTCATCGGCAATCTCGAACTGCTGGCGTCGCGGTCCGCCGACGACGCCGTGCGCCGACCGGCCGCGGCCGCGCTGCAGGCCGCCGAGGACATCGTGGCGCAAGCGCAGCGGCTGGGCGCGCTGGTCGCACGCGACCACGAACCGGCCCGGCACGAGGACCACGTCGTCGTCGACATCGACGCGCTGCTCGATCGGTTCGCCCCGTTGTTGCAGCACGCGGTCGGGCGGCTCGTGAAGGTCGATCATCGACCGTCATCCGAGCCGTCGTGGCCAGTCGACGCGCGCGCGACGCGCCTCGAGCTCGCGTTGATCACGCTGTGGACCTGGATGCGGGACGCGATGCCCCACGGGGGCGCGCTGCGCTCGACAGTCGACAACCTCGGCGCCGAAGCGCTCGCGGCCGAGGCGGCGAACGGATCGACGCCCGCGCTCGACCGGCAACGCGATCACGTCCGGCTGTCGCTGCGGACCGTCCAGGCCGACGGCCTCGTGCCGCACGACGCGATGGTCGCGTCGCGCGACGACGGAGAGTCGCGACGGATCGAGGAGCTGGTGCGCGATGCCGGCGGCGTCCTCGTCGTCGAGGTCGACGATCGCGGCGACACCATCGCGGCGATCTATCTGCCGCGGGTCATGGCCGGGCCCGTTCACGCGGCGTGACCGGCTCCGCGACTGCCGACGCGCGGAGGCCCGGAGGCCCGGAGGTCCGATAGCCGACCACGAACGGCCGCCCCGCTGCGCCGCGCCGCGCGCGTTCAGCCCGTGCCTCGGACACGCCGATCGCCGAACTGCGGGGCTTGCCATGTCACGTCGATGCCGCAAGGCCGCGAAGCCGCGCACGCGGCGGGAGTCGAGCGCGGCACGCCAGGGACGGTCCACCACGGCCGTACGGGCCGATCCGGCGTTGTGGGCGTCCTCGAACCATGCAGCGTCCGATAAGCGCTGCCGCCCCGAAGGACAAACCTGCGGGTTCCGCCCGACCGCATCACCGTCGGGCATCGCCACCCCTGCGCACGCCGCGCATCGTCAAGGAACCCACATGAAACGTCTTCCCCGCCTGATCCTCGCAGCGACCCTCCTCGCGTCCGCCGCCGCCGCCCGCGCCGACGATTTTAGCGAGGCCACCGCGTCGTTCAAGAACAGCAACAACAGCGCTCGCTACTTCAAGAACAGCTACGGCTATGCGATCTTTCCCACGATCGGCGAAGGCGGCTTCATCGTCGCCGGTGGTCACGGCACGGGGCGGGTCTACGTGCACGGCCGTTACGTGGGCGACACCACGATGACGCAGGTCAGCATCGGCGCACAGGCCGGCGGGCAGGCCTACAGCCAGATCGTGTTCTTCCAGAACAAGCGGGCGTTCGACGCCTTCACGAGCGGCAACTTCGAGTTCGCGGCGGATGCGACGGTCGTGGCCGCGACCGCCGCGGCGCAAGCCAGCGCGGGCACCGAAGGCGCCAACGCCGGCCTGGGCACCAGCGACAGGAACGTCGGCACGACGAACCCCGGCTACTTCAGGGGCATGACGGTCTTCACGATCACCAAGGGCGGCGCGATGCTGCAGGCGGCCGTCGGCGGCGAGAAGTTCTCTTACACGCCGAAGTGATCGACGAGGAACGATCGGGTCCCGGCCCGCCCGGGCCGGGATGACATCGCCCTGCAGCATCCGCCGTCAGTCACCGATCGACGGTCGCCTTCCGGAACGACAGCGTGATCAGCGCAGTCGCCGCCAGGCTTCCGGCGATCACGTAGAGACCCGCGTTCGTGCTGCCGGTCGCATCCTTGATGAGACCGACGATGTACGGGCTGACGAAGCCCGCGAGGTTGCCGACCGAATTGACCAGCGCGATCCCGGCCGCGGCCGCGGCTCCGGCGAGGAACGCCGGCGGCAGACACCAGAACTGCGCGAGCGCCGTGATGATGCCCATCGTCGCGACGGTGAGCGTGACGACGGCCCACAGCGTGGTCTGCGGCACCAGCGTGCTGGCGACGAGGCCCGCGGCGCCGAGCAGTGCCGGCACCGCGATATGCCAGCGTCGCTCGCGCGTCCGGTCGGAGTGGCCACTCGTCCAGACCATGCAGATCGTCGCCGCCGCGTACGGGATCGCGACCAGCCAGCCGATCGTCGCGCTGTCGGTGACGCCCGACGTCTTGATCAGCGACGGCAACCAGAAGCCGATGCCGTAGAGCCCCATGACGACGCCGAAGTAACCGGCGCACAGGACCCAGACCTTCGCGTTGCGAAAGGCGCCGAGCGCCGAATGATTCTCGATGCGCTCCTGGTCCGCGGCGACGTTGCGGGCGAGCAGCGCGCGCTGATTCGCATCGAGCCACTTCGAGGTATCGATGCGGTCGTCGAGATACGCGAGGACGACGACGCCGAGCACCAGCGACGGCACGGCCTCGATGAGGTAGAGCCACTTCCAGCCGATCAGGCCGTGCGCGCCGTCGAACGACGACAGGATCCAGCCCGACAACGGACCACCGATGACCCCGGCCATCGGGATGCCGGTCATGAACAGCGACGTGACCTTGGCACGCCGCGCCGCCGGATACCAGTAGGTCAGGTACAGGATGATGCCGGGGAAGAAACCGGCTTCGGCCACGCCCAGCAGGAAGCGCAGGATGTAGAACGACAACGGCGTGTTCACGAACACCATGCAGCCCGAGATGATCCCCCAGCTCATCATGATCCGCGCGATCCACTTGCGCGCGCCGAAGCGGTGGAGCAGCAGGTTGCTCGGGACTTCGAACACGAAATAGCCGACGAAGAAGATGCCGGCGCCGAGCCCGTAGACGGTCTCGCTGAACTTCAGGTCGCTCAACATCTGCAGCTTCGCGAAGCCCACGTTGACGCGGTCGAGGTACGCGGCCACGTAGCAGATGAACAGGAAGGGCACGAGACGCAGCGTGACCTTGGCGTAGGTCGCGTCTTCGTACGCGCGGGTGGGTGGCTCGGTCGCCACGGCGATCGTCGGGGTCGTCATGTCTTTGTCTCCATTGCGAGGTCGCGAGCGGTCAGAACGGCAGGCAGCGCGAACGACGCCGAGTGTGCGCGCGATGCATCGCCCACCGTCGAACGCAGATTCACCAGCGCGTCGGCTTCGGATTGCGCTCGTCGAAACCCTTCTGGTGCCAGTACGGATAGATCGGCGTCTCCTGGCTGACCGCATCGAGACGCTCGACCTCGTCGGCCGTCAGCGTCCAGCCGACCGCACCGAGATTCTGCATCAGTTGCGCCTCGTCGCGCGCGCCGATCACGATGTTGGCGATCGACGGACGGCCCAACAGCCAGTTGAGCGCGACCTGCGCGACGGTCTTGTCGCGCTCCTGTGCGATGGCGTCGAGCACGTCGACCACCGCGAACAGCCTCTCGTCGTCGACCGGCGGTCCGCCGACCTCGCCGCCGCTGGCGATGCGTCCTTCGCGCGCCGGCTGGCCGCGACGGATCTTGCCGGTGAGCCGTCCCCACCCGAGCGGGCTCCAGACCATCGTGCCGACGCCCTGATCGAGCATCAGCGGCATCAGCTCCCACTCGTAATGGCGGCCGATCAGCGAGTAGTAGCCCTGGTACGCGACATAGCGACCAAGCCCGTGGCGCTCGGACGTCGCCAGCGACTTCATCAGCTGCCAGCCCGAGAAATTGGACGCGCCGATGTAGCCGATCTTGCCGGCGGTCGTCAGGTCGTCGAGCGCGCGCAGCGTCTCGTCGACCGGCGTCAGCGCGTCGAAGCCGTGCATGAAGTAGAGATCGATGTGATCGGTGTCGAGGCGCTTCAGGCTGGCTTCGCAGGCGCGGATCAGATGGAAGCGTGACGAGCCCTCGTCGTTGGGGCCGCCACCGGTCGGGAAGGTCGCCTTCGACGAGATCAGCGCGCGGTCGCGCTTGCCTTTCAGGGCCTGGCCCAGCACGCGCTCGGATTCACCGTCCGAGTAGATGTCGGCCGTGTCGAACAGCGTCACGCCGTGGTCGAGGCACACGTCGACGAGCCGCGCGGCCTCTTCGGCCTGCGTCGTACCCCAGCGCTCGAAGAAGGCGTTGCTGCCGCCGAAGGTGCCGGTCCCGAGGCTGAGCACCGGGACCTTGAGGCCGGAGCGGCCGAGCGATCGATAGTCCATGGATGGTTCTCCGTGTGGGTTGAAGAGGCGACGATGCGGAGTGCCGGATACGAGGCAACTCGTCAATCCTCGATCGCGAGCGGCCGATGGTACGGCCGGTCGCCGAGCGCATCGACGCAATCCCGGAAGGCGGCGCTGGTCGCGAGCCCGCGCGCGTCCTTCTCGGCGTGCTGACGCCAGATCGCCCACGAGTCGGGATGCAGCCGCGACGCTGCGGCGAAGCGCCGCATGACCTCGTCCCCACGTCCCTCGCGCAGCAGCGCCCGGCCGAGGCGGAAGTCAGCGGAGGTGTGGAGCGACGACCGACACCTGCTGGCGTCGGCCCGTCAGATCGTCTACTGCCGCGCGTGAGCGGTAGCGAGCAAGCGCCTCAACGCGTCGTCAGTTCCTTCACGAGCGCCTTGGCGTCGTAGACCTTGTCGAGCGCTTCGAGGATCGCCGCGCTGTCCACCGAAACCGCGCGATTGACGCTCGCGACGTAGCTGTACGCGCCGCCGAGCGAGTGGATGTTGCCGTCGAAGATCAGGCCGACCAGCTCGGCCCTCTCGTTAAGCAGCGGGCTGCCCGAGTTGCCGCCGATGATATCGTTGGTCGTCGACACGTTGAACGGCTTCTTCAGGTCGAGCCGGTCCTGTGCGGCCAGCCAGCGATCGGGCAGCGCGAACGGCGCGGCGCCGGTCGCGCGGTCGTAGGCGCCGCCGATGGTGGTGAACGACGGGACCGGCTTGCCCGCCTCGTCCCAACCCTTGACCACGCCGTACGACAGCCGCAGCGTGCCGGTCGCGTCGGGATAGATCGACGTGCCCGCCATCGCGAAGCGCGCCTGCGCGATCTTCTCGGTGTTGGCCTGGACCACGGACTCGACGTCGCGCTCGTAGCGTGCGCGCAGCGCGCGTGCGTCCGGATCGATCGCCACCGCGAGTTGCACGAACGGATCGTCGCTGGCCGCGACCGCCGCCGCGCCGCCGTCCCAAAGAGCGCGGCGAACCGCGACGTCGCCGAGCTTCGTGCGGGTCACGTAGTCCGACGCCATCTGTTCGGGCGCGGTCTTGCCGAGCACGCGCTTGACGATGGGCGCATCGCTGCCGAGCGACTCGCGGAACTTGAGCAGCGAGAACGTCAGCTTGACCTTCTCTAGGTCGGGATAGACCGGCGCGGCCGACATCAGGCGCGCCTCGACCTGCGGCAGGCGGTTGTCGTTGAACTCGGGCAGGCGGTCGGCATTCGGCTTGCCGCGCTCGGCCGCGCCGCGCACCAGCGTGCGAGCCAGTGCGAAGTAGGTCGAGTTGAACGCGCGACCGAGTTCGATCTGCGCGCGCTCCTGATACTGGTCGTGCTGGATCTTCATCGCGTCCGCGATGGCATCCCAGGCGCCGGCGCTGGCTGCGAGTTCGGGATGCGCGGCCACGTAGTCGCGCAGCGTTCGTTCGTTGGCGCGCTTCTGCTCGAAGACGCGGTCGTCGAGCAACGTGGCGAGCTGACCTCGCAAGACCTTGTAGCCGTTCTCGACGCCGAACAGTTCGTTGCTGCCGGTGCGCATCTGCTCGGCGCCCTCGGCGCGATACTGCAGCAGCACGCCGCGGTACTCGGCGGTGCGCACCAGGTTGTCGAGCAGCACCTGGTCGCGCAGTTCGGCGAGCTGCGCGACGGTCAGCTCGCGTTGCGTCGAGCCGGGATGTCCCGTCGTGAAGACCGGCTCGCCGTCGGCCGGACCCTTCGCGCTGATCGGGAACCAGTCGGCGATGACCGCGGGCTTGCCGTCGTCGTAGACCCGCACGATGGCCATGTCGAGGTCGTAGCGCGGAAAGTTGAAGTTGTCCGGATCGCCGCCGAAGAACGCGATCGAGCGCTCGGGCGCGAAGACGAGCCGCACGTCCTTGAAGCGGCGATAGCGATAGAGCCGGTACTGACCGCCGTGATAGAGATCGACGACGTCGCAGCGGTAGCGGTCGTCACCGGCGGAACAGGTCGAGGTCAGCCGCGCCTGCACGGCGTTCTGCGCCGCCTTGAACGCGTTGCCGGTCAGGCCCGCGGTGGCCTGCTTGACGTCGGCGGTCACGTCGGTCGTCTTCTCGAGCCGGGCGACCTCGGTCGCCGGGCAGGTGCGCTCTTCGCTCTGCTTCGTCGCGAGGAAGCCGTCGCGGATCAGGTCGGAGGTCGGTGTCGAGAGCTGGCCGATGCAGCTGGCGGCGCAGTGATGGTTGGTCAGCACGAGACCGTTCCGCGACACGAACGACGACGAGCAGCCGCCGCCGAAGCGCGCCGAGGACTTCATGACCTTGTCGAGCCAGGCCGGCGTGGGCGCCCAGCCGATGTCCGCCTGCATCTTCGCGAGCGGCGGGTTGTCGAGCGTCCACATGCCTTCGGCCGACGAAGCGGACGTGCTGACAACGGCGAACGAGAGGAAGACCGCGAAGAGACGAATGATCATGAAGTAAGGACAGGACTCGAGAGTAACAAAAGCGGGATCGATCACTCGACCGTGAGATCGCGATATTCGGCCGGCAGCTCGGGGTATCTCGGGTCCATCGTCGCGAGCGTGTCACGGACCAGCGTCGCGGCCATCAGGTTGCGATGCGTTTTCTCGTCCGCCGGCACGATCCACCACGGCGCGCGCTTCGTCGATGTGTGCCGTATCGCATCGCGATACGCGGCGAGGTCGAGGTCCCAGCGCTTGCGTTCGACGAGATCGTTGGGATTGAATTTCCAGTGCTTGGTCGGGTCGTCGATGCGCGACTGCAGGCGCTTCTTCTGCTCGTCCGGCGACAGGTGGAGAAACAGCTTCAGGACGACCGTGCCGTGTTCGCCCAGCATCCGCTCGAAGTCGACGATCTGCCGGTAGCGCCGCTTGCACTCGGCCGCATCGGCGAGGCCCAGCACGCGTTCGGCGATGACGGCTTCGTAGTGACTGCGGTTGAACACCGCGATCATCCGGCGGATCGGAACCCGCGCATGCGCGCGCCACAGGAAGTCGTGCGCCGCTTCTTCGGCGGACGGCGCCTTGAACGGCGTGACGACGACGCCCTGCGGGTGCGTCGCGTCGAACATCGCGATCGTGGCGCCGTCCTTGCCGGACGTGTCCATGCCTTGCAGCACGACGAGCAGGCTCTGCTTGTCTTCCGCGTAGAGGCGGTTCTGCAGGTCGGCGATCTGCTTCTGCACGTCTTTCAGCGCGTCCTTGGCGTCGTCCTGGACCACCTTGGCCGCGGGATCGAAGCGGGACAGATCCAGCTTCGCATCGTCGTCGATGCGGTAGGGCTTGAACGGATTGGGCATGAGGGTCCGGGGGTCAAGACGCGCGAGGTCGCCATGATAGACGGCGCCCCGCCGCCCTGCCGTCCCATCATCCCGTCATCCCGCCATCGCGTCGCGCGCAGGCCGAACCACGCGCAGACCGCGACCGGCAGACCCAGCGCGAACCACGAGGCCGCGTCCCACCAGCCATCGCCGAGCAACGCCGACAACAGCCCGGCGATCGACACGACGGCCAGCACGACGGGCCAGCGCCACGTGTGCAGGCGCGATGGCCTCGCGGAGCTGCGCTTCCTCGTCACGATGCGACCCGCCTCCGACTTGCTCCGGTCGCTGCGCCACGTCGTTCGGTCCGTCGCTTCGCGAGCCACAGGGAGAGGCCGCTGCCGAGCACGATCCCGCGAAGGCGGAAACCCAGCGGCGTACGCGGTCACGCCACCGAGAACCAGGCAACGACGCGGGGTTCCCGCCTGCGCGAGAACGACCTGCGAAATGAAGCCGAGCGCTCGTCATCGCGGCGTCATCCGATCGATGTCCCGGCTCGTGCGTGCGATCATCCGCGCCGTCCCGATCAGTCCCTTCCCGATGCACGCTCCCACTCACCCCGCGTCCACGCTGCGCATGACGCCAGCCATGGTCTTCGTCTTCGCGCTCTGTTGCGGCGTGATCGTGGCCAACATCTACTACGCGCAGCCGATCATCGACCTGTCGCCGCGCGCGGCCAGTCTCACGGTCTCGCTGACGCAGGTCGGCTATGCGATCGGCCTGTTCTTCATCGTGCCGCTCGCCGACCTCGTCGAGAACCGTCGTCTGCTGATCGTCATGACGATCGTGTCGATGATCTCGCTGGGCATCGCCGCGCTGGTCCGTCAGCCCGCGGTCTTCCTGCTGGTCTCGCTGCTGATCGGCTTCAGTTCGGTGTCGGTCCAGGTGCTCGTACCGCTCGCCGCGCACTTCGCGCCCGATGCGTCGCGTGGCCGCGTGGTCGGCAACGTGATGAGCGGGCTGATGCTCGGCATCCTGCTGTCGCGGCCGTTCGCGAGCTTCGTCGCCGATCGCTTCGGATGGCACGTCGTCTTCGGCAGCGCGGCCGTGGCGATGATCGTCATCGCAATCGTCTTCATGGCCTTCGTGCCGCCGCGTCGACCGAACCACACCGCCACCTACGGCGGCTTGCTGCGCTCGCTCGGCACGCTGTTCATGCGGATGCCGGTGCTGCGTCGACGCGCGTTCTTCCAGGGCTGCATGTTCGCGTCGTTCAGCCTGTTCTGGACCGCGGCGCCGCTCGAACTCGCGCAGCACTACGGCTACTCGCAGAGCCGCATCGCGGTATTCGCGCTGATCGGCGCGCTCGGGGCGATCGCGGCGCCGATCTCCGGGCGACTCGCCGACGCGGGCCACACGCGCATCGGCACGCTGCTCGCGATGGTGTTCGCCGTCGTCGGCTTCTGGCCGATCGGCATCTGGCCGTCGCTCGGCGTGCTCGGCCTCGTCACCACCGGCGTGCTGCTCGACTTCTGCGTGCAGATGAACATGGTGCTCGGCCAGCGCGAGATCTACGCGCTCGACGCGCACAGCCGCGGCCGGCTCAACGCGCTCTACATGACCAGCATCTTCATCGGCGGCTCGCTCGGGTCGCTGATCGCGAGTCCGCTGTACACGCACGGCGGCTGGCCGACGGTGTTGATGGCCGGCAGCCTGTTCCCGCTGCTGGCGTTGCTGCGCTTCGCGCTCGCCGGCTTCCGTTAGTCCGCGGAGGGCGTTATCTTGCGCAGCTCGACCGACTGCAGCCAGCGGACATGCCGTGGTCCGCTCTTCGTGTCGCGCGCGGAGACCAGCGCGAGCCGACTTCGCCATCACCGACCGGTGAGCCGTCCAGTGCGGTCGCGACCAGCACACCGTCGCCGATCGGACTGTTGAAGAGTTCGGCCCACGTGAACAACGCGACATAGCCGTCGGTCGCGCGGGCCACGACGATGCTCTGCCGGAGATCGAAGCGACCGGCCTCGACGGGCTTCGCGGTCGCGATCAGGTCACGCAGCAACACGCCACGATAGACGCGACTGCGGCCATCGGGCGAAGCGACGATGACCTCCTGCTGCGGCGACGTGTTCAGTTCATCGACGATCCACGTCTTCGGCTGCGCGACCTGGCCGACGACCGCGAGCTGGTGCGAAGGCAGATCGGCCGCGAACGCCGTGGTCGCAGAGAACGCGACTGCCAACACGATCGTGCGGAACCGAAGCGCGAACGCGGTCACGGCCTCAGCCCGGCACGCCGACGATCACGCTCGACGCCTTGAACAGCGCGGTTGCCTGGGAGCCGACCTCGAGGCCGAGCGACTTCGCGCTGACGCTGGTGACGATGGCCGCGATAGTGAGCGCGGCGTCATCCACCCCGCCGATGGTGATCACGATCTCGTCGTTGACCGCGCCATGCTCGACGCGCGTGACGGTGCCGGTCAGTTGGTTGCGAGCGGACAGCTTCGCGGGCGGCAGGTCGGTGGCGAGGATGATCGAGGAGGCCTTGATCAGGGCGAAGGCCTCGACGCCTTCCGCGAGCCCGAGCGACTCGCCGCTCTCGCTCGTGACGATCGCTACGATGCGATGGCCGCCGGGAATGGCGAGTTCGACCTCGTCGTTGACCGCGCCCTTGCGGAAGGCGGCGACGGTGCCGACGAAGTGATTGCGTGCGCTGGTCTTCATGGTCTGTTCCTCGAGTCGATATCGCGCGGGCCCGCATCGTAACGGCTACGCGCCGGATGTCCGCTGCATCACGTGTCCCTGCTCGATCTTGACGACCGCTTCACCGAAGTGCTCTACGTCCGCCGCATCGTGCGTGATCATCAGCATCGGCAGTGCGAGGCGCCGCTGCAACGCCGTGAGTTCGAGCCGCAGCC
>CAZZWS010000151.1:0-8964 GCA_964657795.1 Beijerinckiaceae bacterium
GACGGGTTCGTCAGCGTGTGGGGTCCCTGCCCGGTCAGGCGCGGGTCGATCGTGCGACGGCGCGCGCCGCCGCCAACGGGCACGTCGGCGCGAACGAGCAGGCCGGCATCCAGGCGCGCGAGAACCGCCAGAGCGCCCGCACGTTCGACAAGAAGCACAACCGCACGGTGGGCTGAAGATCGCCCGGTCGGGCCGGTGCCCGTGATGCTTCGTGATCGGTGAGACGCCTCCGTCCGATCCGGTAACAGCATGAACGATGGAGGCGCGGTATGGTGATTCCGACCGATCGGGCCGGCGAAGTGGCCCATCGATCGGATCCCTTCTTGAAGCGAGTCATCGTCATGCGGATTCCATCCCCTGCAAACGAACCACGTCGCCCGGCGCTCGAGCGGGCGATCTCGACGATGGGTCTCGCGGTCGCGATCGCCTGCATGGCCGGCGTACCGACGTCGTTCGCGGCCGACGCGAGGACGCGAACCGGTGGTGCACAGGCGGCCGCCGTCGACAACGACACGCTGATCGCCCACGTGCTCAATCGGGTGGCGTTCGGTCCCGCGCCCGGCGATGTCGATCGCGTGCGACGGATGGGCATCGACGCCTACATCGACGAGCAGCTCCATCCCGAGCGCATCCCCGTCGACCCTGCGCTGCAGGCGCGTCTCGCGGCACTCGATGTCGAGCGCCTGCCGGCCGGTACGCTGGTCGACGGCTATCGCAGCGAGCAGCGCGCCAACCGCGCGGCCCAGGCCGCGCAGGCCGACAAGAAGGCCGGCGCCGACGACGTGATGATCAAGGACGACGTCGTCGTGACGCGCCGTGCCGAGTACCGGCGGCTCGCGTTCCAGACCTCGGAAGCGCGGCTGATCCAGGCCATCGACAGCCCGCGCCAGTTGCAGGAGGTCATGACCGAGTTCTGGTACAACCACTTCAACGTCTTCATCGGCAAGGACATCGATCGCGCGCTGGTCGCGAGCTACGAGCGCGATGCGATCCGGCCGTATGCGCTGGGCCACTTCCGTGACCTGCTCGGTGCGACGGCCAAGCATCCCGCGATGCTGTTCTACCTCGACAACTGGCTGTCGACCGGCACCGATGCCGCCGTCAACCAGAAGGCCAAGCAGCAGGCCGGCCTCAACGAGAACTACGCGCGCGAGGTGATGGAGCTGCACACGCTCGGCGTCGAGAACGAGGGCAAGCCCAACGGCTACACGCAGAACGACGTCACCGAACTGGCGCGCATGCTGACCGGCTGGACGTTCGATGCGCGGGCCACGGGCCGCGGCGGTCCGATCGAAGGGCTGGACAGCCAGCAGCTCTTCGCTTTCGCGCCGCGCCGCCACGACAACGGCACCAAGGTCTGGCTCGGCCACACCGTCGCGCCCAACGGTCAACAGGAAGGCGAGTACGCGTTCGACGTCCTCGCGACGCATCCCGCCACGGCGCGCCACATCAGCTACGAGCTCGCGCAGTACTTCGTCGCCGACGAGCCGCCGCCCGCACTGGTCGAGCGCCTGACGCAGCGCTACCTGGCGACCGACGGCGACATCCGCGAAGTGATGCGAACGTTGCTGACGAGCCCCGAGTTCCGGTCGCCGGCATCGATCAACGCGAAGTACAAGACGCCGTATCAATACGTCGTTTCAGCGGCGCGCGCGAGCGGCCTCGACGTGCGCAACGTGCAGCCGCTGGTGGGCACGCTGCAGCAGCTCGGCATGCCGCTCTACGGCTGCCAGACGCCGGACGGCTACAAGAACACGGAGGCCGCATGGCTCAATCCGGAAGGGATGACCCGGCGCATCAACTTCGTGAGTGCGCTCGCCAGCGGACGGCTCGCGATCGATCGGGCGCCACCGCCACCGAGCGCCGCGGTCGCATCGGCGGCGAGCGCCATGCCGGTGTCCGCGACGATGCCCGCGATCTCACCCGCGATGTCCACGTCGCTGGCCGAGCCACCGGCCAGGATCGCCGCGCTGCAATCGGGATCGCTGCTCGACACGCTGGGCCCGTCGATCGGCGAGAGGACGCGCGGCGTGGTGCTCGCCAGCGAGCCTAACCTCGCCGCCGCGCTGGTGCTCGGCAGTCCCGATTTCATGCGTCGCTAGAGGACTCTAGGAGAATCATCATGGAACGTCGTCATTTCCTGCACATGATGTCGGCGGGCGCCGCGCTGGGTCTCGTGCCGGTCGGCCGCTCCGCCTGGGCCGCGACCGCGGCCGCCGCCGGGCCCGCATCCAACAAGAGGATGGTCGTCATCTTCCTGCGCGGCGCGGTCGACGGGCTGTCGGTCGTCGCGCCGTATGCCGAAGCGTCGTACGCGAGCTATCGGCCGACGATCGGGCTCGCGCAGCCCGGCGGCGACGGCGGCCTGCTGGACCTCGACGGCCACTTCGGCCTGCATCCCGCGCTCGCCCCGCTGATGCCGATGTGGTCGGGCGGCAAGCTCGCCTTCGTCCACGCGTCCGGCTCGCCCGATCCGACGCGCTCGCACTTCGACGCGCAGGACTACATGGAGTCCGGGACGCCCGGCATGAAGCACACCTCCGACGGCTGGATGAATCGCCTCCTCGGCGAGCTGCCGGGCCGGCCGTCGCCGACCCGCGGCCTCGCGGTCGGGTCGGTCCTGCCACGGATCTACGCGGGTCCGATTCCGGTCGCGTCGATGGCCGAAGGCCAGAACGCCCTGAAGCCGACCGTGCTGGACCAGCCGCGCGTCGCCGACGCCTTCGCGAAGCTCTACGACGGCGACGATGCCGCGTCGCGCACCTATCGCGAATCGCTGGACGCCCGTCGCGAGGTGCTGTCGTCGCTCGACCCGAGCACGGACGACAAGGAGCAGCGGGCCGCCAACAACGGTGCGCCGCTGCCCAACGGATTCCCGGACGATGCCGCGCGACTCGCACGCCTGATGCGCAACGATCCCAACGTCCAGCTCGCGTTCGTCGCGCTGGGTGGCTGGGACACGCACGCGGGGCAGGGCAATGCGAAGGGCCAGCTGGCCAATCGCCTGTCGCCGCTCGGTCAGGGGCTGGCCGTTCTGGCCGACCGCCTCGGTCCGGTGTTCGACGACACGGTGGTCGTCGTCATGTCGGAGTTCGGACGCACGGCGCACGAGAACGGCAACCGGGGTACCGACCATGGTCACGGCAACGTGATGTGGGTCATGGGCGGACCCGTCGCGGGCGGCAAGGTGCACGGCCGCTGGCCCGGCATCGACGAATCGAGCCTTCACGAGACCCGCGATCTCGCCATCACCACCGATTTCCGCAGCGTCGTCGCCGACGTGGCCGAGCGGCATCTGCAGCTGCCGGATGCGCAGCTCGACCAGCTCTTTCCCGCGCGACCGCGCGGCGGTGACGCGGTGCGTGTGCTGCGCGCCTGATTCGGCTCAGGAGAGCAGGCGCAGCGCCGTCAGCACGGCCAGGCCGGCCACGATCATCAGTGCGGCGCTGCGCGTCGCGAGGAACACCACCACCGCGACCAGCGCCGCGTACAGCCGCCGGTTGTCGAGTCCGACGTCGATGGCGTCGCCGTGATGGAGCAGGTCCGGCACGACGATCGCCATGAGGATGCAGGGGCCGGCATAGCGCAGGGCCCGCTGCAGTCGCGGCGACAATCGCAGCCGGGTCGGCAGGAACAGCACCACGACGCGCGTCGTTAGCGTGACCGCGGCGAGTGCGACGATGGTCGTCCACAGGGTCAGCGAATTCATCGGCGACCTTGCGCCGATACGTCGATCGAACCTGTCCGTGCGAGCAGAGTCTCCGCGGTCATCGCCACCGCGACGCCCGCCGCGACCGCACCGAGAATGCCGAGCCGCAACGGCCAGTCGCGACCGAGCATCGCGACGACGACGGCGGCGATGCAGCCGGCGACCGTCGGCACCGTGGTGATCAACGGAATCACCAATGCGACGAGGGCGAGCACCCCGGCGAGTTCGAGGCCCCATTCGATCGGTATGCGGGCGCCGAGCGCGATCCCCGCAAGCGACGCGACCTGCCAGGTCGTCCAGTTGCCGACCGTGCTGCCGAGATAGAGCGCACGCGCATGCGGCCGGGTCGGATCCTCGTCGAAGCGGGGCGTGAAGAGGATGTACGCGGGGTCGGCGTTGAGATAGCCGAGCAGCAGGCGCCAGCGCGGCGACTCGCCGCGGAACGCAGGCGACAGACCGAAGCCGTAGATCACGAAGCGCAGGTTGATGATGCCGGCCGTGAACATCGTCACGACGAGGGGCGCACCCGCGGCCATCAGCGGCAGGCAGGCCAACTGCGCCGACCCGGCGTACATCAGCAGCGTCATCGCGACCGCCTGCGGGATGGTCAGGCCCGTCTTGACCATCGCGACACCGGCCACGAGGCCCCACGCCGCCGTGCCGGGCAGGATGGGCGAGATCAGGCCGAGGCCCCGTCGAAACTCACCGCGTGCGGTGATCGCGGCCGGCGGGGTCATCGCGAAACCTCTCGATCGACACATCCGCGTGCCCGTTGCGAGGCGACGCAAGAACGCGCAGCGGTTGGTCCGGGCGGCGACAGATCGATCGGTCGTCGTCCTACCGGTAGCACGGCGATCAACATCGAAGATGGCGAGTCGTCGCACGGTCGATCGCAGTCGGTCCGGGCGCGCGCACTTTCTCCAAACTCAAGCGAGGTCATCATGAACAATTCAAAACTCCGCGCCGTCGCGCTCGCTGCCTTCATCGGCATCGGTTCCACCGTCGTCCTCAGTGCCTGCGGCTCGACGCCGACGCGCGAAAGCACGGGACAATATGTCGACGACGCCACCATCACCACGAAGGTGAAGAGCGAGTTCGTCGCAGACAAGACCGTCGACGCGACCAACATCAAGGTCGAAACGTACAAGGGTACGGTGCAGCTGTCGGGCTTCGCCAAGAGTCAGGCGGAAATCAACCGCGCGGTGCAGATCGCGCGCAACGTGGTCGGCGTGCAGAGCGTCAAGAACGACGTCCTGCTGAAGGCCGCGCAGTAAGTCATACCCTGTCGGGCGCGGCGTTCCGCCGCTGCTCAGAGCCGCCTTCGGGCGGCTTTTCGTTGCGCGCTCAGACCTCCAGGTTGTCGATCAGTCGCGTCGCGCCGAGCCATGCCGCGCCCAGCACCACCAGTGCGTCGGCCCGATCCGACGCATCCTCGTCCGGGGCGACGAGGTCGCCGCGACGCCGGATCGCGATGTAGTCGGGCCGCCAGCCGCGGCTTGCGAGCGTCTTCATCGCGGCCTGCTCGATGCTCGCCAGGGACTCGCGCGACCCGTCGCGAAGCCGCTCGGCCACGTCGCGCAGCGCGCGATGCAGTGCCGGCGCCTCGGCGCGTTCCGTGCCGGTCAGGTAACCGTTGCGCGACGACAGGGCGAGGCCGTCGTCGGCGCGGACCGTCTCGGCCGCCACGATCTCGGTCGGCAACGCGAACTGGCGCGCCATGCGACGGATGATCATCAACTGCTGGTAGTCCTTCTTGCCGAAGATGGCCGCGCGCGGCTGCACGCACGAGAACAGCTTGAGCACGACGGTCGTCACGCCGACGAAGAAACCGGGCCGGAACTCGCCTTCGAGCACGTCGCCGAGCGCCTTCGGCGGATCGACGCGGTATTCCTGCGGCTCGGGGTACATCTCGTGCTCGTCGGGCGCGAACAGCACGTACACACCTTCCTTCTCGAGCTTCTCGCAGTCGCCTTCGAACGTGCGCGGATAGCGCTCGAAGTCGTCCTTCGGTCCGAACTGCAGGCGATTGACGAAGATGCTGGCCACCACCGGATCGCCGTGCTTCTTCGCGAGCCGCATCAGCGACAGGTGGCCTTCGTGGAGGTTGCCCATCGTGGGCACGAACGCTGTCCGCAACTGGCCGCGGAGCTGGTCGCGCAGGCCTTCGATGGTCGTGACGATCTTCATGTGGGGAATCGGGACTGGCGGGCGGCGAGGGTGCGCAGCATGCCAGAAGTCGTGCGGCGCGAAGTGACGAAGGGCCTAGTCGCCCCGATTGAAGAACTCGCGGCGCCCGCGCATCTGCCGGATGCGATCGAGCAGCAGTTCGAAGTCGGCTTCGCTGTGGGCCGGGTCGAGATGTTCGGTGTTCACCGTCAGCAGCGGCGCGACGTCGAACTGGTAGAAGAAGCGCGTGTAGGCCTCGCACAGTTGAGCGAGGTAGTCCTCGGAGATCGAGGACTCCATGGCGCGTCCGCGCTCGGCGATGCGACCCAGCAGCGACGCGGGCGACGCGTCGAGATAGATCACGAGGTCGGGCACCGGCGCCTGCAACGACAGGTTGGCGTAGATCTGCCGGTAGAGCGCCAGCTCGTCGTCGGCCAGCGTCAGCGATGCGAACAGCGCGTCCTTCTCGAGCAGGAAGTCCGCGACGAAGGTCGCGTTGAACACGTCGCGCTTGCCCAGCTCGCGCAACTGGTCGATGCGCTTGAAGAGGAACGCGAGCTGCGTCGGCAACGCGTAACGCGCGCTGTCGCGGTAGAAGCGTTCGAGGAACGGATTGGCCTCCGGCTGTTCGAGCAGCGTCGTCCCGCGGATATGCGACGCGAGGCGGTTGGCCAGCGAGGTCTTGCCGACACCGATCGGACCTTCGATGACGATGTGACGCACTTTGTCGAGCATGGGTTTCGCGATTCGGGAGAAGGGTCTATGGCTCGAGGCGTTCGACGTCCTGATGCGACAACCGCTCGACCAGCATGTCCGCGCGGCCATGGCCCGGGATGGCGATGCGACCCGCCAGTTCGATCAGCGGCAGCAGCGCGAACGCACGTTCGTGCAGTCGCGGATGCGGCACCGTCAGGTCGGCCGTCTTCAGGATGCCGTCGCCGTACAGCAGCAGGTCGAGGTCGAGCGTGCGCGGCGCGTTGCGGGTCGTGCGCACGCGGCCGTAGCGTGTCTCGATGGCCTGCAGCGCGAGCAGCAGCTCGTGCGGCGAGAGCGTGGTTTCGATCTCGGCGGCCGCGTTGATGTAGTCGAGGCCCTCGGCGTCGATCGGCGCGCTGCGGTAGAGGCTCGAGGCGGCGACGAACGTACTGTTCGGCAGGCGCGACAGGTCGGCCAGCGCGTTGAGCACGGCGTCGCGAGAGAAGCCGAGGTTGGCGCCGACGCCGACGAACGCGGTGACCGCAGCTCCCGGAGAGCCGATGCGGGCGACTTCGCTCATGCTTTCTGCATGTCCATCGTCAACGCCGTTCAATCGACAGCGGGTAGCGGAGGCGTGGCGGTCTCATCGCCCGATGCCGCGTCGGCAGGCTTGCGGACGCGCCGGCGACGCGGCTTGCGCGGCTTCGGCTCGGCGACCTGATCGCTTGCTCCGTCGTCGGTTAACCCGGCGTCGATCATCCCGTCGTCGACCGCGTTGTCGGCGATCGCTTCGTCGCGATGGGCGCGCTGGACATCGGGCAGCGGTTCGTCGGCCGGCGCACGGTCGACGTCCGGCACCGGCTCATCCGTATCTGACGAGCCATCGTCGCCTTCCGCCTTCTTCTTCCTTCTGCGCTTGCGCTTGGCGCCGCTGCCACCCGCGGCTCCGGCGTCGATATCGGCCTGCAACGCCTCGCGACCCGTCGCATCGGCGTCGATGAACGCGGTCCACCACTCGGCCAGCGACGTCTCGATCTCGCCGGCCGCGGCGCGCAGCAGCAGGAAGTCGTAGCCGGCCCGGAAGCGCGGATGCTCCAGCAGACGCCACGGCGCGCGACCGACGCGGCGTTCGAGGCGAGGCTGCAGTCCCCAGATCTCGCGCATGTCGGAGGTGTAGCGCCGCTGGATCGCGAGCTTCTCGGTTTGCGCATCGAGCACCTGATCCATCGCGGTGACCAGGGCGGGTATCGGCAGTTCGCCGCGCGCCTTGTTGGCGTTCCAGTGCGTCAGCACCTCGTGCCACATCAGCGACGCGAACAGGAAGCTCGGCGTCGTCGGCTTGCCGACCCGGATGCGCTCGTCGGTGTTCTCGAGCGCGAGCGTCACGAAGCGTTCGCCGAGCGGCTGTTCGAGCACCACGTCCAGCATCGGCAGCATGCCGTGATGAAGGCCTTCCGCGCGCAGGCGCTTCAGGCACGCCAGCGCGTGGCCGGACAGCAGCAGCTTGAGCATCTCGTCGAACAGCCGCGCGCCGGGCACGTTCTCCAGCAGCGGCGCGAGACGCGCGATCGGTTCGCGCGTCGCCTCGTCGATGCCGAAGCCGAGCTTGGCCGCGAAGCGCACCGCACGCAGCATGCGGACCGGATCCTCGCGATAGCGTTGCTCCGGGTCGCCGATCATCTTCAACGTCCGGTTCTTCACGTCGTCGACCCCGTGGTGATAATCGATGACGGTCTGGGTGGCCGGGTCGTAGAACAGCGCGTTGACGGTGAAGTCGCGCCGCGCGGCGTCTTCTTCCTGCGAGCCGAAGACGTTGTCGCGCAGCACGCGGCCGTGCTCGTCGGCGAGCTGCGCAGGACCCTGCGGTCGTCGATCGCGGCGGTCGCCTCGTCGTGGCTCGGGTCCCGGTGGGATGACGGTCAGGGCGCCGGGCTTCACGACGGGCGCGGCATCCATCGCCGCGTCCGCAGGGGGCGCCGCGCCCGGCGCGCGGAACGTCGACACCTCGATCGTGTCGGCGCCGAACATCACGTGGACCAGACGGAAGCGACGGCCGATGATGAACGCCCGGCGGAACAGCCGCTGGATCTCTTCGGGCGTCGCGTCGGTCGCGACGTCGAAGTCCTTCGGCTTGACGTGCAGCAGCAGGTCGCGCACCGCGCCGCCGACGACGAACGCCTTGAAGCCCGCGTCCTGCAGCGTCTTCGTCACGCGCGTCGCGTTGGGCGAGACCAGCTTCGGATCGATGCCGTGCGCCGATGGCGGAACCATGACCGGCCCCGGGGCCGTGCCGCGCACGGCGCGTACCTTGAGACGCGTGGCGGTCGTCGTACTGCCGACCGGCTTCGCGGCCTGCAGAGTGGACGACGCGGACGACGACGCGCCGGGCGGCG
>CAZZWS010000151.1:8979-10330 GCA_964657795.1 Beijerinckiaceae bacterium
TACTGATCAGTTTGAGGATCATCGAAGAGCGAGAGGAGACGCCATCCGCGCGCGAGGGCATGCGCGTGCAGCGTCGGGTCGGGGTTGGTCGCGACCGGCACGGTCACGTGTTCGAGGAGCGCGATGTCGTTGCGCGAGTCGCTGTAGAACGTGCTCGACGGAAAGCTCTGCCATGCGGCGCCGAGACTTTCGAGCCACGCCGTCACGCGCGTGACCTTGCCGTCGCGGAAGCACGGCTCGCCGCGCACGCCGCCGGTGAAGTGGCCGTCGGCCTGCGCGGGGATGGTGGCCACGAGATGCTCGATGCCGAAGCGTCGGGCGATCGGCGCCGTGACGAAGGCGTTCGTGGCCGTCACGATCGCGCACAGGTCGCCGGCCTCGCGATGCCGTGCGACCAGCGCGAGAGCCCGTGCGTCGACGACCGGCTCGATGACGTCGCGCATGAACTCCGCGTGCCAGCCGTCGAGCGTGGCCCGGTCGTGGGCCGCCAGCGGCGCGAGGCCGAACTCGAGGAAAGCGGTCATGTCTAGCGTGCCCGCCTTGTACTGCTCGTAGAACTCCTCGTTGCGACGCGCGAACCAGGCGCCGTCGACGACGCCCTTGCGAGCGAGGAAACTGCCCCACTCGAAGTCGCTGTCGACCGGCAGCAGCGTGTGATCGAGGTCGAACAGCGCGAGGCCGGGGCGCGCGACGTCGGCGCCGGTGGCGGCGCTGGTCGCGGCGCGATGGATGAAGGTCTGCACGTCGTCGGGCATCAGGAGCACGGTGCGAGTTCGCGCTGCAGGTAGTCGCGGATCAGCGGCAGCGTCACCACGCGTCGCTGCTCGCGCGCGTGGCGGTCGAGCGCTTCGACGGTCTGCATCAGCGAGCCCAGATCGCGGGCGAAGTGGGTCATCAGATAGCGCCGCACTTCGGGGGCGAGCGGGAAACCGCGCTGTTCGGCATGACGCACGAGTGCCGCATCCTTCTCGTCGTCGTCGAGGCGATGCAGGGGATAGCAGAGCCCCCAGGCCAGCCGCGAACGCAGGTCTTCGCGCGTGGGCTGCAACGCGAGGTCGCGCGGTGCGGCGTCGCCGGTCACGAGCAGCACGCCGCGGGGATCGTCACGCAGCACGTTGTAGGCGTGGAACAGCGCCTCCTGCGCCGCGGCGTCGGCGGCTTGGACGTCGTCGACCATCAGCGTCCGGCACGGGGCGTCCCCGGTGACCGCGGCTTCGATTTCCGACGCGGTCATCGTCGCGCCCGCGAGGTACGTGCCGCCCGTCTCCTCGCGAGCGGCACGCAGCAGATGCGTGCGCCCGCAGCCGGTGTCGCCCCACAGGTAGATGAAACGCGTCGCCGTGGCAAAAGT
>CAZZWS010000152.1:0-10290 GCA_964657795.1 Beijerinckiaceae bacterium
TGCCATCGTCACCCTTGCCGTCGTCGCCACTGCCGTCCTCGCCATGCATGACGACGGCATCGACGTTCCAGGCGATGTTCCGGGTGACGACACGACGCGTGCCGCGCGCGAGGTCCATCACCATCACCTGCCTGAATTCGCCGTCCTCGTCGCTGGTGTAGACCAGCCGCTTGCCGTCGCGCGTGAGATGGAGGTTGCCGTACGAGACGGTGTGCGACGCGTCCCGCTTCTTGCGCATCGACGGCAGGACGCGGGTCAGCACGCCGTCCTCGACGTCGATCTTCCAGACGATGCTCTCGGTGGCCGAGCGGTACTCGAGCGCGTAGACGACCTTGTCTCCCTTGAGCCAGCGGAACTCCTCCCAACCGCCGCCCGGCAGGCGCGCGACCCTGCGGCTGCCTTCCGGATGCAACGGGTCGAGGACCCACAGGTCGGTGGTGACCGTGTCGCGCTTGCCGGTCCTGTCGAGCTGCGTCGACGTCATCAGCAGCGCATCGCCCGCATGGTTCCACGCGCCGAGGCCGTGCTTCTCGGACGGATCGGTCAGCAACGTGTGCTGTTGCGTCGCGAAGTCGTAGCGGTAGAGCTGCGCGGCCTCGTTGCCGCCGGTGTCGCGCGGGTAGACCAGATAGGCGCCGTGCTTCGGCTCGAAGCTGCCGCTGGCGACCGGATCGGGAAAGTCCGTCACCGGTTCGAGCGTGCCCATCGCCTGATCGAGCAGATTCAGCTGGGTCGTGGCGCCATTGCGGTAGGCAACCAGCATGGCACGCCGGTTCGGATGCCAGGCCACGACATTGACCGGCTTGAAGTCGGTGTACTTCCCGATGGCGGCCACGAGCGCCTTCGGCACCGGCGGAATGCCTTCGATCCGCAGGTGCGCGTTCGGCGCGAGGACGTTGTCGGGCAGGGTGGCGGCGACCGGCGCGGGCGTCTCCGCGACCGGCGCGGGTCGGATGCCGCAGGCCGCGAGCACCACGACGACGAGCGTGACCGCCAACGTACGGAGGCAAGCGAAGGCGGGCTTGGGCATGAAGACAGGTCGAAGTCGCGGAATGAGGCGCGGCCGATTCTACAAGCTGATGTCGCATGATCCGGCCGTGTCGCCGCAATCGGGCCATCGTTCGGAAACCGTCCGATGCCGCTATGCGTCGAGGCCGATGTCGTGCGGCGTGAGCGGCGTGCACCGTGGTGACGCGATGTCGAACCCGCGACATCCAGGACGCCCATCGCGAGGAGACGGTCATGCCGAAAGGCGACAAGTCGAAGTACACCGACAAGCAGGATCGCAAGGCGGGCCACATCGCCGAGAGCTACGAGCACCGCGGCGTGCCGGAGCAGGAAGCGGAGCGGCGCGCATGGGCGACGGTCAACAAGGACGACGGCGGAGGCAAGCAAGGCGGCTCGGGTGTCGGCGCCCACACCGGCCACCCGGCTGCCCACAAGGGTGGCGAGAAGGGCGGCGCGGCGTCGGCTTCACGATCCGCCGCGGACCGCTCGGCTGCGGCGAAGAAGGGCGCTGAAACCCGCAAGCGGAACGCGTCGAAGGGATGAAGCCGAAGCCTCAGGTGAGCAGGAAACGCTGCACGAACATCACCTGGGCATAGAAGACGAAGTCGATGTTCGGCTTCTGGCGGAAGACATGCCCTTCGTCGTCGGCCACGATCGACCACACGGGCACGCCGTTGGCTCTCACCTTCGCGACGATCTGTTCGCCTTCCTGCCACGGCACGCGCGGGTCGTTGAAGCCGGTCACGACCAGCAGCGGTTTCTGAATGCGATCGGCATTGGCGAGCGGCGAGATGCGCTGGAAGAACGCGCGCACTGCGGGGTCCCGTTCGTCGCCGTACTCGACGCGTCGCAGGTCGCGACGATAGGTCTCGGTGCGTTCGAGGAAGCTCGTGAAGTCCGAGATGCCGACGATGTCGATAGCCGCAACGATGCGGTCCGTGCACATCGTCGCCACCGCGAGGCTCATGAAGCCGCCATAGCTGCGGCCCGCGACGAGGACGCGGTCCGCATCGAGATCGGGCTGCGTCGCGATCCATTCGAGCAATGCGTCGATGTCGCGGACCGAGTCCTCGCGCTTCACGCCGTCGTCGAGCGTGACGAAGGTCTTGCCGTAGCCGGTCGAGCCGCGGACGTTGGGCTGCAGGTACGCGATGCCGAGGTCGTCGACGAAGTGGTTGTTCTGGCCGAGGAATCCGATCGTGGCCTGGCTCTCGGGACCGCCGTGGATGTGGATCAGCACCGGGCGTTTGCCGTCGAAGCGGGACGGCGGCCGGTTGAGGAGACCGTTGATCCTCAGTCCGTCGAAGCTCGTCCAGTCGATGATCTCCGCTTCGCGATAGCCGTCCGTGTCAATGCCGTCGACGCGTGCCTCCGTCCACCGCACCGCCTCGTCGCTGGCATGCAACCGCAGCGACCAGACGTCGCCCGGGCTGCGCGCGGAGTTGACGACGAACGCGATCTCGTCGCAGTCGACCGAGCCGAAGCGGACGCGCGTGATGCTGCCCGAGCGAGCCGCCGCAGGCAGCGTCGGCAACGCGATTTCGCGTCCGCTGTCGAGGTCGAAGACGTGCGCTTCGAAGCGGCCGCCGACATCGACGATCGCGCACGCGAGTTCCGCGGCGTCGCGATGCGAGCCACCCTGCAGCTCGATCGCGACGACGTCCCAGGGCAGATGCGCGGTGAGCACGCGACGTTCGCCGCTGGCCAGGTCCGCGACCGTGAGCTGCCGGAACTCGCCGGTCTCGTCGCTCGCATAGACCAGCCGTCGTCCATCGCGGGTCGGATGGACATGCGCATAAGCGATCTTTCGCGTGTCGTCCGTCGGCAGCACGCGCGTGAGTGCGCCGGTCGCGACATCGATCGCCCGGATCGTGCTGTCGATGACCGAGCGGTACTCGATCGCGTAGATCGTGCGATCGTCGGGCGACCACTGCAGGTCCTGCCAGCCGCCGCCTTCGAGACGCGCGATCGTCCGTCGCATCGTCGGGTCGCGGGGGTCGAGCGTCGACAGCTCGGTGACGACACCCGCTTCCGACAGCGCGCCGTGCCGATCGAGCGACAGCGACGTGAAGCAGACCGCGGTCCCCGCGTGGTTCCAGACGGCGGCGCCATGCTTCTTCGACGGATCGGTCAGCAACGTGGTCCGGCGGTGTGCCATGTCGTGGCGATAGAGCTGCGCGGCCTCGTCCCCGCCACGGTCCCGCGAGAAGACCAGGCACGCACCATCGTGCGGTCGGAAGCTCGCTTCGAAGACGGGATCGGCCGCATCGGTCAGGGGGTCGAAGGGGCCCATCGGCTCGTTCAGCAGATGAAGCTGGGTCGTCGCTCCATGACGACGCGCGACCAGCAAGGCGCGGAGGGTCGGGTGCCACGCGACCACGTCGACCGGGGCGAACGCCGTGTAGCGCTCGATGCGATCGGCCAGCGTGCGCGGGATCGGCGGGATGCCGGCGCAGCGCAGATGCTCGTTGGGCTCGAGCGTTTCGTTCATGCGCGTTGCATCGTCATCGCGACCGACGCGCGACGACGACCATCAGGCTCCCGTCGCGAACGCGTTCCACGACGCGATCTCGCTGGGTCGCAATGTCAAAATCTCGACCCCCTCGGTCGTGACCAGCACCGTGTGCTCCCATTGCGCGGAAAGCGAACGGTCCCGCGTCACCACGGTCCAGCCATCGGGCAACACGCGTACGTCGCGACCACCGGCGTTGAGCATCGGCTCGATCGTGAAGGTCATGCCCGGCATCAGCCGCACGCCGGTGCCGCGCTGACCGACGTGACGGACCTCGGGTTCCTCGTGCATCGCGCGGCCGATGCCGTGCCCGCAGAAGTCGCGGACCACGCTGCAGCCGTTGGCGCTGGCGTGCGCGTGGATCGCCGCGCCGACGTCGCCGAGCGTAGCGCCCGGTCGGACTTCAAGGATGCCGCGATACAGCGCTTCCTGCGTCACGCGTACGAGCCGGCTCGCGCGCTGCGTCGGCGTGCCGGCGAAGAACATCGCGCTGCTGTCGGCATGCATGCCGCCGCACTCGACGACGACGTCGATGTTGAGCAGGTCGCCGTCCTTCAACTTGCGACGGTCGGGGATGCCGTGACAGACCACGTGATTGACGGAGACGCAGGTCGCGTGTCGATAGCCGTGATAGCCGACGCAGGCCGGCACGCCGCCGTGTTGGACGATGTGGTCATGGACCCGGCGATCGAGCGCCACGGTGTCGACGCCGGGACGCACGTGCTCGCCGATCATCTCCAGCGCGCCGGTGAGGATGGCGGCCGCTTCGCGCATCAGCGCGAGCATCTCGGTGGTCTTGGCGTTGGTGACTTTGAGCATGGGGACGAGCGAAGAGTGATGAACAGGGGGGTCAGGGGCGGCGGGCGATGCACGTGCGCGAACATTCAGGCGGCATCCCATAACTCCGGATTGATCGCTTTCGCCGGCGTCGCGAGACCGAAGTGCCGATACGCCGTCTGCGTCGCCACCCGACCGCGCGGCGTGCGATGCAGGAAGCCCTGCTGGATCAGGAACGGTTCGATGACGTCCTCGATCGTGTCGCGTTCCTCGCCGATCGCCGACGCGAGGTTGTCGAGGCCGACCGGGCCGCCGTCGAACTTGTACAGGATCGCTTCGAGCAGCTTGCGGTCCATCACGTCGAGCCCGAGCGCGTCGACGTCGAGCATCTTCAGCGCGGTGTCCGCGACGGCCGACGTGATGCGTCCGTCGGCCCGCATGTCCGCGTAGTCGCGCACGCGGCGCAGCAGGCGGTTGGCGATGCGCGGCGTACCGCGCGAGCGACGCGCGAGTTCCAGCGCGCCTGCGTCGTCGATCGGCGTGCCCAGCAGCGCGGCCGAACGCAGCACGATGCGCCTGACTTCCTCGGGCGTGTAGAACTCGAGCCGCGCGACGATGCCGAAGCGGTCGCGCAACGGGTTGGTCAGCATGCCCGCGCGCGTGGTGGCGCCGACCAGCGTGAACGGCTGCAGGTCGAGCTTTACGCTGCGCGCGGCCGGGCCTTCGCCGATCATGATGTCGATCTGGAAGTCTTCGAGCGCGGGATAGAGGATCTCCTCGACGACCGGCGACAGCCGATGGATCTCGTCGATGAACAGGACGTCGTTCTTTTCGAGATTGGTGAGCAGCGCGGCGAGGTCGCCGGGCCGTTCGAGCACGGGCCCCGACGTCTGCCGCATGTGCACGCCCATCTCGCGCGCCACGATGTGCGCGAGCGTGGTCTTGCCGAGCCCGGGCGGCCCGAACAGCAGGACGTGATCGAGCGACTCGCTGCGCTTGCGGGCGGCGCCGATGAAGATCTCGAGCTGCTCGCGGATCTTGGTCTGGCCGATGTATTCGTCGAGCGCCTTCGGGCGGAGGGCGCGCTCGAAGACTTCCTCGTTGGGGGAGGCGGCGGAGGCGGAGGTCACGCGGGTGTCCGCACGGGGCTCGGGGCGCGCGGAGAGGTCGTCGGTCTGGATCATCGCGAAATTATGAGTGCAGCGACCACGGAATCACCACCGCACGGCTACGTCGTAAGCGCTGAAAGCCGCGTCTTTCGAAAGGAGCGTCAACCCTTCGACGCGGGCTTGCGCGATCAGCATACGGTCGAAGGGATCGCGATGATGCAACGGCAGTGCGTTGTGCTCCACGATATGGGCGATCTCGAGAGGTAGCACGACCACGCCGTTTTCCTGCTGTTGTGTCGCCACGAGCGTGGTGAGTGGCCCGTCGATGCCCAGCTTGCCGATCTTGATCTTGATCTGAATTTCCCAGAGGCTCGCGAGACTGACATGCAAGTCGTTGCGGACGTCTTCGACCAGCGGTCGCAAGCGAGTCGGCAGTCGATCGCGAAACAGCGCGAGAAACAGAAAGGTATGTGTGTCGAGCAGATAACGTGCCGGCACGAACGACTTTGCGCTGCCGCGCGTGCTCATCGACTCGCCGGCTTCCTGGCTTTGTAGGTGGCCTTCTTCTCCGCGACTTGCTCGGCGGGCTCCGGATACACCTCGCCGTACCACAAGGCTTCATCCTCCATCGGCGCGTCGAAATCGTCGGCGATCCATGCCTTCGGGCTGGCATTGAGTCCGAGGACGCGCTTCGCGGGCTTCGGGTTCAAAGCCACCAGCCGCACCACCGGCTTGTTGGCCCGCGCGATGACGACTTCCTCGCCGGCCTCGGCACGGGCGATGAGCTCGGATAAGTTGGTCTTGGCTTCGTGGACGTTGACGGTGGTCATGGGGATGTCAGGCATGAGCGCAAGTCGCTTAGTCCACATGTTAGCTAAGCATTGATTTCTGCACAATCCGTCGTTCGGTCTAAAGGGTTTAGTTGGACGTTTGATGGACGCCCAGCGCAGCCAAGCAGTCACGACGTGCTTGGTCGTCGAGTTCGGGGCGGACGACGACGTGCTGTCGAGTGAGCGGTCTGCCAAGCGCGAGATAGCGGACCGTGGTAATCGCGCTGCCCGGCGTTTCCTCGAATCCGGCTTCGACGAGGTGCAACGCCCGGTCTACGGACCTGAAGCTGCGGAGCTGTTGCCCGTCGCGCATGCCCGCCGCGTAGGCGGGACCGTCGCGATCGACGCCGACGATCGGCCCATCCTTCGTGGAGCCTGGCAGATCGAAGCCGATGTCGACGCGCGGTTCCTTCGCATCGTCGACGGTGATGCACGACGTCAGTGTGCCGTTCACGAGGCGCGGCAAGTCGCCGCGTTCGATCTGGGCGTCGATATCCGCTGCAGGATCGACGACACCGTACGACTTCATGGCGTGGATGATCCGAGGTACATCGAGGACTTCAACACCATGCGAATGCTCGACGCGCAGCGTTCGCATCGCATCGTCGAGGGAATGCGCGCCAGCCGATGCGCTTCGGATCTGCGCGTCCCACTGAGCCGCGAGCAGCATGCCTCGGCGATAAGGCACACGGCCATAAGTGTCGCCGTCGGTGAAGAAGCGTTTGACGACTTCACTGTTCGTTGCGCGTCCTTCCGGCGACTCCGCAAGGGACTTGATCGCTTCGTCGTAAGCGTTGGCGTATTGCTCCAGCGACTGCAGCCCGAAGCGCGACAGCAGAACATTCGTGAAGTAGTCGGTGAAGCCCTCGCTGAACCAGTAAAGCTGCGGCTGTGGCTCGGGAACCTGCCCCAGTCGTTGTGCGTTCCAGTTGTGGAAATATTCGTGAGTCCACAGGTGATCGAGTCGGTCGAGGGTTTGGTCGCGCGTCACTTGCGTCAGGAAGCTCTGCGTCAGGCCGGTGCCCCCGCTTCCCTGCCAATTCGGCGGTGCTGCGAGCGGCATCAGCGTGATCAGGTAGTACTTCTGCGTGTCGTCGTTCCAGAACGCACGCTCGCCATCGACGATTTTCGCCACCCGATCTGCAAACGCGTTATCGCCGAACGACCAGTCGCCGCGGACCGCGGTGATTACCGGGCCGCCACGTGCGGGCCGCGATCGCAAGCGGAAGTCGCCGCCGATGAACAGTGCCGCCTGGAACCGGCCCATCGATCCGTCGTACGCGACTGCATCCAGATCGAGTCCGAAGCTCGATGCGAACGTCCAGTCGGACGGGAGATTCTTGAACGCCAGCCGAATGCGCACGGGGCGCTGGTTGTCGGCCGTCGGGATCACCCAGGTGGTCCAGCCGATCCACTCGAAGTAGCCTCGCTGGATCACCGGCAGAAATTTCGCCGCCTGATCCGTGATGTTTGGTTCGCCCGTGGCGATCTGCCTGAGCACGTAACGCACCGTCAGCATCGCATCGGGACGATGCACGATCCGCTTGGTCTGCGGCGCGTCGGTGTCTTCGAGACGCGCACCGGGAGTCGTCACCGAGAGTTCGTCGATGCCGCGCTCGGCATGCGTCGCACTCGCCCATTGGGTCGGAATCGACAGCGTCGAACGGCCGCTGTGTTCGCCTTTGAAGCGCAACGTGATTTCGTAGCGATCGGCGGATGGAAGTCGACGGACCTCGTAGTCGATCGACATGGCCGGCAGCCGCTTCGCCATCGCAGCAGGCGCCTGCGTCATGAACGCAGCCAGACAGATCGACGTGGTGATCCACCTGCACTTGAAGATGATCGTACGCATCGAGCAATCCTTCGAGTCACCTGTTTCCGAGCGACCGGGTGGCGGGTCAGCGTCCGAACTGCAATTGCCCGACCGACCCCAGCAGCCCCGGCAACTGCGCCATCGCCGCATCCAGCAGCCGCTGCGACAGCCGATCCACGACCCGCTGCCCGATCGCGTCGGACGGCGCGATCGTCACCGCTTCCATCAGTCGTTGCAGCCGCTGCACGCGATCGGGATCGGTAGCCTTCATCGCGAGCAGCATCAGCATTGCGTCGCCGAACTGCGCCTGCGCGCGCGCGTCGAGGTCGGCGAACGCGGTCTTGATGTCCTGGCCGCCGGGGCCGATCGCCACTCGGCGTCTCAACGTCGCGATGGTCTGCTGCGCGGCCTTCGCGTCGAGCGCGCGTTGGGCTTCGTGGCCGGGATCCGTCGGCAGCGTGGCATCGACGAACGCGATGTCGTCGACCGACCACGGCACGTTGACCGCGTACAGCAGATCGCCGCGTTCGAGCTTCAGCAACGGGCCGTTGCGGGCTTCCTCGTTGGCGAGCGCGCGGTCGACCTGCTGCAACGTCTGGTCGAAGGTCGGATCGCCCGGACGCCACCGCGATCCGAGATTGACGTTGTCGCCGATGGAGGTGACGAAGTAGGTCGGCAGCGTGCGGCGCAATTGCTTCGAGAAGATGGCGATCGCCTCATCGACCAGGGGCAGGTCCAGCCGCGCCGCGAGGGCACGGAGGGCGGCGTCGCGTGTCGCGCCCGGCGACGCGGTTATCGGCGGCGGGGCCGGCGTCGTTTGAGCGACAGCGGGACCGGCCATCGCGACGACGAGCAGCAGGATGGCGGGTAGCACCCGCGCGACTCGTCGGTCACCATGCACGAACCTACGCGGCGGTCGCACGATCCGTCACCCCTTCGACAACGCCTTCAACGCCTGCCGTATCCCGTCCGAGACATTGCTGCCGGCCGCGACCTGCTTGATCGCGAACAACGCCTCCTTGTCGGAGTAGCCGAGCGCCTGGAGCGCCTGCAGGATGTCCGGTCCCGCATCGCCCGCATCCGTCGCGGCGAGCGCCGGCGACGTCGCGAGCTCCGCGCCGAGCCTGCCCTTGAGCTCCAGAAGCAGTCTCTCGGCGGTCTTCTTGCCGATGCCGGGAATCTGCACGAGGCGCGCCGCGTCCTGCAGCGTCACGGCCTGCGCGAGGTCGGCGATCGACAGGCCCGACAGCACCGCGAGCGCGATGCGTGGACCAACGCCGGAGATCCTGATCAGTTCGCGGAACGACGCGCGTTCGGCCAGCGTGCCGAAGCCGTACAGCAGTTGCGCGTCCTCGCGCACGACGAGGTGCGCGTGCAGCGTGACGCGCTCACCGACGGCGGGCAGGTTGTACAGCGTGCTCATCGGGACGTCGAGCTCGTAGCCGACGCCGCTGCAGTCGACCAGCACGTGCGGCGGCGCCTTCTCGGCCAGTACGCCGACGATGCGGCCGATCATCGTCGCGCGATCAGCCGAGCTGCTTCAGCAGCGTCGCCGCGTCGCTGACTTCGAACTTGCCGCCCACGTCGACGTTGAGCTGCTTCACGACGCCATCGTCGACCAGCATCGAGTAGCGCTGCGAGCGGATGCCCATGCCGCGCGCCGTCAGGTCGAGCTCGAGGCCGACCTTCTTCGTGAAGTCGGCCGAGCCGTCGCCCATCATGCGGACCTTGCCGGCCGTGTGCTGGTCGCGACCCCACGCGCCCATCACGAAGGGATCGTTGACCGAGATGCACCAGATCTCGTCGATGCCCTTGGCCTTCAACGCATCGGCGTGTTCGACGAAGCCGGGCACGTGCTTGGCCGAGCAGGTCGGCGTGAACGCGCCGGGCAACGCGAAGATCGCGAGCTTCTTGCCGCGTACCGCTTCCTCGACATGGAAGCTGTTGGGTCCGATGCTGCAGCCGTTGCCTTCGACTTCGATGAATTCCTGGAGCGTCGCGTCGGGCAATCGTTCGCCGATGGTGATCGTCATGATATGAGGTCGGTGATGGGGGACAGACGATGATACGTGACGGTGCGGTCGACGATCATGTCCGTCGATCGCGGTCGAGGAACGACCTCAGACGCGGCCGGTCACGCGTCCGCGACGCATCCGCAGACGTCCCAGCGCCAGTTCCGGCGCGGCCGTGGCGAGCCGGGCGATCGCCGCGCCCGCGTGCGCGTGACAGATGGCGCACGCG
>CAZZWS010000153.1:0-10190 GCA_964657795.1 Beijerinckiaceae bacterium
GATCAGCCGCCTTGTATAGCCGGTAGACGCGCTTGTGGTTGATGCCCGGATGCTCCGGCCGCAGAAGGTCGTGGATGCGTCGATAGCCGAATCGTCGACGCGCATGCGCGATCTCGACGATCTTGCCGCTCAGGATCTGGTTCATCGGCGCGATCGCCGGCGGGTGCCCTGTAGACTGCCCCTGATGCGAGGTCAGTTTGACAGGTCGGTGGCCTGGACTCCGAACGGCTGCAGCCGGTCGAGCGCCTCGTTCATCATCCGCGCGATTTCCCGCTGTCGTGCTCGCGTCATCCGTTCGACCGCGGCCGCAACACTGATGGCGGCGACGGGGTGGCCGTCCGGACCACGGACCGCCATGCCGACGCCGAGCGCGCCCTGGACAGCATGGTTTCCCACGACGGACCACCCTCGCAATCTCGTCGATTGCACCAGCGATCTCAATAACGTTATCGTCATCCCACCGTAGTCCGCGAGGCTCGGTCGATTCCCTTCGATGACCGTCCGTGCGACCTCGGGCTCGAGCGCAGCGAGCAATGCGAGCCCGGCCGCGCCGACACCCAGCGGTTGCCGTGTCCCCACCTGAACCGACAGAATCTGCACGGGATGCGTGCCCACGTGCCGGGCGACGCAGCACGACAGTCGGCCTTCGCGGATGACCGCAAAGGCCGCGTCGCCGCACGCCTCGCTGACCGCGGCGAGGACCGGCTCGAGCGCTCCTGCAAGTTGTGACGAGGCCGGCGCGCCGCCGAGCCGGAGTAGTGCCGGGCCAGGGCCGTACCTGAAGCGGCCCCGGATCGCCACGTGTCCCAGGGCCGTCAAAGTCGCGAGCAGGCGGTAGACCGTGGGCCGCTCGAGGTCGCACGCACGACAGAGATCGACGACCCGGACGCCATCGCGGCCCCCTTCGGCGATCGCTTCTAGGAGGCGCAATCCGCGGGCCAGATTACGGCCCGACGACGATGATCGTGAAGGAGGCACGGAAGTGGAAGGACGAGTGGACGGGCCCGAATCGTACGCGGAGCGGACATTCGCCGTTGTCCGGTCGAGGTCGCTCGAACGACAATTCGCCTGCGGCTTCGAACCGAGTCGCGAACCCGAACGGGTCGTTCGTACCATCGCAGCGGCCAACCACAAAATAAAAGGGGGCGACATGACCGCTTCACGCTTCTCGATCAAGCGCTGCATCCTACTCGCGGCAACCTCGACAGCTCTGCTTTGGCAACTGCCGGCGACGTCAGTGGCGGCCGATGCACCGTGGCCGACTCGGCCCATCCATCTCGTTGTCGGATACTCGGCCGGGGGAGCAACGGACATCATCGCGCGACTCGTCGCCTCAAGACTGAGCGAACAGCTTGGGCAAGCCGTGATCGTGGACAACCGCGCGGGCGCGAACAGCAATATCGGCGCCGAACTCGTTGCGAGGGCGCCGGCCGACGGCTACCTGCTCTATGTCTACACGATCGCAAACACGATTAACGCAACGCTGTACGACAAGCTGAACTACGATCCCCTGAAGGACTTTCAGCCGATCGGCCTGATTGCGAAAGTACCCAACATCCTGGTCGTCAACGCCACACTGCCCATCAACAGTGTCAAGGACTACGTGAAGTTCGCGGGGCAGTCGCCCGACGGCATTACCTTCGCGTCGTCCGGCACTGGATCGTCGATTCACCTGTCCGGCGAGATGTTCAAGATGGTGTCGAAGGCCAAAATGACTCACGTGCCGTATCGCGGCAGCGCGCCGGCCGTCACCGACCTCCTCGGTGGTCACGTGCAAGCGATGTTCGACAACGCGCCTTCGGCGCTGCCGAATGTCCGTGCTGGCAAGCTGCGCGCGATCGCGGTCACCAGTGCACAACGTTCGCCATTGCTGCCCGACGTGCCGACCATTGCGGAATCGGGTTACCCGGGCTTCGACGTCCAGTCATGGTTCGGACTGAGCGGACCCGCCGGCACGCCCAAGCCGATCGTCGATCGGCTTAACCGCGAGCTCGGCATCCTCCTCGCGAAGCCCGATGTGCGAAAGGTCCTGATCGATCTCGGCGCGACCCCGGACCCCGACACGCCGACGGAGTACCGGGCGTTCATCGCTGCCGAGATCGCGAAGTGGCACGACGTGGTCAAGGCGGCCGGCGTCACGGCCGAGTGAGACCCGCGATGGTGCCGATCGATTTCTTCTGGCGCGCCACGACGCAGTGGCCGGACCGCATCGCGATCGACGCCCCGGAAGGGACGCTGCGCTATTGCGATCTCGCCGCCCAGGTCCGGGCGCTCGCCGCCGCCCTGGTCGCGCGCGATCCGACGCTGCAGAGCCGCGTCGCGATCTGCGCGAGGAACAGTACGCAGCACATCGTGGCGCTGCTGGCAACGCTCGCCTGCGGCAAGGTGTGGGTGCCGCTGAACCCGCGCAGCACAGCGCCGGAGATTCGCCGCATCGTCGACGCCACGGAGCCGACGATCATCGTCGTCGATGCCGCTGGCGCCGCTCTGGTCGAGGCCGCGCCGGCAACGCTGCTTCATTGCGACGATGGCGCAGCACCCGCCGGCAGCGACACGATCGCGCTGGCGATTGCCCGCCACCACGATGCGCCGCGACCCGCGTTCGAACTCCCCGCCTCTGCGACGCAGGCCATCAAGTTCACCGGTGGCACGACCGGCATCCCGAAGGGCGTCATGCAGCCCTACCGCGCCTGGATCGCGAACATCGTCAACCAGATCCATGTCTGGGATCTCGACGAACACGACCGCTATATCGTCGCCGCGCCGATCACGCATGGCACATCGACCTACCTACTGCCCATCCTCGCGCAGGGTGGCTGTCACGTGCTGGTGGACGGAGCGGGGGCGGAAGCGGTGCGCCAGGCTTTTCGGATGCGCGGCGGCACGCTCTGTTTCATGCCGCCGACCCTGGTCTACATGCTGATGGAGTTACCGGGCGCGTCGCGCCAGGATTTTCCCGCGCTGCGACGCCTGATCTACGGCGGCGCGCCGATGCCTCCCGAGAAGATCAGGCAGGTTCGCGCCTTCTTCGGCGACGTACTTGGCACGACCTACGGGCAAACCGAGGCGCCGCAGATCCTGACCGCCATGCAGCCCGACGACTTCGCCGATCCGGCGAACTGGGCCGCCGTCGGCAGGACGACCTGGTTCAGCGACGTGGCCGTGATGGCGCCTGATGGCCGGCTGCTTTTGACTGGCGAGGTGGGCGAGGTGGTCGCGCGCGGCGATCTTGTGATGAGCGGCTACTGGCGGCTGCCCGAGAAGACTGCCGAGACCCTCGTCGATGGCTGGTTGCACACCGGCGACCGCGGCTACTTCGACGAACGCGGCTTCCTCTTTCTCAAGGATCGCCTAAAAGAGCTCGTCATCACCGGCGGCTTCAACGTGTACCCGACCGACGTGGAGAACGCGCTCGGTCGCCATCCGGCGGTGCACGAGAGCGCGGTCTTCGGCATCCCCGACGACAAGTGGGGCGAGGCGGTGCAGGCCGCGGTGCAGTTGAGACCGGGCTGCGCGGCGGACGAGGGCGAGCTTCTGGCCTTCGTGCGCGAACTGCTCGGGCCGGTCGCGACCCCGAAGCAGATCCACTTCTACGACAGCCTGCCCCGCTCGCCGGTCGGCAAGGTCCTCAAGAAAGCCGTGCGCGACGAGGTCCTCGCGCAACGCACTCCCTACCAAGAGAGAACCGCATGAACGCACCCGATCCTTCGAACGCGCCGGTCACGAGCCTGTGCACGCACACCCTGACGTCACTGCATTATCGCGACGCGAATCTCGTCGACGACCTGCTCGGCAAGAAGACCTTCACCGAGGTCATGTTGATGCAGATCCTCGCCCGTCCGCCGAGGCCGGTGGATCTCCGTATCGTCGATGCCGTGCTGATCGTGCTGATGGAGCACGGACTCACGCCGAGCGCGATCACGACGCGACTGATCTACATGAGTGCCCCGGAGAACCTTCAGGGCGCGGTGGCCGCCGGGCTGATGGCGGTCGGCAGCCAGTTCGTCGGCACGATGGAGAACTGTTCGCGCGTCCTCGACCGGATCGAGGCCGCAGCCGATCCGGAGGCGGAAGCCGCCGCCATCGCTGCCGAGTACCGGAGCACGCACACCGCCGTCCCCGGTTTTGGACACCACCTGCACAAGCCGGTCGATCCACGCGCTTACAAGTTGCTGGACCTCGCGCGCGCCGAGCCGCAACTGTCCGGCGCCAAGGTGAAAGCGCTCGAGACGCTGTCGGCCGCCGTCGATCGCGCCGCGGGACGACCGATCACGATCAACGCCACCGGCGCGGTGGCCGCCCTGCTCGGCGAGATCGGCGTGCCGACCGCCGTGATGCGCGGCTTTGCCGTGATCTCGCGCGCCGCCGGCCTCGTCGCCCATGTCGTTGAGGAACAGGCGAGTCCGTCGGGACGTTTCATCTGGGACACGATCGAGAACGCCATTCCCTACGTCGACGGGCCCACGGTCACGGAGCTAGCGTCGTGAGTCGTCGCGACACCGTCGTCGTGACCGGCGGCTCGAACGGCATCGGCCGGGCCACCGTCGAGCGTCTCCTCGAAGACGGCTACGACGTCGTCAACGTGGACCTCGCGGCACCGTCGACGCGCCGCGCGAACGAGCGTTTCGTGCAGGTGGACCTCACCGACGTCGTCGCCACGCGCGCGGCCTTGGCCGGTCTGACGACCGACGGTCCGGTCACCCGCCTCGTCAACAACGCAGGCATCGTGCGACCCGCGGCGATCGCCGACGTGACGATGGAAGACCTGCACGCGGTCGTCGCGCTGAACCTCGCGGGCACGATCGCCTGCGTCCAGGCCCTGCTGCCTTCGATGCGCGCCGCCGGCTTCGGCCGGATCGTCAACATTTCCAGCCGCGCCGCGCTCGGCAAGGCCGAACGCAGCGTCTATGCGGCGACCAAGGCGGGCCTCCACGGACTGACGAAGACGCTGGCCCTCGAACTCGGTCCGTCCGGCATCAGTGTCAACGCGATAGGTCCGGGCCCCATCGCGTCAACGCTGTTCGACCGCGTCAACCCGCCCGGCGCGCCGGCGACCCGTCAGATCATCGATGCGATCCCGCTGCGCCGCATGGGCGAACCTTCGGAGGTGGCGCACCTGGTCGCGTCGCTGCTCGATGCGCGCGGCGGATTCGTGACGGGTCAGGTGATCTACGTCTGCGGCGGCATGACCGTCGGTCTGGCGTCGTGATCGTGACGACGCCGCCTGCGTTGCCGCTCGACCTTTCCGGACGCGTCGTCGTCGTGGTGGGTGGCGGTTCGGCGGGCCCGGGCTGGAGCATCGGCCGTGCGTCGTGCGTGACGTACGCGCGGATGGGCGCTACGGTCTGCGTCGTGGACTGCGATCGCGCGTCTGCCGACGAGACGACGGCGCTCGTCCATGCCGAGGGTGGCAGCGCCGCGACCTTCGTCGGCGACGTGTCGATCGAGACCGACGTGGTGCGCGTGTTCGACGCGATGCGTGCGCGTTTCGGACCGATCGACGTGCTGCATCACAACGTCGGCATCGGCAAGCTCGGCGGCCCGATGGAAACCAGCGACGAAGACCTCGATCGCGTTCATGCGGTCAATGTCCGCAGCCTGCTGGCGACGTCGCGACAGGTGTTGCCCGACATGAGCGCTCGCGGACGCGGCGCGATCATCACGATCTCGTCGGTCGCCGGCATCCGTTACCTGGGGTATCCCCACCTCGCCTACAGCGTCACGAAGGCCGCCGTCATCCAGTTCACGCGGATGATCGCCCAGCAATACGCGCCGTTCGGCATTCGCGCGAACACCGTGATCCCCGGCCTGATCGACACGCCGCGGATCGCGAGCACCGTCGCGCGGATGTTTTCGCCCGACAGCCTCGACGACGCGAAGGCCGCGCGAGACCGGCAGGTGCCGTCCGGCCGCATGGGTACGGCCTGGGACGTGGCCCACGCCTGCGCCTTCCTCGCGTCTGACGCGGCGGCCTACGTGACCGGGACCGAACTCGTCGTGGACGGCGGGCTCACCGGCAAATTCGTCTGAAGCACCGTGGACGAGTCACGCCGGCCGCGTGACGCGAAGAATTTGCGCATTCGGCCAGGAGCAGACGTAGTCACAATCGTGGTGTCGAGAATCATCGTGACGGAAGGTGGTCGGGTCGCTGCGAAGGCTGCCGCGAGTATCGACCTGATCGCGGAGACAACCTTGCACTTGCCTGACGGTCCCGCCGCCACCTTACGCAAACTGTGCGACGCCGTGCCCGACCGACCAGTTCTCCTTTGCAGCGTCGGCGACGAGGATGAAGACGTCCTCGGCACGCACGCCCGGGCTCTCGCCAAGCAGATCCGCGACCCGCCGATAGAGGGTCTTTTTCTGATCGACGGTGCGCGTATCAAAGACCGTGATGCGGATGTAGAGGAGGTCGTCGCTCCGCGCGACGCCGAACGCGGGGCCGTAGCTGAAGTTGGCGGCGTCGTGCTCCGTGATGGTCATGAAGCCATCGCCGTCGGGAACCGCGAGGGTCTCCCGCAACGCGCGATAGAGGCTGTCGAGAATAGCCTTCCGATAGGCTTCGGACTTTCCCGTACGCATTGAAACGTCGATCAGGGGCATGTGCTCTTCTCGTTGATGGGCCCTTACGCTAATGGCCACCCGATCGTTCTGGCAAGCTCCCGGTTTCGATTTCAGAAATCACGGAACCCGATGGTTCAACGCGCTCTCGACATCGATGCCGTACGTGCCTTCGTGTGCGTGGCAGAACTTGGCAGCTTCACTCGCGCCGCCGAGGCAATGGTCACCACCCAGAGCGCGGTCAGCCTTCGCCTGAAGCGGTTAGAGGATCGTATCGGTCATCGATTGGTCGTGCGTACACCGCGGCACGTCGCGCTGTCTGCGGAGGGCGCCCGCTTCCTCGAACAGGCGCGTTCGCTACTCGAGGTCCATGACCGCACGCTCGATGGTCTGGCGCCCGCGCCCCAGCGCCTCGCGATCGGCATCAGCGATCATGTGGCGGGTCCGGAACTGCCCGCGCTGATAGCGCACATGAATGAACGAGATACGGGATTAGTCATCGAAATCCGGATCGGGTCGTCCGGTGAACTCCTGCAGAGCTTTGATCGTCGCGAACTCGACACGGTGGTCGTGCGTTTCCATGCAGGGCGGGACGACGGGGATTTGATTGCGGAGGAGGCGCTCGGCTGGTTCGCCGGACCGTCCTGGTCGCAACGCTTGGATCGGCCCTTGCCGATCGTCACTATGGCCGAGCCGTGCGGCGTGAGGATCTTGTCGTCCCGTCTGCTCGACGAGGCCGGGGTGCAGTGGAGCGAAGCCTTCGTCGGCGGCGGCGTCTTGACAGTTGCTGCCGCCGTCATGGCAGGACTCGGTATCGCAGCAGTTGCCCGGCGCTTGCTGCCGCTCGACGCGGTTGAGATCGGTCCCGCGCTCGGTTTGCCCGCGCTGCCGCGCCTGCCGGTGCTGCTCCACACACGGGTTCGCGACGCTCGTTCGCGCGATGCGCTTAATGCGCTCGCCGAGGCGTTGCGGAAGGCGATCGCGATCGCGAGCTAGTCTTGGCGGCGCGAGCCTATATCTGGTCGGATTTATGCCCCACGACACTTACTCGCATCTGCTTCCGGCCGAGGCTGTGTAAAAACAAAATCGCGATGCCATTCGAGGGTCGCTTGACCCTCGGCACTACGACGATCGCCCAATGCTGAGCGATCTGAGAGGTCGCTTTTTCCTACGTCGCTCTCACGCCATCAAAGATCGCTGTTTTTACACAGTCTCAGCCAAGAACGGACGTTGGTGCCAACGCGTCGAGCGACCACTTCAGATTAGCAACGTCGTCTCGGCGCGCAACATCGAACGTCATGCGGGGTCGAGGGGTGACGTTCAACCTCGTCGGCTATGCCTTTGCGAACACTACAGCCGCATAATGAACTCGTCCGCACTGGTCCCGCGCAAGATGATGCCTTCGCGCTGGCATGCATTAACGAGATCGCGATCAAGAATTTCTGTCAACAACGATTCGTCGCGTAAATACAGTCCCGCAACGGCGCCGTCGACTCCTGGCATCAACGCGCCACTTGCGAAGTCGTGCGATTGTACGAAAGCCAACACGCGATCGACATCGCCTTGCAGCGCAAATGCATCGAACGCGATGGGCTCGGGTCCGTTGCTAAGCAGAATGAATTGACCCTCGGTTGTCCATCCTTGATCGAATGCCATCTGCGCGACGTCAACGCTCTGCGTGCAGAGCAAAGGAATAGGGCGTCTCAAGAGGCGTGTTTGGGTCCGCATCCAGGTCCCGCCAACGCATGACCATTGTTCTGACGCATTGGCGTTGGTCAGTACATTACCAATGAAAGTCAGGTAAAAACGCGCGCACAAGACAGTGGCAAAAACACGCACCACTGCGGGAGGTACGCCAGCATCGACCAAAGGCGGATAGTTGGTCCACCCGAGAAAAACATGCGGAATGCCTTGCGGTGCCCGCAGGTTCAGCGCCGTTGGCAACGCATCGCGACAGTAAGAAACAGTTGTTTGCAGATTTCCGCCACTCTCGGGATCATGACCGCTCATGGCGTCGTCCAGAATCAAGGTGCCGCCGTCAGAGGCAGCGGCTTAAAGAAAGTGCCTTCACCCCAGTCGTACACCACTCCTCCAACCTTTTCGCCAAGAAGATACCCGCCCACTCCCCCAACGACACATCCCAACAGACCACCCAATGCTGTACCGCCGCCTGGCTCGATAAAGGTGCCAACCGTCGCGAGACCGGCGCCCACCGCTCGACAGGTGATACCGGCGGCCGTCCAAGCGGTCACCACTTGCGTAGTGCGTCTCAGCGGCCTGCTCGCCTGGACAATAGAGACGAGATCAATCGCAGCGCCGACTACAACTAGCACTCGGCCTGTGTACTTGAAGTACTTAGCGCCTTTGTAAATTGCGGAGCCAAAGCGGCCAGCATTCGCGTGATCAACGATGCCGAACTCAGCATTAGTACCCTTTTGATTCCAGTGATAGTCGATAGACTGAGTCTTAACATTGAAGCCATAGTCCAGGCGCAAATGCTGTTTGCCATCGAGGCCCTGAATGAACAATGTTGACGTGCTTCCACCTCTCGGAACCCAACCCCGTGGACCCAATTCGATGGCCAGTCCACAGGTGTTCGGCACTGGAATGCGCAGCACCGCCGCAGCGCCGATACCGACAGGCAGCGCGCCAGATAAGGGGAACCTCATGCGGTAGCACCAGTTTTTCCATGACAGCCATACCTTTCGACATCGCAAAGCGCATTAGCGAACCTCTCAATCAATCCGATCGTGACAGAAAGTCAGCGTTCGGTCAATCACAACTCACTTCATGATCGTACGCGAAGATATTGGCTTCAAAAGAATTTTGTGCCCGGACCCCATAGACTTTTGGATCGAGCGGCTCTTCCATTGTAGCCTTTCGCTTTGGTTTGAATACAAAACTGGGCATATTAATTATCGATAGATTGGTTGAGGCGATTTGAGGGTTCATTGGCTGAAGCGAGAGAGGTTCTAGTGGCGAATTTCTTTGTCGGTCACGTCTTGGACCCTTCCGGCGGCTTCCGGCCACAGGCGGTCGTTCGGCTGGTCGTGCTTGTTGGCCGCTTGAATGGCTGCTGCCGATCCGATTCTCAACGCGAACGTCGGCTACGCCTTCTTAGACATCACTCGGTTGTAAGGGATGCGACTTCAACCCTGCCATTTAAAAGTCACTTGCGTCGCGAATTTCGGCCTACGCGAGCAGTTATAGCTCCCAATTCGGAAGTCGCAAGGCCGGCATTAACCTCCGCCCACGCCCAACAAGCGGCCGCAGCGCTCACCAACAAAACCTCCGACAACACGATAACTACCATCGTCGACTGCGCACGACCGCCGGGCCAATCATTGATCACCAACAGCGCTTGTACTGCAAGCACCACAGCAGCGCAGGTTAGAAAGCCCTTGGTGATTGCTCCCAACATAAACTGGACGACTCCCCGACCGAGGCGGAGAGGGGTCGCATAGCCTACCGGCCCTAAAATTAAGAAAGCTAGGATTTGAGGAGCGATGAATAGCGCGAATGGGGTGACTGCAAGTCCAACGCTTGTTTTAAGGTTCAACACTTCCGCCACCAGAAATGAATCGCCCCGGGATTTGTGGAGGCTCCAACCTTTGAGAAGATGGAGCCATGAA
>CAZZWS010000154.1:0-1793 GCA_964657795.1 Beijerinckiaceae bacterium
CTACGCGCTGTGGGCGCACAGCGGCGAATCGGCGCTGATCTGGGTCATCGTCGGGGTGCTCGCCTTCGTCGCGTCCGCCGTTCACCAGCGCATCGTGCGCAACCGACGCCGGCGAGCGACGTGAAAAAGGCCTGACGGGTCACCCCGCCAGGCCTTTGATCGAAACGACCCGCCAACCTGCGATCAGGCCGCTTCGCGCACGGCCTTCTTGCGCTCGTGTTCCTTGAGGTAGCGCTTGCGCAGGCGGATGCTCTCCGGCGTGATCTCGACGAGCTCGTCGTCGGCGATGAATTCCACCGCGTATTCGAGCGTCATCTGGACCGGCGGCACGAGACGCACGGCTTCGTCGGTACCCGACGCGCGGACGTTGGTCAGCTGCTTGCCCTTGATCGGGTTGACGACCAGGTCGTTGTCGCGCGAGTGGATGCCGATGATCATGCCTTCGTAGACCGGGTCGCCGGGCACCGCGAACATGCGGCCGCGGTCCTGCAGCTTCCACAGCGCATAGGCGACGGCCTCGCCATCGTCCTGGCTGATCAGCACGCCGTTGCGACGCTCCGCCATCTCGCCACCCTTGACCGGCGCGTAGTTGTCGAAGATGTGGCTCATCAGCCCGCTGCCGCGCGTCAGCGTCATGAACTCGGACTGGAACCCGATCAGGCCACGCGCCGGAATGCGATACTCGATCCGCACGCGACCCTTGGCATCCGACTGCATGTCGATCAGGTCGCCGCGCCGACGGCCCAGCTCTTCCATGACGCCGCCCTGGTTGGCTTCCTCGACGTCGACCGTCAGCAGTTCGTACGGCTCGTGCTTGACGCCGTCGATCTCCTTGATGACGACGCGCGGGCGCGACACGGCCAGCTCGAAGCCTTCGCGACGCATGTTCTCGACGAGGATCGTCAGGTGCAGTTCGCCGCGGCCGGAGACCTCGAAGATGGTCTCGTCGCCGGTGTCCTGCACGCGCAGCGCGACGTTGGCCTTGAGTTCGCGCTGCAGACGATCCCGCAACTGGCGGCTGGTGATGAACTTGCCTTCGCGGCCGGCGAGCGGCGACGTGTTGACGCAGAAGTTCATCGTCAGCGTGGGTTCGTCGACGCGCAGCAGCGGCAGCGCGTCCGGCGTATCGGGCGCGCACACCGTCGAGCCGATGCCGAGCTCCTCGATGCCGTTGATCAGCACGATGTCGCCCGCGCGGGCCTCTTCCACGATCTGGCGGTCGAGGCCGTGGAACGTCAGGACCTGGTTGATGCGCGCCTTGATCGGCGTCGAGTCCGGACCGTTCATCACGATCACGTCCTGCAACGAGCGCACGCGGCCGCGGCTGACCCGGCCGATGCCGATCTTGCCGACGTAGCTCGAATAGTCGAGCGACGAGATCTGCAGCTGCAGCGGACCGTCCGAGTTGTCGTCACGCACCGGCACGTGCTTGATGACGGCCTCGAACAGCGGACGCAGGTTGTGACCCGCATCGCCGCCTTCGAGATGCGCGACGGCCTCGCCCTGATGCGGCGTGGCGGCCTGTGCTTCCGACGCGCCCGGCATGTCCTTCATGTCGAGGAACGCGTAGCCGTTGAGCGCCGACGCGTAGACCACCGGGAAGTCGAGCTGTTCCTCGGTCGCGCCGAGCTTGTCGAACAGGTCGAAGGTCGCATTGATGACGTAGTCGGGACGCGAGCCCGGCCGGTCGATCTTGTTGATGACGACAATCGGCTTCAAACCCAATGCCAGAGCCTTCCGCGTCACAAAGCGCGTCTGCGGCATCGGGCCCTCGACCGCGTCGACCGGCGTGT
>CAZZWS010000154.1:1803-6264 GCA_964657795.1 Beijerinckiaceae bacterium
ACGCCGTCGACCATCGACAGCACGCGCTCGACCTCGCCGCCGAAGTCCGCGTGTCCCGGCGTGTCGACGATGTTGATGTGCGTGCCTTCGTATTCCACCGCGCAGTTCTTCGCGAGGATGGTGATGCCGCGTTCCTTTTCGAGATCGTTCGAATCCATCACGCGCTCGGCGACGTGTTGGTTCTCGCGGAACGTGCCCGACTGCCGGAGCAGCTGGTCGACCAGCGTGGTCTTGCCATGATCGACGTGGGCGATGATGGCGATGTTGCGAAGTGAACGTGTCGGTTGCGTGGATTCGGGGCTGCTCATACGGGGGCTCGCGAGTCGGGGGTTGGGCTGAAAAGGACGCTGAACGCGTGGTTCTCGCAGTCGCACCAGATGCGGCCGCCCGTCAGCTAGACAACCCGCGAGTGTATCAGTTGCAGTGCACAATCAGTGCATTGCTTCGCGATCAGCCTGGCGAAGGCAGGCGATTAGGGGTTTGCGCCACGAGCCGCACCGGCGCCAGCACGCCGTTGTTGCCGAGCATCGCGGTGCCGAGCAGCGTCGCGCGCTCGTCGCCCCGCCGATACACGCGGACGCGCGTCGTCGGACCGGTCGGCCAGGCCAGCCGCTGGCCGTCGGAAAAGCGCCGCGCCAGCGCGTCGTCGAGATCGATCCGCGGCAGGCCGTCGATCAGCGTGTCGATCGGCAACAGGTGGCGTTCGACCTCGTCCGCACCCATCGTCTCGAGGGCCGCGAGCGGGACGGCAGCGCCGATCGAGAGGTCGGCCACGCCCGTGCGACGCAGCGCCGTCAGGTGCGCGCCGCATCCCAGAAGGTCACCGATGTCGATGGCGAGCGTGCGGATGTAGGTGCCCTTCGAGCAGTCGACCTCGATCTCCAGCGTGTCGCCGCCGAAGGCGACCACGTCGAGTCGATGGATCGAGACGTTGCGTGCCGCGCGGTCCACCGTGATGCCCTGACGCGCGAGCTTGTAGAGCGGTTGTCCGTCTTTCTTGAGCGCCGAATGCATCGGCGGAATCTGCGCAATCGGGCCGCGGAAACGGGCCACGACACGATCGATCAGCGCCCGATCCACGTCGACCGCGCGCGTCGCGACCACATGACCATCGCTGTCGCCGCTGTCGGTCGCGACCCCGAGCTGCAGCGTCGCGCGATAGCTCTTGTCGGCGTCGAGCAGGTCGGACGCGAACTTGGTCGCTTCGCCGAAGCACAGCGGCAACAGGCCGCTGGCGAGCGGATCGAGGGTACCGGTATGGCCGCCCTTCTCGGCGCGGAACACGCGACGGGCGCGGGCGAGCGCGGCGGTGGACGTGATCCCCGACGGCTTGTCGATCAGCAGCACGCCGTGGACCGGACGCCACGCGACTTTCGGACGATCGGTCGGACGCGCGACGGGATGCGCGACCCGAGGCGACGCGTCTTCGATCATCAGTCGAGCGCCCGCTGCGCGTTCGCCGCGTCGATCAGTTGCGACAATGCGGCGCCGTCCTTCACGGACCGGTCGTGGACGAAGTGCAGCGTCGGCACCGTGTGGATCGCGAGCCGCTTGAACAGCAGGCTGTGCAGCCATCCGGCCTTCGACTGCAACGCTTCGCGGGCGCCCTCGCCGTCTTCGGCGAGCGTCGTGAAGAACACCTTCGCGTGCGCGTAGTCCGGCGTCAGCTCGACGTCGGTGATGGTGATCAGCGACGCCCGCGGATCGCGGATCTCGCGCGGAATCAGCTCGGCGAGGTCGCGCGCGATCTGCGCCGCGATGCGCAGGTTGCGATTGGGGATCGCCTTCGAATGCTTGGTCGCCATGCGGGTCTCCTTCAGTCCGACGTTCGGCGGTCAGTGTGCGCCACGTGTAAAACGAATGATGCGCAGGTCCCCGGGCTGGAAGACTTCGTCGCTGGCGACCACGAAGCCCGCCGACTTCAATGCGGCCGCGACGTCCTGATGGGGGTCGTAGGTATTGTTGAGACGCGTCAGGAACACCACGGCCCGCTGATCGCGCAGGCTGTTCAGCAGCGGCCTCAGGTCCTGGTCGATCACCGACGGCGCGCACTTGCCGGACGGATAACGCGCCTGCAGGTCGGTCGCCGGATAGTCCGCGGGAAGGCCGCGCACCGCCAACGTCACACGTTGCATCTTCGCTTCGTGATCGAGTGGCAGCACCAGCTCGTTGGGCACCACCAGCAGCGGCACGTCCTTCGCGATGACGGCCAGCCGCGCGACCACCGGCTTCCAGGGTTCCTTGACGTGATCGGCCGCGAGGAAGCGCCCGGTCGCATAGGCGTGCATCGCGACCAGGCCGACGATCGCGATGACCCGCAACGCGCGGCCGCGCACCATCACTGCGGCCGCCGCGAGCGCGATGGTCAGCGCCGGCGCCGCGCCGATCAGCGCACGCGAGATCAGGATCGGCGCCATCACGTAGCTGATCGCGATGTTGTAGGCGATCGGCAAAATCGCCAGCGCGCCGAGCATCAGAGCCCAGCGCCGGCCGATGCGCGTCGCGACGGCGAAGAGACCGCAGGCGATGACGAACGCGATCGGCCAGGTCAGGCGCAGCATGTCGAGACCGATCAGGTTGTGCAGCTCGAAGGTGATGCCCGCGAAGTCGGGTCGGGGAATCCAGAAGTCCTGCGTCACTTCACGGCTCTGCGCGATCAGCAGCGGCCAGTCGGGAGCCCACAGCACGCCGATCAGCAGGCCGACGAGGACGATCGGCACGATCGTCGAGCGCGTGTCGCGTTCGAACAGCCACAGCAACACGAAGCCGGTCGTCGCGGCGCCGAGCACCAGCACCGCCGTGTTGTTGGTCCACACGACGATCAGCCCGCCGACCAGTAGGACCGCCGCGGTCTTCCGATCGATGCGGTTGAGCCAGGCCATGCTGCGACGACCGCCTCCCGACGACGGCGGCGTGTGCACCGCGCGCAGGCAGCCGAGGGTCAGCAGCGCGGCACCCAGGCACAACAACGCGTAGGGACGCGACTCGATCGAGAAGTAGATCTGGAACGGCGTCAGTGCGAACAGCAGTGCCGCCAGCGCGCCGATGCCGAACCCGCGTTTCGACGCGCCGCGCGCCACGTCGAGCGTCCGCCCGGCCGCGTGGACGACCCCGATGGTGGCCAGTCCGAAGATCGTCGACAGCGACCGCATCGCGATGGTGGAATCGCCGACCGCGGCGATCCAGCCGTGCAGCAATGCGAAGTACAACGGCGGATGAGGATCGCACGTGGGCACGAGCGTCCACAACGCGCTGAACGACTCGTGCGCGTCCCACCACGAATAGCCTTCGTCGAGCCACAGCGTGTCCCGGCCGATCACGAACAGCCGCACGATCGCCGCGAGCGCGAGGATGGCGATCAGGACGCGGGGGACGCGTCGGGAGCGGGTCGGGGAGATCGGAGGCATTGGCGAGCGGACAGCGAGCCGGAGATGTCGGCGAGGTCAGCGAACGGACCCGACCACCGCCGCATCAGCGGTGGATGACGACGGGGCGAAGGCGGCGAAGGGGGCGACCCTGTGCCGTCCCCGTCGCGACTACAACGTGCGCGCGATTTCCTGGACCTCGAAGATCTCGAGCTGGTCGCCTTCCTCGATGTCGCTGTAGTTCTTCAACGACAGGCCGCATTCGAAGCCGCTGCGGACTTCCTTGACGTCGTCCTTGAAGCGCTTCAACGAATCGAGTTCGCCGGTCCACATCACCACGTTGGCGCGCAGCAGCCGCACCATCGCGCCGCGACGGACGATGCCGTCGGTGACCATGCAACCCGCCACCGCGCCGACCTTCGGAATCTTGAAGACCTGGCGGATCTCGACCATGCCGATCTGCGCCTCGCGCTTTTCGGGCGACAGCATCCCGCCCATCGCCGCCTTGATGTCGTCGACCGCGTCGTAGATGATGTTGTAGTAGCGGATGTCGATGCCGTTGGCCTCGGCCAGCTTGCGCGCCTGCGCATCGGCACGGACGTTGAAGCCGATGACGACCGCCTTCGACGCGACAGCCAGGTTGATGTCGGACTCCGTGATGCCGCCGACCGCCGAGTGGACCATCACGACCCGCACCTCGCTGGTCGACAACTGGTTCATCGCATGACCGATGGCTTCCTGCGAACCCTGTACGTCCGACTTGACGATCAACGGCAGCGTCTGCACGGCGTTGGCCGTGTCGAACATGTTCTCGAGCTTGGCGGCCTGCTGACGTGCGAGCTTGACGTCGCGGAACTTGCCCTGACGGAACAACGCGATCTCGCGTGCCTTGCGCTCGTCGGACAGCACCATGACCTCTTCGCCGGCCTGCGGCACTTCGGTCAGGCCCTGGATCTCGACCGGGATCGACGGACCCGCCGTCTGTACCGGCTTGCCGTTCTCGTCGAGCATCGCGCGGACGCGACCGAACGACGAGCCCGCGAGCACGATGTCGCCGCGCTTCGAGCAGTCGAGCAGCGCGTCGGCCACCAGGGCC
>CAZZWS010000154.1:6274-10184 GCA_964657795.1 Beijerinckiaceae bacterium
GCCGCGCTTCAAGGTGCCCGACTGCACCAGCACGGTCGCGACCGGACCCTTGCCCTTGTCGAGCTTGGCCTCGATGACGAGGCCGCGCGCGGGCGCGTCGATCGGCGCGTTGAGTTCCAGCACTTCGGCCTGCAACAGCACGTTCTCGAGCAGGTCGTCGATGCCGTCGCCGGTCTTGGCGGACACCTGCACGAACGGCGAGTCGCCGCCGAATTCTTCGGGCACCACCTGCTCGGCGACCAGTTCCTGGCGAACGCGATCCGGGTTGGCACCCGGCTTGTCGATCTTGTTCATCGCCACGATGATCGGCACACCAGCCGCCCGTGCGTGCGCGATGGCTTCCTTGGTCTGCGGCATCACGCCGTCGTCGGCGGCCACGACCAGGATGACCAGGTCGGTGGCCTTCGCGCCGCGGGCACGCATGGCCGTGAAGGCCTCGTGGCCCGGCGTATCGAGGAACGTGATCATGCCGCGAGGCGTCTGGACGTGATACGCGCCGATGTGCTGCGTGATGCCGCCGGCCTCGCCACTCGCGACCCGCGCTTCGCGGATCTTGTCGAGCAGCGACGTCTTGCCATGATCGACGTGACCCATGACGGTGACGACCGGTGCACGCGGCGTCGACGGCCCGGACGGCGCCGCATCGGCATCGACCAGCGTGGCTTCGGGATCGTCGAGCTTCGCGGCCGTGGCCTTGTGCCCCATCTCTTCGATCACGATCATCGCGGTCTCCTGATCGAGGACCTGGTTGATCGTGACCATCTGGCCCATCTTCATCAGCGACTTGATGACTTCCGACGCCTTGATGGCCATCGCATGCGCGAGGTCGGCGACCGTGATGGTCTCCGGCACCCGCACGTCGCGGATGATCGGCTCGGACGGCGCACTGAAATTCGTGTTGTCGTCCGCATGACGATGACGCCCACCGCCGCGCGGACCGCGCCAGCCCGCGCCGAACGAATCGCCGCGGGTCTTTATGGCGCGCTTCTTGGCCGCGTCGTCCTGCCAGGTCGACGACAGCGCCGCCGACTTGACGGACTTGCCGCCCTTCTTGTCGTCCTTCTTGTCCGTGGCCGCGCCGACCTTGGCCGCCGGCTTGTGCAGCGTGCCGGCGATGGGCGTCGCGGGCTTGACCGCGACGGTGGTCGGAGGCGCGACGACGGGCGGCGGCGCAGGCGCCTTGGCCACCCGCTTCGTGGTCATCATCTTGTTCATGCCGGCCACTTCGGCCTCGACCGCCTTGCGGGCGGCGAGACGCGCCTCGGCCTCGGCCTTGACGCGCTGCTCGGCTTCCGCCGCCGCAGTGCGCGCCGCTTCGGCTTCGGCCGGACCCGATGCGGCCGCGGCACGGGCCGCCAGCTGCTCGGCCTCGACGCGGGCACGCTCTTCCGCGGCCTGCTGTTCGGCATCGAGGCGCGCCTGCCGCTCGTGCGCTTCGGCGACCTGACGCGCGATCAACGCGGCCGTCCGTTCCGCCTCTTCCTCGCGCAACTTGCGCTCGGCGTCGCCGATGACGTCGACCGGCGGAGCGATCGGCTCCGGCGCGGGCTCGGGCACGACCGTTGCGGCGGGCTCGCTCTCGAGCGCATCGTCGCGCTTGACGAAGACGCGCTTCTTCCGCACCTCGACCTGGATCGTGCGCGCCTTGCCGGTCGCGTCGGCCTGCTTGATCTCCGACGTCGACTTGCGCGTCAGCGTGATCTTCTTCTTCGTGTCGGTCCCGCCGTGCGCGCGACGCAGCGCGTCGAGCAGGCGTGCTTTGTCGTTCTCCGACAGGACGTCTTCCGGCGACTCCTTCGCGACGCCCGCAGCGCGCAACTGGTCCAGCAGTACGGCGGCCGGAAGCTTGAGCTCCTGCGCGAATTGGGCGACGTTGTTACTTGCCATTCAGTCCTCGGTTTCTATCAACTGCGTAGTGACACGACTACAGACGCGACTTCGACTCTTGACTTCTCGTGCCGATGGCGCGATGGCTCGGACATCAGGCGAACCAGTGCTCGCGCGCCTTCATGATCAACGTCTTCGCCCGCTCTTCGTCGACGCCCGTGAGTTCGGTGAGTTCGACGACCGAGAGCTCCGCGAGATCGTCGCGCGTGAACACGTTGCCACCCGCGAGCTTGGCCGCGAGATCGCGGTCCATGCCGTCCATCGTCAGCAGGTCTTCGGACGTCTTGCCGATGTTTTCCTCGTTGACGATGGCCTCTGTCAACAACGCGTTACGCGCGCGGTTGCGCAGCTCGTTGACCGTTTCCTCGTCGAACGACGGGATCTCGAGCATCTCGGAGATCGGCACGTAGGCCACCTCCTCGAGACTCGCGAAGCCTTCCTGCACGAGGATCTCGGCGACTTCCTCGTCGACGTCGAGCTTCTCGATGAACAACTGGCGCACGTGGGCCGTCTCGGCGACCGCCTTCTCCGCGGACTGCTCGGCCGACATCAGGTTGATCTGCCAACCGGTGAGCTCGGACGCGAGGCGGACGTTCTGGCCGGCACGGCCGATGGCGATCGCGAGGTTCTCCTCATCGACGACCACGTCCATGCTGTGCTTCTCCTCGTCGACCACGATCGACGAGACGTTGGCCGGCGCCAGCGCGCCGATGACGAACTGCGCGGGATCGTCGGACCACAGCACGATGTCGACGTTCTCGCCGCCGAGCTCGTTGCGGACCGCCTGCACGCGCGAGCCGCGCATGCCGACGCAGGTGCCGATCGGGTCGATGCGGCGATCGGTCGTGAACACGGCGATCTTGGCGCGGACGCCGGGGTCGCGTGCCGCCGCCTTGATCTGCAGCAGGCCCTGCTCGATCTCCGGCACTTCGAGCTCGAACAGCTTGACGATGAAGTCCGGCGCCGTGCGCGACAGCATCAGCTGCGGACCACGGACCTCGCGATCGACGCGCAGCACGTAGGCACGCACCCGATCGCCGACGCGCAGGTTCTCCTTCGGGATCATCTGGTCGCGCTTGAGACGCGCCTCGACGCGGCCGGCCTCGACGATGGCGTCGCCCTTGTCCATCCGCTTGACGCTGCCGGTCACGATCGATTCGCCGCGGGCCAGGAAGTCGGACAGGATCTGCTCGCGTTCCGCGTCGCGGATCTTCTGCAGGATGGTCTGCTTGGTGTCCTGCGCGAAGCGACGGCCGTATTCGGCCGGGTCGAGTTGCTCCTCGATGTATTCGTCGACTTCGATGTCGTCGATCTGCTCGCGGGCTTCGGACAGCAGCTCCTGCCGATCCGGGAACTCGAGTCCGGCATCGTCGGGCACGACCTGCCAGCGACGGAACGCCTCGTTCTCGCCCGTCTCGCGGTCGATCGCCACGCGCACCTCGACGTCGCCGGGATAGAGCTTCTTGGTCGCGGCGGCGAGCGCCTGCTCGAGCGCGCCGAACACGACTTCCTTCGCCACGTTCTTCTCGCGCGCCAACGCATCGACCAACAACAGGATTTCCCGACTCATCGCTTTTTTCCTCTGAAATCGATCTGCGGCACGAGCCGCGCCTTTTCCACTTCGTCGAAGGTGAATTCCAGCATTTCCTGCACGCCTTCACCGCCTTCGAGCACCAGTCCGAACCGGGCTTTGGCGTCCGTTGCCGCCTCGCCCTCCGGCTCCAGCACCGCCAGGACGCCCTGGTACTGCTTGCGCCCGCGAGCCTGGCCGCCCGGCGCCATCCGCAGCTTGACGAAGGCTTCCTGACCTTCGAAGCGCACGAAGTCCGCCGGTTTCTTCAACGGTCGATCCAGCCCCGGCGAAGAGATCTCGAGACGCTCGTAGTTGACGTTCTCGACCGCGAAGACCAGCGACAACTGGTCGCTGACGCGGGCGCAGTCGTCGACGGTCACGCCACTCGCGGTCGCCGCGCCGTCTTCCGGCACGGTTCCATCGAGGACGCGAGCGACGCCGTTGGGGTGG
>CAZZWS010000155.1:0-10125 GCA_964657795.1 Beijerinckiaceae bacterium
GTGAGTGTCAGTGCGTGAGCCGACGGGTGACGAGCACGAGCGCCACGGCGACCGCGGCGGCGATCGCGAGCGGGCCCGGGCGCGCGATCGGCGCGCTCAGGACGTGCGACTGCGTGACGAAGCGGCCGTGACGGACATTGTCGCGAGCCGGTCGCATCGAGCGGTCGCGACCGAATCCTGGCGCGAGATCGCGCTGCGGCCGGGGGGCGGCGTAGACGTTGGTGTGTTTTGGTTTCATCATCTTCGGGGATTCGGCGCAGGCCGATCGCAATGCCCGCGCCGCCATCGATTCGCCATCAATTTCGCACGGCCGGCATGCGCGTGGACGGACTGCCGTATTTTGCGCGCCATGCGACGGCGCGTTCGTCGAGCCACTGCGCCAGCGCCGGGTCGTTGGCGCGCCTGGCGAAATCAGACGCCGCCAGCTCGCGATCGTTCACCGGCGTCGGGTCGGCTCCCGCTTCGATCAATTGATGACACAGGTCGTCGAAGCCGCTGCGGGCCGCCATCATCAGCGGCGTGGTCCGGTTGGGCGACTCGGCATCGATGTAGGCGGCATGCTCCAGCAGCAGTCCGACGATATCGCGCGCGTCGACCGACGCGGCATAGTGGAGCGCGGTCCAGCCGGTCTTGTTGACCTCGGCGTCGCGCGCCAGCAGCTTGCCGACCACATCGCCCTTCTTCCGGTACGCCGCGATCATCATCGCCGTCTCGCCGACGGCGTTGGTCGCGTCGAGATCGGTCGATTTCTGGGCGATCAGGTAGTCGGTCACCCGGGCGGCGTCGTCGCGGATCGCGGCGATCAGCAAGGTGTCGCCACGGACGCTCAGGGCCTTGGGATCGACGACGTGGTCCTGCAGCAGCCGCCGGACGTCGCGCAGGTCGTCGATCGATGCGGCGCGGAACAACTCGTCCGATCCGACGGCCGAGACGATCGTGACCAACGTCAGCAGCGTGCCGAACGCGAACCAGCGCAAGACGCTCCTCATGCGACCCTCGCGCCTTCGAACAGCCGGAAGAAATTGGCGGTCGTCGCCTCGCCGATGGCTTCGACCGTCGTGCCGCGCAGTTCCGCCACCTTGGCCGCGACATGCGCGACGAACGCGGGCTCGTTGGTCTTGCCGCGGAACGGCACCGGCGCGAGATACGGCGAGTCGGTCTCGATCAGCAGCCGGTCGAGCGGGACGCGCTGCGCGACCTCCTGCACGACCTTCGCGTTCTTGAACGTGACGATCCCCGACAGCGAGATGTAGAACCCGAGATCGAGCGCCGCCTGTGCGACGTCCCAGCTCTCGGTGAAACAGTGCATCACGCCACGCGCCTGCGCGGCGCCCTCCTCGCGCATCACGGTCAGCGTGTCCTCTGCCGACGCGCGGGTGTGGATCACCAGCGGCTTGCCGGTCTCGCGCGCCGCGCGGATGTGGACCCGAAAGCGCTCCCGTTGCCACGACAGGTCGCCCGTCAGACGGTAGTAGTCGAGCCCGGTCTCGCCGATCGCCACCACCTTCGGATGCCGGGCGAGCGCGACCAGTTCGGCGACCGTCGGTTCGTGAGTGTCTTCGTGATCCGGGTGCACGCCGACCGACGCGAAAAGATGCGGCGCGCTGTCGGCTACCGCCAACACCTTCGGGAACGCCGCGAGGTCGACGGAGATCGACAGCGCGTGGGTCACGCCGTGTTCCGCCATCCGGTCGAGCACGTCCGGCATGCGCGACGCGAACTCGGGAAAGTCGAGGTGGCAGTGGGAATCGATGTACATGCGCTGCTCGGCTATGGCTCCAACCGCAGTCCGACGATCACGAGGTCGCGTTCGATGCCGTCGAGCGACGCCACGCGCGGCAGTTCGCCCCAGCGCGTGAAGCCGAACCGATCGAACAATGCGAGGCTGGCGTCGTTGTGTCCGAAGATGAAACCGAGCAGCGTGCGGACGCCGTAGGCGGGCGCCCGGTCGATCGCGCGTCGCAGGAAGGTTTTGCCGAGCCCGCGACCGCGGGCGGCCTCGGCCAGGTAGATGCTGACCTCGACGCTGGCGGCGTACGCTGGGCGACCGTAGAAGTCCGAGAAGCTCAGCCAGCCCGCAATGCTCCCGTCTCCTTCCGGGCCGTCTTCTACGGCGACCCACAGCGGCCGCCGTTCGGTGTCGTGCGCGTGGAACCAGGCCATGCGGCTGGCGACGCTGACCGGCTCGAGGTCGGCGGTGACGCCGTGCCCGGGGATCGTGGCGTTGTAGATCGCCACGATCGCGGGCAGGTCGGCCTCGGTGGCGTCGCGAAAGAGCATCAGCGCGTCGGCCGGCAAGCCGTCAAACGGTATGCGTCACGCGCGACGACTTGATGGCCGCACCGAGGATCTCCTCGATCCGGTGGCGCGCGGCGCGGCCGCCCTCGTCGGCGGCGAAGTGGACGCCGATGCCCTGGGCCTTGTTGTTGTGAGCACCCTGCGGCGTCACCCAGGCGACCTTGCCGGCCACCGGAAACTTGTTGGAATCGTCCATCAGCGACAGCAACAGGTAGACGTCGTCGCTGATGGCGTACGGACGGCCGGTCGGCACGAAGATGCCGCCGTTCTTCAGGTACGGCATCCAGGCCGCGTACAACGCCGCCTTTTCCTTGATATTGAGCGACAGCACGCTCGGTCGGGCGACCTGCACAGGCGTCTTGACGTCGTCACTCATGGGCGATGGCGAAGGACATGATCGAAGGGATGTGTCAGCGGATCAGACCGTCTGTCGGTGCGGCGCCATGACGTCGGCGTACGAGGTGAGAAGCGCTTCGAGCAGCAAGCGGGTGTTCAGCGGGTGATCGATGCTCCGGCGAATCGCCTCGGTGCGCTGGATCAGGCCGTTCAACGCGGTCAGTTCGACGCCGGCGGCCAATCTGGCGATCGTCTGGAACTCCGCAGGATGATAGCGCACGCGACCCGCGAGGCGTGCGGACAGGCAGTCCGCGAGCCACAACTGCATCCCGCGCACCAGCGGCTGCGGAGGACCACGCCCGAAGGCCTCCGCCGCGGCGAGCGCCGCGTCCACGTCGGGTCGCGAGAGGAACGCGACGAGGGCGCGATGCGTCCGCGCGGCCTCTTCATCGCCTTGCGCCGCCAGAGCGGCGATCGGTGCGCCGCCGGCCAAGGCGAGCGCGGCGGCGGGATCCTGGAGGCCGAATCCCGCGAGCCACGCCACGGCATCGGCCTCCGGCGGCGTCGCGACGGGGATGCGGTGACAGCGCGACACGATGGTCGCGGGGAGGCGCCCCAGGTGGTCGGCGACCAGGATGAAGACGGTCCGCGACGGGGGCTCCTCCAGCATCTTCAGCAAGGCATTGGCGGCGACGTCGTTGACGGCTTCCAGTGGATACAGCAGCACCACACGGGCGCGACTGCGATGGGTCGCCACCGCCAGAAAGCGCTGGAGCGCCCGCACCTGCTCGACCTTGATCTCCCGGCTCGGCGCGCGCTTCGAGCGCGCGGCGCCGGTTTCCGGTTCTGCTTCGTCCGCCTCGTCGTCGCCGGATTCCTGACCTTCGGAAGCCGCGATGGCTTCGGACGTGAGCCGTCGGAAGTCCGGGTGATTGCCCTGATCGAACCAGACGCATGCGGCACAGACGCCGCAGCCGCCGCCGGCGCCCGCCGATGACTCCGGCGCCTCGCACAGCAGCGCGCGCGCCAGGCCGCGGCCGAAGAGGCGTTTGCCGATGCCGGCCTGGCCGTGGATCAGCAACGCGTGGGGGATGCGATCGCCCAGAGCGGCATAACGGGCGAGAACATCCGAAAACCAGGGCGGGAGAATTGTCAAATGCTTTCCAATCAGAGTGTTACACCGGCGACTTAGCCAAATACTCTTGGAGCCGAGACACTTGATGTCAAATGTCCTTATTGTTATTCACGAACAAAGACTTGCAACAATCTTCTCGAGTTCTTTCTTGACATCCGTGACGGTGTTCGCGCCATCGATGACACGGAAGCGTTCGGGCTCCGCCGCCGCCAGCGCGAGATATGCGGACCGCACCCGTTCGAAGAAGCCGCCAGACTCCCGCTCGAAGCGATCCTTGTCGCGAGTGGCGTCCATGCGTTGCCGCGCGATCTCGGGCGCGAGATCGAACAGGATCGTCAACGCCGGTTCGCGGCCCGGATGGACCCAGCGGCGCAGCGATTCGATGCGTTCGCGCGCCAGTCCCCTGCCCGCGCCCTGGTAAGCGACGGTCGCGTCGGTGAAGCGATCGCAGACGACCCATGCGCCACGGGTCAGCGCGGGCTCGATGACGTCGGCCAGATGCTGGCGACGCACCGCGAACATCAGCAGCGCCTCGGTCTCGAGGTGCATGGGCTCGTGCAGCACGAGCGCACGCAATGCCTCGCCGAGGCGGGTCCCGCCCGGCTCGCGCGTCAGCACGACTTCGACGCCGCAACGCGTCGCGAGCATCTCCGCGAACCAGGCCAGATGGGTGCTCTTGCCGGCGCCGTCGACGCCTTCGAACGTGATGAAGAGCGGTTGCCGCGGATTCAAGGCTTCTCCCTCTGGTCGGGTGCGCCGTCGAGGCGGCCTCGCTGGTAGCGGTCGACGGCGCGGTTGTGGTCGACGAGCCGGTTCGAGAACACGCTGGTGCCGTCGCCCCGAGAAACGAAGTAGAGCGCATCCGAACCCGGCGGATTGACGACGGCAGCCAGCGCCGCGGCGCCGACCAGCGCGATCGGCGTCGGCGGTAGCCCGGGGCGCAGGTAGGTGTTGTACGGCGTGTCGGACGTCAGGTCGGCCTTCCGCAGGTTGCCGTCGAAGCGAGCGCCCATGCCGTAGATCACCGTGGGATCGGTCTGCAGCAGCATCCCGCGGCGCAGGCGATTGACGAAGACCGCGGCGATCAGCGGCCGATCCTCGGCGCGACCGGTCTCCTTCTCCACCACCGACGCGAGCGTCAGCGCCTCGTAGGGCGTCGCGAACGGCAGGTCGGCGGCACGCGCCGTCCAGGCGTCGGCCAGCCGCTTCTGCAACGCGCGATAGGCGCGCCGGAACAGGTCGAGGTCCGTGGTACCGCGTGTGAAGATGTAGGTGTCGGGAAAAAATTCGCCCTCGGGTTGCGACGTGGCTGCGCCGATCGCCGCCATCAGTTCCGCATCGGTCATCGCGGCGGCGGTCTGCTTGATGTCGGGATGTCGGGCGATCGCGGCGCGCATCTGCGCGAAGGTCCAGCCTTCGGGGATGACGAGCGCGATCCGCAGCACGTCGCCCGACTCCAGCTTGGTCAGCACCGCGTCCGGCGTCGACGACGACGCGATGACGTAGGTGCCGGCCTGCAGCTTCGTCGCACGACCTTCGAAGCGCGCCAGCGCGACCAGGAGCAGCGGCTGGATCGGCAGTCCCGCGTCGGCCAGCTGGGTCGCGATCGAACGCACCGAAGAGCGCGGAACGATGGTGACTTCGATCCCGGTTCGAGCACCTTCGCGGATCGGCGAACCCGCCCAGTCGTGCAAGGCAACGCCGGCCAGCACGGCCAGCAGGACGATGAGCAGTGACAGACGTACGAGGAATTTCAACGGCACGGAGCGGTCGATGGAGGGGACATAATGATAGCGGCGAGCCGTCGCCCTTCCCGAGGCGGCCGACGCCGTCTCCCCGCATCGCGACTCGCGCCTCTGCCCAAGGACCCATGACGACCTCTGCCCTGCCGACTCGTGTCGAGCCCCTGCCCTCGGCGTCGCGATGCTTCACATTGCTGCGCGTGCACGGCGCCGATGCGATCCCGTTTCTCGACAGCCAGTTGACGCGCAATGTCCCGCCGACGGACACGGCGTCGCTGGCCGGCTACTGTTCGCCGAAAGGCCGATTGCTCGCGAGCTGCGTCGTCTGGCGCGGATCCGAAGACAGCGTCGGGATGCTGATGCCGGGCCCGATCGCGGAGCCGATCGCGAAGCGCCTGCGCATGTACGTGATGCGTTCGAAGGCGACCATCGAGCTCGTCGCCGACGGCACGGTCGTCGAAGGGCTGCTCGCAACACCGGACACGCTGTCGCTCCCGGTCTGGGGCGTCGACCGTCACGAAGGCTCCACGCGCATCCGCTACCCCGATGCCGATGGCAGGATGCGCTTCGTGCGCGTCGGCCCCGCACGGTCCACCGTCACGCAGGCCGGTGTCGACGATGCGACCTGGCACTGGCTCGACATCCGCGCGGGATTGCCGTCGATCACGGTCGCGACACAGGACCGCTTCATCCCGCAGATGCTGAATCTCGAGGCGCTCGGCGGCGTCGATTTCAGGAAGGGCTGCTTCCCCGGCCAGGAAGTCGTGGCCCGCAGCCAGTACCTCGGCAAGCTGAAGCGGCGGACCGCGCTGGCGACGGTCGCGGGCGGCGTCGGATCCGACCTCAGGACCGACCTTGGAGCCGATGCCGTTCCGGACGCCGGGACCGACGTGTGGTCGTCGGCGAGCACGGATCCGATCGGACTCGTCGTCGACGCCGCGCGCGGTCCCGATGGCCGGATCGCGGCGCTGATCGAATTGCCGGTCGCGTTGTTCGACGCGACGGACCTGCATGTCGGCGGCCAACACGGCGCACTGCTGGTCCTCGAACCGCTGCCGTATCTGCTTCCGGACAACGAGGTCTTCGTGAGGCCGAAGCTCTGATCGGACGTGCCATGCACCTGTACATCTATTACGAAGTGCCTCTGCCATCGCTCGCCGAGGCCGCGGCCCGGGTCCGGGCGATGCAGGCCGCGTTGCCGATCGCCTCGACGCGCGTCCGCTTCCTCAAGCGCGCGTCCGGCGCGCCGCATGCCGAGACCTGGATGGAAGTGTACGAAGACGTCGATCCTTCGTTCGAGGCCGCGCTCGGCGATGCGGTGACCGCTCACGGCATCGCCGATCTCACCACCGACCGCCACGTCGAACGCTTCGTCGATCATTGACCATGTGTCTGATCGCGTTCGCCTGGCAGGCGCATCCGCGCTATCCGTTGATCGTCGCGGGCAATCGCGACGAGTTCTTCGCCCGGCCCACCGCATCGGCTCGCTGGTCCGCCGACGGCCGGCGGCTGTCCGGCATCGATCTGCGCGGCGGCGGCACGTGGATGGGGGTCGCCCGCGCCGGCCGCTTCGCCGCGCTGACCAATCATCGCGACCCGCGCTCCACGCGGATCGATGCGCCCTCGCGTGGTCTGCTGTGCGTCGACGTCCTGGCCGGCGAGATTCCCGTCGAACGGACCCTGGACCGCGTCGCCGACGACGCTGCGCGTTACAACGGCTTCAACCTGCTGGCCGGCCGCTGGGGCGTCGATGGCGAGGCGGCGTTGTGGATGGTCGACAGCGCTTCGCCGGACGTCACGCCGGTCGCAGCCGGCGTCCACGGACTGTCGAACGCACGGCTCGATACGCCGTGGCCGAAGGTCGCACGTGCGAAAGAGCGACTGGCCGGAGCCATCGGTCGTGGACTAAATGGCGATGCGCTGATCGAGGATCTCCTCGTCACGCTGTCCGACGCCCACGTCGCCGCGGACGACGACCTGCCGTCCACGGGCATCCCGCTCGCGTTCGAGCGAGCGCTGTCGGCGGCGTTCATCCGCTTGCCCGACTACGGCACACGCTCGTCGACGGTGCTGCTGGTCGACGAACGTGGTCACGTCACCTTCGTCGAGCGCCGCCGCGACCTCGACGTACCGGCCGAGGAGAGCCGCTTCCGCTTCCAGACCGCTAGCGCAGCTCTCGCATCATGAAGGTGTATTCGAGCGCGCCCATCCGCGCCTGCTGCGCGTTGTTGGCGGCGCCGGCATGGCCGCCTTCGGTGTTCTCGTAGTAGAGGACGTCGTGTTTCTGGTCGAGCATCTTCGCGGCCATCTTGCGGGCGTGGCCGGGATGCACACGGTCGTCGCGCGTCGAGGTCGTGAAGAGGATGCGCGGGTAGTGCCGGTCCGCGAACACGTTCTGGTACGGCGAATACTTCGAGATGTACGCCCACTCGGCCGGCACGTCGGGGTCGCCGTACTCGCCCATCCAGGACGCGCCGGCCAGCAGCTTGCTGTAGCGACGCATGTCGAGCAACGGCACCTGGCAGACGACCGCCTGCAGCAGGTCGGGCCGCTGCATCGCGACGGCGCCGACCAGCAGGCCGCCGTTGCTGCCGCCCATGATGCCGAGGTGCTTCGCCGAAGTGATGCGCCGGGCGATCAGGTCTTCGGCCACCGCGATGAAGTCGTCGTACGCGCGTTGGCGATGCTCCTTCAACGCCGCGTCGTGCCACTCGGGCCCGAACTCGCCGCCACCGCGGATGCCGGCGACCACGTAGACCCCGCCGCGCTCGACCCACGCGGCGCCGCTGCCCGCGGCGTAACCGCGCGGCAACAGCGGGATCTCGAAGCCGCCGTAGCCGTAGAGGATCGTCGGTGCCGTGGCGTCGGGTTTGAAACCTGCTGGCGCCATGACCACGTACGGGATGCGCGTGCCGTCGGCGGACGTGGCCTCGTGCTGGTCGACGGTCATGCCGGTCGTGTCGAAGAACGACGGCAGCGACTTCAAGGCATCCCGGACATTTTTATCGCCATGCGCGTAAGCCAGCGTCGTGGGCTGCAGCGCGTTGCTCAGCGTGACGAAGTAGTCGTCGCTGATGTCGCTGTCGACCGGTTGCAGGCCGACGGTGCCGTCCTTCGGCAGGTCGACGGGTTCGTGGCTCCACGCGCCATCGTGCGGCGTCCATGTCGAGACATGGTTCTGCACCTCGACCATCGCATTGACGAGCAGGTGATGCCGCGTGCCCGCGACCTGGCCGAGCGAGCTGCGGGCGGCCGGCGTGAACAGCATCGCGAAATCACGACGCCCCACGAGGAAGCGATCGAAGTTCATCGCGACCAGCGCCCCGGCCGGGATGGTCTTCGCCACGCCGTGCGTGCCGGCGGGCCAGGCCTTCCGCAGCGTGATCAGGATCTGGTCCTGCCACAGGCTCGCTTCGGCATCGTCGGGCATGTCGAGGCGGGTCAGCAGAGGAGTAGCGGCGGGCTCGCCGTCCGCGTCCTTCAGTAGATAGGTCTCGTTGGTATAGAACGTCGTGCTGCGGTGGACCAGCGTGCGGTAGATCACCCGATCGTCTTCAGCGCGACCGACGTTGAGATGCATCCGCGTCGCATCGACGCTGACGTCGGCCTGGGCGCCCGCATAGATCTCGGTCGCCGACGACAACGGCGTGCCGCGGGTCCAGCGCTTGACGATGCGCGGATAGCCCGAGTCGGTCATCGTTCCAGGTCCGAAGTCGGTGCGCACGAAGACGTGGTCCTCGTCGATCCACGACAGCCCGCCCTTCGCCTCCGGCAGGTAGAAGCCGCCGTCCTCGGGCGCCACGAAGGTCCGGTGTTCGAGATCGAACTCGCGCGACACCGTGGCGTCGCCGCCGCCTCGCGACAGGCTGACGATGCAGCGACGCCGGTCGGGATAGCGGCAGGTCCAGCCCTTCCACACCCAGTTCTCGGCGTCCTCCGCGGCCAGTGCATCGACATCGATGACCGTCTCCCACTGCGGGTCGGCCTTGCGATACTCGTCGAGCGTCGTGCGGCGCATGACACCGCGCACGTGATCCGCATCGCGCCAGAAGTTGTAATACCAGGGCCCAATCTTCGAGATCCCGGGGATGCGCTCCTTCGAGTCGTAGATCGCCAGCAGGCGGTCGTACGTCGGCCGATAGCCGGCGTCGCCTTCGAGTTCCCGCGTCGCGATCGCGTTGCGGGCATGGACCCAGTCCATCGACGCCTGACCATCGACGTCCTCCAGGTAGCGGTAGGGATCATCGGCGGGCGGATCGGCGGCGTGGGCGATGGGGGACATGATCGCAATCGATAGAAGAATGGGCGGCAGGCAGGCGAGGAACGAGGGGCGCCGTGCGACGGCGGAGCGGTGGAGCAGGCGATTCATGAAGTCCTTTCGACGCAGACCGTGTTCAGCACCGCGACCACGTCGCGATGCGCGGCGCGGGCAGCAGGAATGGCGCCCGCGAACTGGATGAAGCCATCCAAAAGGGCCTGTTCACACGATGAACGTGAGTGCGAAGCAGGAAAGGCGGGTGCAGGGCGAGACGCGGCGAGCGCGGCGTATAGGTGTACGTGAGCGAGCCGCAACGCTGCCATGCGCCCGCCTTTCCTGCTTCCCTTCGGGTGATG
>CAZZWS010000156.1:0-10044 GCA_964657795.1 Beijerinckiaceae bacterium
GTCGAGGTCGGGAAAGCGCGAGCGCGTCAGCTTGGCCACGCGATGCGCGATGGGCGCGAGCTGCGCGCGATCGATGGCGAAGTGCGGCGACTGACCCGCATCGACGGCCGCCGCGATGGCATGGCAGCGCGCGCGGATCGTGGCCGGATCGCGCAGCACGCGGATCGCGGCGTCGATGTCGGCATCGCTGTTCGGGGCCGGCGCGCGCGTGCGCGTCTTCGATCGACCGGTCGACGGATCGGAGCGCTTCTCGTCAGCGCTGGTTTCGCTCTCAGCCAAAGTCGCGCCCCTTCGTCCCCGCCAGCTGCGCCGCGTCGGGCACCGCGCCGTCCGTGAAATAGCCGGCGGCGATCTTGGCCTGGATCTCGACGCTCGCGTCGGCCGGCACCAGCGCGTCCGGAATCTTGACCCGCTCGCCGACCTCGATGCCGCTGCCGGTGATCGCGTCGTACTTGTCGTTGCTCATCGATACCAGTCGATGGATCTTCCGGATGCCGAGCCAGTGCAGCACGTCGGGCATCAGTTCCTGGAAGCGCATGTCCTGCACGCCCGCGACGCATTCGGTCCGCAGGAAGTACGTGCTGGCGCTGTCTCCGCCCACCTGCCGCTTGCGCGCGTTGTAGACCAGGAACTTGGTCACCTCGCCGAGCGCGCGGCCTTCCTTGCGGCTGTACGCGATGAGACCCACGCCGCCGCCGCCGTTTCGTCCTTGCGCGCCCGCGATGCATTCCTCGATGGCATGCGTCAGGTAGGGGCGACAGGTGCAGATGTCCGAGCCGAAGACGTCCGAGCCGTTGCACTCGTCGTGGACGCGGCAGGTCAGCGTGACGCCGGGATCCGCCAGCGCGCGCGGGTCGCCGAAGATGTACAGCGTCTGGCCACCGATCGGCGGCAGGAAGACTTCGAGGTCGCTGCGCGTGACGAGCTCCGGGTACATGCCGCCGGTCTCTTCGAACAGGTTGCGTCGCAGGTCGACCTCGTTCACGCCGAAGCGCGCCGCGACGCCGGGCAGGTACCACACCGGTTCGATGGCGACCTTGGTGACGACGGCCGATCCGTTCTCGAGCAGCACGCGGTTGTCCGGCACGAGGCGGCCGAACGTGATGGCGTGGCGGATCTCGGGCAGGTCGATGTGCGCCTTCGTGACCGCGATGGTCGGCCGCAGGTCGTAGCCATCGGCGATGTATTGCGAGAAGCAGTCGGCCACCGACGCGCCCCACGGATCGATCGACACCATCCTGGTCGGATCGCTCCACTGCGGATTGGGACCGATCAGATCGGTGGGCGAGGTGTTCGTCAGGTCGGCCCGGTGACCCCGCGTCAGGTTGCCGGCCGCGACCGCGAGCGCGCGATAGACGCCGTACGAACCGGAGTGCGTGCCGATGACGTTGCGCTGGCTGCGGTTGGCCGTGGAGCCGACGACGGGCCCGCGTTCCATCGCGCTGGGCGCGCCCCAGCGAATCGGCGGCGCGGTGCCGTGCGCGCTCGGATGCGAGGTGAGGCGGATGTGCTTGTCGGTGTGACGCGGCTGAGCACTCGTGGCGTCGTTGGGCATGGTGTGGAGTCTGTTGCGTGCGCGGAGTTGCGTGCGAACCCGATGATGACATGACGGGATCACGGGTGGAGCCGGAGCGCGGTCAGCCTTTACAATGTGGCTTCCCCGTTCGAGCCTCCAGCAGCGTGCCTTCATCCGTCGTCCCCGCGAAGCTTTCGACCCGTACCGTTCTCGCCGACGGCGCGCGCATCGGTCTCGTGATGGGCAGCCAGAGCGACTGGGACACGATGCGCGCCGCGGCCGACGTGCTCGCCGCGTTCGAAGTCGTATTCGACGCGCGCGTGCTGTCCGCCCATCGCATGCCCGACAAGCTCTTCGAATACGCCGAAGACGCGCGCGACAACGGTCTGGTCGCGATCATCGCGGGCGCGGGAGGCGCGGCGCACCTGCCCGGCATGCTCGCCTCCAAGACGACCGTCCCGGTGCTCGGCGTGCCGGTGCCGTCGAAGTATCTCAACGGCCAGGACTCGCTGTACTCCATCGTCCAGATGCCGAAGGGCATCCCGGTCGCGACGTTCGCGATCGGCAGCGCGGGCTCGGCCAACGCGGCCTTGTTCGCGGTGGCGATGATGGCGGCGCACGAAGAGGCGTTGGCCGGAAAGCTGCAGGCCTGGCGCGATCAGCAGACCCGCACGGCGAGCGAGACGCGATTGGAGCCGTGATGCGCCGGCGGCCTCGGACCGATCGTCGCTTGCGTGGAAACTGCGTGCCGAGCATGCGTCCCTGAGCGATGGCTCGCTGGACCTCGGCGGCGCTCTACTGTTTCGCCAGGTCGTCGATGAAGTTGATCGACAACGGATCGGCAGCGAGTTGCTGCAGGTAGGCGTTGGAGTCCTTCTTCCAAGCGGTCAACAGCGGATCGCGTGGATCGAAGGTGGTGATGTCGCCCCCGTTCGGACTTTCGACGCGATAGTCGATCATCGCCTGTTCGTTGCCGGCGCGGACCGCTTGGTTCAGGAACCCGAACGCTCTTCGATCCGCGCAGGCGTGACACCCACGCATGCCTCGGTCGTCAGCGCCACGGATGCGACGTGGGTCGCGCGCGTTTGGGCATCGGCTTGGGAAAAATCCATTCGCCTCAGCGGATCGAGCGACGCGCACATCGCTTCGGCCCGATAGACGCGATAGGCGGCCACCGCGTCCCCGCGGCGCGCGGCCGGCGTGACCTTCGTCAGGAAAGACCCGACGTCTAGGCCGTGGGTGTTCACGGCACGGGCGTAGATCGTTGCCAATACGGGCCGCGACGCGTCGACGAGGGACGGCCGGACGTCTCGACGTCACGTTCGGTCGGGAGCACCGCTGCCGGGGATTTGCGGCGAGCGGCGCTGCCGTGCGGGTCGACGGAGCCGTGGACTCGTCCGTGAACGTTTCGATCGCCACCCACCCCACGATCGCGATGACCATTGCGCCTGTGAGGATCCGGTTTCGGTGTCGATGCTTCATGCAAGTCCCCCGCCCCATTCGACTTCGACGGCGGTCGTCCACGCCTCGTTCAGCCCTCTACAATCCAGCACGTGGCGATCGACGGGTCGATCGACACACTGCTCCATTTCCCGATGAATCATCTCAAGACAACCCGATGTCCGGTGACCGCCTGACCGTCGCCCCCGGCGGCTGGCTCGGCCTGCTCGGCGGCGGCCAGCTCGGCCGCATGTTCGCGATGGCCGCGCAGAGCCTCGGTTATCGCGTGGCCGTGCTCGATCCCGCGCGCGACGGACCTGCCGCGTCGGTCTGCGACGACCACATCGAAGCGGACTACCTCGACGCGCCCGCGCTCGAAAGCCTCGCACTGCAATGCGCGGCCGTGACCACCGAGTTCGAGAACGTGCCCGCGCAGAGCCTCGCGTTCCTCGCCGAGCACTGCTTCACCACGCCGTCGGCGGAGAGCGTGGCCGTCGCGCAGGACCGCATCGCCGAGAAGCGTTTCATCGCGGGCTGCGGCATCGCCGTCGTGCCGCATGCGGTCATCGAGTCGGCCGACGATCTTTCGAGCGCGTCTGACGACCTGTTCCCCGGCGTCCTGAAAGCCAGTCGCCTCGGCTACGACGGCAAGGGCCAGGCGCGGGTACACGACCGTGCCGGCGCGCAGGAGGCGTTCGTCGCCCTCGGCGGCGTGCCCGCGGTGCTCGAACGGCGCGTCGATCTCGCGTTCGAGTTGTCCGTGGTCGTGGCGCGTGGCGCCGACGGATCGACCGCCATCTATTCGCCGGCCGAGAACCTCCATCGCGAAGGCATCCTCGCGGTGACCACGGTGCCGTCCACGTCGATCACGCCGACGCTCGAGACCGATGCCATCGCCGCCACGTTGCGTATCGCGCATGCGCTCGACTATGTCGGCGTGCTGTGCGTCGAATTCTTCGTCGCACGCGGTCTGGCCGATGGCTTGTCGCTGCTCGTCAACGAGATCGCGCCGCGGCCGCACAACAGCGCCCACTACACGATCGACGCGTGCATAACGAGCCAGTTCGCGCAGCAGGCGCGCATCGCGGCCGGGCTGCCGCTCGGCGATGTCCGGCGGCACAGCGCGGCGGTGATGCTGAACCTGCTCGGCGACCTGTGGTTCGACGAGAACGGCGACGAGCGCGAGCCCGACTGGGCGGCGGTGCTGAAGCATTCCGGCGCCAACCTGCATCTGTACGGCAAGCGCGAGGCCCGCGCGGCCCGCAAGATGGGCCACGTGACGATCGTCGCGGACCGTCCGGACGAAGCGAAGCGCATCGCGCTGGCGGTCGCCGACGTACTCGGCATCGAACGCTGGTAGGCATGGTCGAAGCGGCCGCAGCCGACTCGTCTTCGGGTGCCCTCCCGATCGTTGACTTCGCAACGATCGACGCGGCTGCGCATCGTCTCGCGCGCGGCTTGCTCGTCGCGTTTCCCACCGAGACGGTCTACGGGCTCGGCGCCGACGCGGCCGATCCCGCCGCGGTCGCGCGCGTCTTCGCGGCGAAGGGACGGCCGAGCGACCATCCGCTGATCGTCCATGTCGCGTCCGATGCCGACGTGCTGCAGTGGGCGCGTGACGTCCCGCCGCTGGCGACGAAGCTGATCGAGCGCTTCTGGCCCGGCCCGCTGACGCTGATCCTGCCGCGCCGCGACGGCATCGGCGCCGCTGCGGCCGGCGGGCAGGACGCGATCGGGCTGCGCTGCCCCTCGCATCCGGTCGCGCAGCGCCTGCTGCATCGCCTCGCCGACTTGAAGCCGGGTGCGATCGGCATCGCCGCGCCCTCTGCCAATCGCTTCGGCCGCGTCAGCCCGACGCGCGCAGCGCACGTGCTCGCCGAATTCGACGCCGCCAGCGTCAGCAATGTAGACGTCGCCGTCGACGCCGCCATCCTCGTGATCGACGGCGGCGATTGCGAGGTGGGGATCGAGTCGACCATCGTCGACTGCTCGCGGATAGCCTCGATCGGGCCGGTGCTGCTGCGTCCCGGCAACGTCACCGCCGCGATGCTGGCCGAGGTGATCGGCGCGCTGCCCGCCGCGCCCGATCACGCCGCGCCGCGCGCTTCGGGCACGCTGACCTCGCACTACGCGCCGGCGACACCGGTGCTGCTGGTCGATGCGGCCGAGTTGATCGACGCCCCCGACGATGTCGTCGTGTGGAGCTGGTCGATGCCGGGCTCGCGAGCGCGCCGGGGCTGGTCTCGCGCGCCCGACGACGCGTCGCGATACGCGCACGAGCTCTACGCGGTCCTGCGCGACCTCGACGCACGCGGTGCGCATGCCATCTGGATCGAACGCCCGCCGTCTTCGGCGGCATGGGCGGGCGTCCACGATCGGCTGATGCGCGCGGCCGCGGGGTCGGCGAACCGTTGAGACCGGGTCACGCGCCCAGGACGGCCGTCAGCGCGAACGGTGCCGTGACTTCGAGCTGATCGTAGCGACATGCGGACGCGGGCTTGTCCTCTCGCCAGCGCAGGAACGTCGTCGCGTGCCGGAAGCGATCCCCCTGCAGGTGGTCGTAGCGCACCTCGCATACGCGCTCGGGACGCAACGGCTCCCAGCGCATGTCCTTGCCGCCGCTCCAGCGACTCTTCGCGCCGGGCATGCGATGCGCGTCGCCGACCGCCGCGCCGGCCCAGTCGCGCCACGGATGATCGGCGATCGCATTCGACCGCAGCGTGGCGAGTTCTTCGACGAGCCGACGGCGTCGCTCCATCGTGAAGGACGACGTCACGCCGACGTGCTGCAGCGTGCCGCCATCGTCGTAGAGCCCGAGCAGCAGCGAGCCGACCGCGGCATCGTGGTCGTCGTCGCGGTCCTTGTACCAGCGGAAGCCGGCGACCACGCAGTCCGCGCTGCGCACGTGCTTGATCTTCAGCATCGCCCGCTTGCCGGGCTGGTAGGGCGCCGCTGCCAGCTTGGCGACCACGCCGTCGAGTCCGGCGCCTTCGAACTCCTGCAACCAGCGCGCCGCTTCGGCCCGGTCGCTCGTCATCGGCGTCAGATGCAACGGGGGCCGGGCGTTCGAAAGGAGGGCTTCCAGCTTGCCGCGCCGTTCCGCTTGCGACAGCGCCATCGTGTCCTGTCCGTCGACGGCGAGGAGATCGAACGCGACGAAGCGCGCGGGCGTCTCGCGCGCGAGCCTGGCGATGCGCGACGCAGCCGGATGGATGCGCTGCTGGAGCGCGTCGAAGGCCAGCCCGTCGGAAGACGCGACGACGATCTCGCCGTCGAGCACGCAGCCCGAGGGCAGCGCGTGTCGCAGCGCTTCCTCGAGCTCGGGGAAATAACGATTCAGAGGCTTCAGGTCACGGCTCTGCAGCAGCGTGTCATCGCCGTCGCGGAAGACGATGGCGCGAAAGCCGTCCCACTTCGGCTCGAAGAGATAGCCGGGTTCGGTGGGCAGGGCATCGGCGGTCTTCGCCAACATCGGTTCGATCGGAAAGGCCGGGGTCGCTGGAGCGGGCATATCCGAATGAGAACGCCGCAGTCCCGCGGCCTGCCTTCCCATCGACGGATTGGCGTACCGGCGAGGAACGGATTCACACGGTCTTTCGGGCCGTGCCGGACGCGCCCTTCCGTTTCCCGGCTTCCCCGTGCCGCGCGTTGCGCGCAGCGACTTGCGCAGCATGGCGGACCGACGCCTCCGCCAACGGAAACGACAGCCCGGGCCGCTCGAGAACGCGCGACACGGTGGCACTCGACACACCGGTCGGCACGGCGATCCGTGCGCCGGTCATGTGCCGGCGATGCAGTTGCGCGCTCCGCCCGACGATCTGCGGCGCAGTGGCTCCGCAGCGTGGCCGGACGAGACGATCGATCCTGCTGGCTGCCCGCACCATCCGCGTCGAAACGGCGGACCCGCTGGCGCGTCGTGACCAGGCTCATCTCGAACGCGGCCGCCGCGGCGCTCAGGTTGAGCATTCCCCCGATGACGGATCGCACCAGCGACCATCGTGTCTTGGGCGTCAACCTCGCGTTGCCATGCAGGTTCATTCGTCTCTCCCGATGCGCGACGCTCGGTGCCGCACGTCGACGACGCTACGATCGCCACGGAGCGTGTCGAGGATTGTTCGAGTCGCATCGTCGCGGGGCCGACGGCAGCATCGCCTCGCGCATCGGGCGGTCGAGCCCGAGCGGGCTTCGCCGGTGGCCGGATCGCGGGCCCGGCGCCGAATCGTCAGCGCGCGATCGCGTCTCCGATGGCTGCCCCTTCGCGACGCGGATCGGCGCCGCCGACCCAGGCGGGCTTGCCATCGATGGCGGTGCGCCCGAGGATCGTGATACCGCTCGAGTGCGGGACCACCGACACGTTGTGCCCCATCGCGCGGAGGCCGGTCACCAGCGGGTCGTGTGCGCCGTTGTCGCTGGCGTCGACATCGGGATGCTCGCCGCCGACATAGGTCGTCGGGCTGTTGGCGGCGCCGAAGTCGATCAGCGACACGGCCTGCTGCGGGTCGAGTCCCCAGTCGAGCGCCCCGACCAGCGTCTTGACGACGTACTGGATGATCACGAAGCCGCCCGCCGAACCCGTGGCGAGCACGAAGTCGCCCCGGCTGCCGTCGGCGGCTTTCGCGAAGACCAGCGTCGGGGCCATCGCGCTGCGGGGGCGCTTGCCGCCGGCGACGCGGTTGGCGATCGGCGTGCCGCTCGCGTCGGTGGGTTGAATCGAGAAGTCGGTCAACTGGTTGTTGAGCGCGAAACCGCGAACGAAATGGAACGAGCCGAAGCCGCTCTCGACGGTCGTCGTCATCGTCACGACGTTGCCCTCGGCGTCGGCGATGGTCAGCTGCGTGGTGCCGTGCTCACGGGTGTCCGACACGCCGAGCGGCACCGGCCCGAAGTGGCCGGCGACCGCGCGTCCCATGCTGTGCGTGCGATCGATCAGAGCCGCACGCGACGCGAGGTAGGTCTTGTCGAGCAACGCGTCCGGCGACCCGCCGGGCAACGGCACGAAGTCGGTGTCGGCCACGTACTTGTCGCGATCGGCGTAGGCGAGGCGCTCGGCCTCGGCGATCAGGTGCACGCCGGCGACCGTCGGATGGCCGCCGTCGCGATCGAGCGGCCGCGGCGCGAGCGACGCCAGGTCGAAGTGCTCGAGAATGCCGAGCGTCGACTCGACCGCGATCCCGCCCGACGACGGCGGCCCCATGCTGCAGATCCAGTACGCACGATAGGTCGAGCAGACCGGGTCGCGGTGCTTCGCGCGATAGCCGGCGAGGTCGGCGAGCGTCATCCGGCCGGGAGTCGTGTCGACCGCGGGATCGTCGACACGCGCGACGATCGCTTGCGCGAGGTCGCCGGTGTACAGCGCGGCCGCGCCCTGGTTCGCGATGGTCGCGAAGGTTCGTGCTAGCGCCGGGTTCCTGAGCAGCGTTCCCGCCGCCTTGCCGTGGCCGTGGCCGTCGAGGAAGTACGCCGCGGCCTCCGGATCGCGAGCGAGGCCGATGCGTTCGCTCTCGATCGATGCCGCCATCCGCGGGCTGATGGGAAAGCCGTCGGTCGCGATCGCGATTCCGGGTGCGAAGAGCCGCTTCCACGGCAGCCTGCCGTGATCCCCATGCGCGAGTTCGAGCATGCGCAACGCACCGGGCACGCCGATCGATCGACCGCTCGCGCGGATGCTGGGCCTGGGCGTCGATCGATCAGCGGCTTCGTCGACGTAGCGAAGATAGTCGCCGGTCGCGGCGGCGGGCGCGGTCTCGCGGCCGTCGTACGACTGCACGGTGCGTGCCTTCGCGTCGTAGTACAGCAGGAAGGCGCCGCCGCCGATGCCCGACGACTGCGGCTCGACGAGGTTGAGCGCCATCTGCGCGGCCACGGCCGCATCGATCGCGCTGCCGCCCGCGACGAGGATGTCGCAGGCGACGCGTGACGCGACCGGGTTGGCGGTTACGGCCATCAGCGTGCGCGTGGTGGCCGCGTCCTTGCTGGCGAAGCCGGTCGCGACTTCCGGGCCGTCGATGGCCGTGCTCTGGCCGCTGCCGGTGACGGCGACGCCCGAGCAGCGGGGCTTCGCCGCGCTCGCGCGAAGGGACGCCGGCGCTTTCGACATCGGCGTCGCGTCGAATCCGTAGGCGAAGAAGATGGTTGCGAAAGCAACGATCGTGGCGAGCGCTCTCGAACGTCGCGCGCGCGACCTGTCAGGCGACCGCATGAAGCCGCCCGGCGAACGCGAGGACGTGCCGACGCGTGAAGGCCCGCGCCTCGACTTCGTAGCGATTCGCGCGATAGCCGCGGCGTACCAGTTCGCGGACGTAACGCCAGCGCGTCAGCGCGCCGGTATCCCATTGCCGCAAGACGTGGAAGTACTCGTGCAGGACCAGCTCGGGGTCTCGTACGAAGCGTTTCGTTGAACCCGCGAGATAGATCACGCCGGGCCGCGTGGTGGCGGCGACGTGACGACCGTGAAGGCGCGCGAAGCGGGAGTGAGGGACGAGGCGGACGGCGTCGATCGTCTCGATCGGGACGTCGAATACGGCCGCGAGGGCACCGCGCATGGCATGAGAAAGGACAACACCCGCCTTCGTTCCCGAGTCCATTCGTCACCCCGGCGGAGGCCGGGGCCCGATTTGATCTTCACGACGCCGGCGCCGAACTGGGGGGTCCCGACCTACGCCGGGATGACGAATCACCAGCGCGCTTCGACGCGAACGACAATGGGTTCCCGCCCGCGCGGGAACGACGAGCAGGTCACTGAAACGCCTGGATTCCCGTGATCGCACGCCCGAGGATCAGCGCGTGGATGTCGTGCGTGCCTTCGTAGGTGTTGACCACCTCGAGGTTGACCAGATGGCGTGCGACGCCGTACTCGTCGGAGATGCCGTTGCCACCCATCATGTCGCGCGCCATGCGGGCGATGTCGAGCGACTTGCCGCACGAGTTGCGCTTCATGATCGACGTGATCTCGACCGACGCCGTGCCGTCGTCCTTCATGCGGCCGAGGCGCAGGCAACCCTGCAGGCCGAGCGTGATCTCGGTCTGCATGTCGGCCAGCTTCTTCTGGATCAGTTGATTGGCCGCCAGCGGACGTCCGAACTGCTTGC
>CAZZWS010000157.1:0-9718 GCA_964657795.1 Beijerinckiaceae bacterium
GACGAGAGCATCGACGAGAGCTTCCCCGCCAGCGACCCGCCCGCCGTCAAGTCCATCACCAAGAAGTGAGGGCGTGGTGCACGGTCGTGCCGGATGCATGTGACTTCTTGACCTGAGCGCCACGCGTTGCACGTGCGTCGCACCCGGCTCGTAGACGCGGGCCGATCGGCATGTTGCACAACGCTTAGAATCGCGCTCCGCAAGATCACGACGCACCTGTTCATGAACGTTCGCTCTGCAGTCCCCTCGGATTGCGACGCCATCGCCGCCCTGCACGCAGCAAGCTGGCGGTCCACCTATCGCAACATCCTTTCGGACGACTATCTCGACCGGGACGTCGTGGACGATCGTCACGATCTGTGGACCGCGCGCTTCACGAAGTTCGACGACGGGAAGCATCACGTGGCCGTCGCCATCGACGACGGTGATCACCATCGTCCCGCACCGACGGTCCTCGGCTTCGTCTGCGTGCTGCTGGACGAAGAACCGGAGTACGGCGCGTTGCTCGACAATCTCCACGTCGCCCCCGACCAGCATCGCGCCGGCGTCGGCCGTCGCCTCATGGCTCGCGCCGCGCACTGGGTCGCCGCGATGGAGCCCGACTGGCCGATGCATCTCTGGGTCTACGAACAGAATCTCAAGACGGTCGCGTTCTATCGCAAGACCGGTGGCGCCGCCGTCGATCAGCGCGTCATCGTGACACCGGCCGGAAACCGCGCCGCGGTGCTGCGCTTCGAATGGCGCGATCCGGCGCTCCTCGCCGCGACGCTCGATGCGTCGTTCGAACGATCGTCGACATGAAGCCAGGAACGCAATGACCGCAGAAGCAACGAGCCTCGCGAGCGGCGTGGTCGTAGGACTGCTGCTGGCCTCGGGATTGGGACGGCGCTTCGATGCCGACGGCCGGCGCAACAAGCTGCTGGCGCGCCTGCCCGACGGACAGACCCTGGTCTGCGCGTCGGCCCGGGCGCTGTGCAATGCGCTCGAGCACGTCGCGGTCGTCGTGCCGACACGCGGCACGCTGATCGAGGCCGCGCTGTCGGATCTCCCGGTCCGCCTGATCCGCAACGCGCGGGCGATGGAAGGCATGGGCGCTTCGATCGCCGTCGGCATCGCTGCGCTCGAGGCGGAATTTCCGAAGGCGCGCGGCTGGCTGATCGCCCTCGGCGACATGCCGTTCGTGATGCCGCGCACGATCCGTTCGATCGCCGATGCAGTCGGGCTCCGCGGCCATGCGCGCATCGTCGCGCCGACCTACGACGGCCGCCGTGGACATCCGGTCGGATTCGATCGCACGCTGACCGCGGCGTTGATGGGGCTGCAGGGAGACGTCGGTGCGAGCGTGCTGATGAAGGCCGAATCGGTCACGGCGATCCCCTGCGACGACCGCGGCATCGTGGAGGACATCGATACGCGAGACGACCTGAATCGCACGCCGTCGAGCGCGGCAGGCGACGCCCCATCGACTTCGACATGACGCTCGCCACCACCCGGAAGAGAGTCTCGGCAGGGGTGCTCGCGCCCGCCGCCGTCCGCTATCGCATCACGCCGGTCGACCCGCTGGGTCATCTCTTCGAGGTGATCTGCGACGTCGCCGAGCCCGAGCCGGGCGGCCAGCGCCTCGCGCTGCCGGCGTGGATCCCCGGCAGCTACATGATCCGTGAGTTCGCCCGCCACATCGTCTCCATCGAGGCCGGGTGCGGCGGTCAGCCGGTCGAACTGCGCAAGCTCGACAAGCACACGTGGCAGGCCGGGCCCTGCGACGGCCCGCTGCGCGTCCGCTATCGCGTCTATGCCTGGGACCCGTCGGTGCGCGCGGCGCATCTCGACGAGACGCATGGCTTCTTCAACGGGACCAGCGTGTTCCTGCGCGTCGCGACTCACGAGGATGCGCCGCACGAAGTCGACCTGCGGCCGCCGACCGGCCGCGCGTATCGCGCGTGGCGTGTCGCGACGACGCTGCCCGAGCACGGCGCCGCGAGGCACGGCTTCGGCACCTATCGGGCGGCCGACTACGACGCGCTGATCGATCATCCCGTCGAGATGGGCACGTTCCGCCTCGAGACCTTCGTGGCCGAAGGCGTGCCGCACGAGATCGCGTACACCGGCACGGCGCCGCGCCTCGATGCGGACCGCATCAACGCAGATCTCACGCTGCTCTGCGCTGCGCAGATCCGGTTCTTCGGCGCACGGGCGGACGAAGGCAGCGGACCCCGACGGAAGCGCGCGAACGCCGCAGCGCCTTTCGATCGCTACGTATTCCTCACCAGCGTCGCCGGCGAAGGCTACGGGGGACTCGAACACCGCGCATCAACCGCGCTGTTGACGTCGCGCGACGCGTTGCCCGTGCCTGGCACAGCCGCGTCGGATTCCGCATCGGCCGCGGGCAACTCGGCCTACCTCACGTTCCTCGGCCTCGTCAGCCACGAATACTTCCACAGCTGGAACGTCAAGCGCATCAAGCCCGCCGCGTTCGCGCGCTACGACCTCACGCAGGAGAACTATTCGTCGCTCCTGTGGATCTTCGAAGGCTTCACGAGCTACTACGACGACCTGTTCCTCGTGCGCACCGGCCTCGCGACGCCGCAGCAGTATTTCGGCCTGCTCGCGAAGACCATCGACGAAGTGCTGGGCGGCCCTGGCCGCCTCGCGCAGAGCGTCGCCGACAGCTCGTTCGATGCGTGGGTCAAGTACTACCGCCAGGACGAGAACACGCCGAACGCGGTCGTCAGTTATTACAAGAAGGGTTCGCTGGTCGCGCTTTGCCTCGACCTCCACATCCGCGACCGGTCGCGCGGCCGCGCCTCGCTCGACGATGCGATGCGGCTGATGTGGACGCGCTACGGCCGCGACTTCTACGCAGGGCAACGCACAGGACTGGGCGAAGACGAATTCCCGGCGCTGGTCGAGGAAGCCACCGGGATCGACGTGCGGGACGTCGTCGCGCGTTGGGCCTACGGCACCGAAGAGTTGCCGCTGGCGACGCTGCTGGCGCGCGCCGGCCTCGTGCTCGGCAGCGACGGCGGCCAGTCGAAGGCGGCGTTGGGCGCGCGTCTGGCGGTGGTCGGCGGCGAGACGCGACTCGCGACGGTCTTCACCGGTGGCGCGTCGCACGAGGCGGGACTGTCCGCGGGCGACGTGCTGATCGCCATCGATGGATTGCGCGTGCCACCCGGCAAGGTCGCGACGATGCTCGCGCGTTATCGACCCGGCGAAGTCGTCGATGTGACGGCGTTCCGCAGCGACGCGCTGATGACGAAGCGCGTGACGCTCGCCGCGGCGCCGGGCAACGCGATCATCACGCGGGTCGACAAGCCGGCGCGACGCGCGGCCGACCTGTACGACCGGTGGCTGGCCCCCGAGGACTCCCGTCCGGGCAAGTGACGGAGGACACCGCTTACTGCGGGTGCCCGGTCTCCGGGTCGTCCCCTTCGGCCGAGGGGTCGGTTGCGTCGGGGATCGCGTAGCGTTCGCTCGCCCATGCACCGAGGTCGACGTTCTTGCAGCGCTCGGAACAGAACGGACGGAACGGGCTCGCGGCATTCCAGACCACCGGCGTTCCGCACGTGGGACATATGACGACGGCCATGCGGTCAGCGGTCTTTCACGGCGGCATCAGAGGTTGCAGAGCACGAGATCGAACGGCACGTCGGTGTCGATCGGACGCGGTCGCATGTCGCCGTCCTGTGCGGTGAAGCGGACCCAGATCATGTACTTGTTGGCGCTCGTCTCGGGGATCGCGCCGAGATTCTCGTCGAGACGGACCTGCAACATCTGATACGACTTGCCACCCAGCATCTGCTGATAACCGCCCTGCGTGGCCACGAGCTGCTGCGCATGACCGGACTGGCGCAACAGCCGCAACACGATCTCGAAGCAGCGACGCAGCGGCATCAGCGGACCGATCCAGCCGGTGAGATCGACGAGTCGTTGTTGCGCGGGACGCGAGAGCCATGCGTGATACGACGGCAGATCGAATTCGCAGGTTCCGCCCGGAATGATGCTGCGGCTGCGGATGCTGGTGAGCCAGTCGTTGTCGCGCAGGTGCTGACCGACCTTGCCCGGCGCGTCGTACAGCGAGCGCGTGGCGCCCTCGATATCGCCGAGGATGCTCTCGAGCTTGGTCTGCTCGACAGCCACGTTGCCGCGCAGCGTCGTCAAGGTCTGGCGCTGCCGCTCCAGCTCCTGCAGCAGGTCGGACTTGAGATCGGCGCGGCCCGCGACGTCGAGGATCTCGAACATCGTCGTGAGCGCGACGTGATGCGACGTCGGATGCGGCTGCGCGAGAAAGATTTCGAGGCGATCGAAGAGATCTTCGAGCCGGAGCAACGTCCGGATGCGTTCGTTGAAAGGATACTCGTACTGGATCAATGGACGCCTGACGTAGACAGGGGCGGTGCGTATCGATCGAGAAGTCGGTGGCCGCGCAATTGCTTACGACAAGCGTGCGGACGACGATGCGGCGGACGAAGGCGCGGGCAAAAGTGTGGCGTTGATTCTGAAGCAAGCGCGGACGAATGACAAACGATCAGGCCGTGTCGTCGAAGCGTCGGGCGGCGGCGAGGTAGCTCTCGTGCAGTCGTGCCACCCGCGGGTCGAGCGACGCGGCATCGCCACTGTTGTCGATGAGGTCGTCGGCGCGGGCCGTGCGCTCGGCAGCCGGCATCTGCGCCGCGATGATGGCGCGGACCTCGGCTTCGGTGATGCCGCTGCGACGCATGACGCGCTCGACCTGCACGGCTTCGTCGCAGGTCACGACCAGCGTGCGCTGCAGGTCGGACGACCTCTTGCCCAACTCGAACAGCAGCGGCACGACGAGCATCACGTAGGGCGACGTGGCGTGTTGACGTTCACGATCGCTCGCGACGCGAATCATCGGATGCAGGATCGCTTCGAGGCGCCGACGCTCGTCGGGATGCGAGAAGACATGCGCGCGCATCGCGGCGCGATCGAGTGCGCCATCGACGCCGATGAACGCATCGCCGAACGCGGACCGGATCGGCTCGATGGCCGCGCCGCCCGGTGCCGTGAGGCGATGCGCGGCGACGTCGGCATCGACGATGGTCACGCCGAGCGCCGCGAAACGCTCGGCCACGGTCGACTTGCCGCTGCCGATGCCTCCGGTGAGACCGACGGTGTAGCGCATCACGCGTCAGACGGTCGGCAGGATGAACTCGATCACGCGCTGGCCCGCGAACAGCATCAGCACGCCGGCGGGCGCGAGATAGACCCCGAACGGCAGCCGCGACGCCATCGTCTTGCGGCCGGCCACGATCAATGAAAGCCCGACCACCGCGCCGACGACTGCGGACAACAGCACGATGGGCAGGATGGCCTGCCAGCCGAACCACGCGCCCAACGCCGCCAGCAGCTTGAAGTCGCCATAGCCGAAGCCTTCCTTGCCGGTGGCCAGCTTGTAGGCCCAGTAGACCGACCACAGGCTCAGATACCCGACCACCGCCCCCCACACCGCATCGGACAGCGACACGAACACGCCCGACCCGGCGCCCGAACCGGCTCCGAGCGCGGACCACAGCAGGCCCATCCACAGCAGCGGCAACGTGATCGCGTCGGGCAGCAGCATCACGTCGGCATCGATGAACGTCAACGCGACCAGACAGCCGACCAGGGTCAACCCGGCGAGCGTCGCGGCGGTCGCGCCGAAATGCCAGGCGACGGCGGCGAACAGCACCCCGACCAGCAGTTCGACGGCCGGATAGCGCAGCGAGATGACCGAGCGGCATGCTCTGCAGCGTCCCCGCAGCACGGCGTAGCTGACCAGGGGAATGTTTTCGATCGCGGTGAGGCGATGGCCGCAGGCGCCGCATCGCGAGCCCGGTCGCATCAGGTTCTCGTCCGGCAGCGCTCCGACCAGCGCGCGGAACGCGGGCTCCGCCGCGTGGAGACTCTGCTTGAGCGCGACCTGTCGCACGGCATCCGTCTTCACCGCGACACGGTCGACGTATTCGTCGACGTCCCCGAACCAGTCGAGAACGCCGACGACGTTCGCGCGCTCGATCATCCGCGGCAGGCGATGGATGACGACGTTGAGGAAGCTGCCGATCAGAAGGCCGAACAGACCGGCGACCGAAGCGAGCACCAAGGGATCGAACAGCGCCGCCTCGTCGCTCACGGAGCCGCCAGCGACGACGCCGACACGGGCACGCCGGTCAAGCGCACATCAGACCACCTGACCCAGCTTGAAGATCGGCAGGTACATGGCGACGACCATGCCGCCGACCAGCACGCCCAGGATCACGATGATGAGCGGCTCGAGCAGGCTCGACAACGCGTCGACCGAGTCGTCGACCTCGGCTTCGAAGAAGTCGGCGACCTTCGAGAGCATGCTGTCCAGCGAACCCGACTCCTCGCCGATGGAGACCATCTGGATGACCATGTTCGGGAAGACGTTGGTGTTCTGCATCGCATTGGTGAGCGAGACGCCCGTCGACACGTCACCCTGGATCTTCTTGGTCGCTTCGGCGTAGACCCAGTTGCCGGAGGCGCCGCCGACCGAGTCGAGGGCTTCGACGAGCGGTACGCCGGCCGCGAACATCGTGGCCAGCGTGCGGGTCCAGCGCGCGATGGACGACTTGCGGACGAGGTCGCCGAAGATCGGCGCCTGCAGCAGCGCCCGATCCATCATGGCCTGGATCTTCGGACTGCGCCGCCAGGCCTGCAGGAAGAAATAGATGCCGCCGAACAGGATGCCGAAGATCAGCCACCACCACGCGACGAAGAAGTCCGAGATGGCCATGACGACCAGCGTCGGGCCCGGCAGGTCGGCGCCGAAGCTCGAAAACACGCTCTTGAACGCCGGGATCACGAAGATCATGATCACCGTGGTCACGATGCCGCCGACCGCGAGCACCGCGATCGGATAGAACAGCGCGGCCTTGATCTTGCTCTTGATGGCGAGGATCTTTTCCTTGTACGTCGCCAGCCGATCGAGCAGCGAATCGAGGATACCGGCCTGCTCGCCGGCCGACACCAGGTTGCAGAACAGCGGGTCGAAGTAAAGCGGGTACTTGCGGAACGCCTGGTTGAGGCTGGACCCGGTCTCGATGTCGGAGCGCACGTCGTTGAGCAGCTTGGACACCGACGCGTTGGCATGGCCGCGACCGACGATGTCGAACGCCTGCAGCAGCGGCACGCCGGCCTTCATCATCGTCGCGAGCTGGCGCGTGAACAGCGTCACGTCCTTTTCCTTGATGCGCTTGCCGGACTTGAACGTCTGCTTCCTGATTTTGGTGACGAGGATGCCCTGCTTTCGCAGCGATGCGTTGACTAGCGCATCGCCGACCGCGCGCATCTCGCCGCGCACGTTCTTGCCGTTGCGGTCCTTGCCTTCCCAGACGAAGACCGCTTCCTTGGCGCCCGCCGGTCGGCGAGCCAGATTGGCTGTGGCCATCATCGATCTCCGCTGCGGGTATTGCGTGGGCCGCTGTGTCGCATGGATATGTTCACTCGTTGGTCACCGCGAGGACTTCCTCGAGCGATGTCTGACCGGAGCGGACCTTGCGCAGGCCCGACTGGCGCAGGTCGGACACCCCTTCGCGCTTCGCCTGCTCGGCGATCTGCATCGCGTTGCCGCCGGCCAGGATGATCCGCTGGATCTCTTCGGTGATCGGCATGACCTGGTAGATGCCGACCCGTCCCTTGTAGCCGCTGCCCTTGCACTTGTCGCAGCCCACCGCGTGGTAGGGCGTCCACGAGCCGTCGAGCTCGGCCGGCTTGAAGCCGGCGCCGAGCAATGCGTCGTCGGGGATGTCGATCGTTTCCTTGCAGGTGCAGAGCTTCCGCGCGAGGCGCTGCGCGGTGATGAGGATGACCGACGACGCGATGTTGAACGTGGGCACGCCCATGTTCATCAGTCGCGTCAGCGTGGTCGGCGCGTCGTTGGTGTGCAGCGTCGAGAAGACCATGTGACCGGTCTGCGCCGCCTTGATCGAGATGTCGGCGGTCTCGAGGTCGCGGATCTCGCCGACCATGATGATGTCCGGGTCCTGCCGCAGGAACGCCTTGAGCGCGGCCGCGAACGTCAGGCCCGCCTTGTCGTTCATGTTGACCTGGTTGACGCCGGCCAACTGGATTTCGGCGGGGTCCTCCGCGGTAGAGATGTTGATGCCCGGCTGATTGAGGATGTTGAGGCACGTGTACAGCGACACCGTCTTGCCCGAGCCGGTGGGGCCGGTGACCAGCACCATGCCGTAAGGACGCTGGATGGCATTCATCAGCGTCTCCTTCTGGTCGGGCTCGTAACCGAGCGCGTCGATACCGAGCTTGGCCTGCGACGGATCGAGGATCCGCATCACGATCTTCTCGCCGTACAGCGTGGGCAGCGTCGAGACGCGGAAGTCGATGGCGCGCGTCTTCGACAGCACGAGCTTCATGCGGCCGTCCTGCGGCACGCGCTTCTCGGAGATGTCGAGCCGCGAGATGACCTTGATCCGCGATGCGAGCTTGTCCTTGATGGCGAGCGGCGGCTGGGTGATCTCGCGCAGCTGCCCGTCCTGCCGGAAGCGGATGCGATAGAAGCGTTCGTACGGCTCGAAGTGGATGTCCGACGCGCCGTCGTTGATGGCGTCCATCAGGACCTTCTGCAGGAATTTGACGACCGGCGCATCGTCGACGTCGGAGGCGGCCTGCGCCATCTCCTCGCTGACGACCTCGGCGTCGTCGAAGTCCATGTGCAGGTCGTCGTTCATGTAGTCGGCCATCGCCGCTTCGGCGGGCTGGCCGAGGCGATCGATCAACTGCATGAGCTTGTCGTGCTCGACGACGACGACCTCGACGACCAGCTGGGTCTGGAACTTGATCTGGTCGATGGCCTGGAAGTTGGCGGCGTCGGAGACCGCGACCGTCAGCTTGTTGCCGCGGCGGTGCAGGCCTGCGACCTTGAGGTTCTGGATCAGCTTCTTGTCGATCACCTCGTTCTGCATCTGCGCCGGGTCGAACGCGTTCAGATCAAGCAGCGGCAACGCGAACATCTGCGACAACGCCGACGCGAGTTGCAGCGACGTCATCGTCCGACTGCTGATGAGCTGGTCGATGAACGGAATCTGCGCGTTGGCGGCGCTCTTCGAGATGGCTTCGGCCTGCCGCATGTCGAGCTTGCCCGCCTGGACCAGCGCGCGGCCCAGACCCGTCATGACGGCGGTCGTGGACGACGAGGAAGAGCTCACTGCGGCCATGGCTGCGAAGGGAACGACGAGACGGTAGGCGAAGAAAAAGCGCACGGCGGAACGAGACCGTTCGCGCGCGCATGCGTGCGGGCTGCCGGGCGAACCCGGGCCGGAAGGCTCACAAACTCGATTCGATCATGCCGACAGCACCTTGCTTTGTAAAGCAATTGGCCGTTCGCCAACCGTTGGTCAGCGGTGCTTTCGCAGTCCTGTTGCAGGGATGCGGAACGCGCATGATTCATCTGGATGAAGTGCCGAGGAAAATCGCGGAAAACATCGGAGGCCGGACGCGGATCGCCGTTCGTCCGTGGGTCTGCCGAAAGCATGTCGGCACCCAGCGGAGATTGCTGAGTCGGTGACATCTCGTGTCCGGTCTGCCGAACGCGCGTCGGGGACTCACGAAACGACGACGGCCGGAGCGATTCCGTGGATGGGCTGCCCGTCCGCACCGCTCTCGATCAGGTGCTTGATTTCGACCAACTGGTCGGGGTGAGAGGATTCGAACCTCCGGCCTCTACGTCCCGAACGTAGCG
>CAZZWS010000158.1:0-9718 GCA_964657795.1 Beijerinckiaceae bacterium
CCGAATTGCATTGATCACGGAGATCGAGCCGAGTGGCCTACGACCTGGAAGAACAAGAGAAGATCGCCTCGCTGAAGGCGTGGTGGGATCGCTACGGCAACGCGTTGACGAGCATCGTGCTCGGCGTCGCCGTCGCGGTCGCGGGCTACAACGTCTATCAGTGGTACCAGCGCGATCGGTCCGCGAAGGCGGCCGGTGTCTACGACGAACTGCAGCGCGCCGTCGCGGCGAAGGATCTCGGCCACACGCGCGAGCTGGCGGGTCTGCTGATCGACAAGTACGGCGCCACGGCCTATGCCGAGATGGGCGCCATGATCTCCGCCAAGGCCAACGTCGATGCCGGTGACGCGAAGGGTGCCAAGGCGCAGTTGCAATGGACCATCGACCACGCGGTCGATCCCGAGTATCGGGCGCTCGGCCGGTTGCGTCTGGCCGGCGTGCTGCTCGACGAGGGTGCCTACGACGATGCGCTCAAGCAGGTGTCGACGACCGCCGCCGCCGACCTGTCGGTGCCGTTCCAGGCGTCGTTCGGCGACCGGCGCGGCGACATCCTGCTGGCGCAGAACAAGGTCGACGACGCCAAGCGCGAGTACGGCGACGCGCTCAAGATGCTCGCGTCGCGAGCCGACGGCCGTGGCTATGCCAACGTCGTGCAGCTCAAGCTGGACGGCCTGATGGGCGGCCTCGCCGCGGCCGGTCCGGCGCCCGTCGCCTCCGCCGCCACACCCGTTCCCGCAGCCACGCAGACCGGAGCCAAGCCATGAGCGCGCTTCACAACACCCGTGGCATCTTCACGCGTCTCTTCATCGGCGCCGTCTGCCTGTCGCTGCTGTCGAGTTGCGCCTGGTGGGAGGACGTCTACATCTTCTCGGCCGAACCCAAGCACAAGCCGACGCCGCTCACCGAGCTGAAGGGCACGCTGTCGGTCAAGACCTTGTGGAAGGCCGACGTCGGCAAGGCCGGGCGCTATTTCTTCTCGCCCGCGATCATCGGTCCCGATGTCATCGCGGCCGGCGGCAAGGGGACTGTCGAGCGCTTCGTGCTCGCGACCGGCACCGTGGTCTGGAAGACCGAACTCGACACGCCGCTCGCCGCCGGCGTCGGGTCCGACGCCAACACGACGGCGGTCGTGACCGACGGCGGCGACATCATCGCGCTCGACAGCGCCGGCAAGCCGCGCTGGCGCGTGCCGACCAACACCGAGGTCCTCAGTGCGCCTGCGGTCGGGGAGGGGCTCGTGATCGTGCGGACCACCGACAACCGGATGATCGCGTACGACGCCGACACCGGCCGGAAGAAGTGGACCTATCAACGGACCGCGCAGCCGCTCGTCCTGCGGACCAACGCGGGCCTCGTGATCCAGGGATCGCTCGTCTACGCAGGCTTCCCCGGCGGCAAGCTCGCGGCCATCACGACCGCGAACGGCGTGCTGCGCTGGGAATCGTCGGTGGCCACGCCCAAGGGCGCGACCGAACTGGAGCGCGTCGCGGACGTGGTCGGCACGCCGCTGGTGGTGGGCCGCGAAGTCTGCACGGCGGCGTATCAGGGCAAGGCGGGCTGCTTCGACACGACGACCGGCAACGCGATCTGGACGCGCGACGTGTCGTCGTCGACCGGGGTCGAGATCGACGGCCGTTTCGCTTTCGTGACCGACGACGACTCCAATGTGCTCGCTCTGGTCCGCACCAGCGGCGCGTCGATCTGGAAGACCGACAAGCTGTCCTATCGCCGCATGACCGCGCCGGCATCGGTCGGTCGCGCGATCGTGGTCGGCGACTACAAGGGCTTCGTGCACTGGCTGTCGCGCGAGGACGGGACGCTGATCGCACGCTCGACCACCGATGGCTCGTCGCTGCAGATCGCGCCGCGCGCGTTCAATGTCGGCGCCGCTCCGGCCGTGCTGTTCCAGACGCCGAAGGGCGAGCTCTATGCGTTCGTCGCGGAATAGGCCGTCGATGCGGTTCACGCCGTTCATGCCGTTCACGCTGTTCACGCGGCCGATCGCATGAAGACCACGCAGCCCCTGCCGGTCATCGCGATCGTCGGGCGGCCCAACGTCGGCAAGTCGACGCTGTTCAATCGGCTGACGCGCTCGCGCGACGCGCTGGTGGCGGACATGCCGGGCCTGACCCGTGATCGTCACTACGGCACGGGCCGGGTCGGCGAGCGTCCGTTCCTCGTCATCGACACCGGCGGCTTCGAGCCGGTCGCGAAGGAGGGCATCGTCCACGAGATGGCCAAGCAGACGCGCCAGGCGATCGCCGAAGCCGACGGTCTCGTGTTCTTGGTCGACGGACGCCAGGGACTGACCGGCGCCGACCAGGCCATCGCCGACGACCTCCGCAAGGCGGGGCGTCCGCTGATCGTCGCGGTCAACAAGGCCGAAGGCATGCGGCACGGCGTGGTCACGTCCGAGTTCCACGAGCTCGGCCTCGGCGAACCGGTGGCCGTCTCGTCGGCGCACGGCGAGGGTGTCCGCGAGCTGATCGAGACGCTGCTCGAACAGGTCTCGCCGACGGTTGCGGCGGACACGGAAGAAAACGCTGCCGACGACGACGAAGACCGCGGCCCGCGTCGCATCAAGATCGCCATCGTCGGTCGACCCAACGTCGGCAAGTCGACGCTGGTCAACGCGTTGCTCGGCGAAGAACGCGTCATCGTGTTCGACATGCCGGGCACCACGCGCGACAGCATCCACATCGACTTCGATCGCGGCGGCAAGCAGTACACGCTGATCGACACCGCCGGCCTGCGTCGCCGCGGCAAGGTCTTCGAGGCCGTCGAGAAGTTCTCGGTCGTCAAGACGCTGCAGTCGGTCGCCGACGCCAACGTCGTCGTGCTGGTTCTCGATGCGCAGCAGGAGATCTCCGACCAGGACGCGCACATCGCGGGCTTCGTCGTCGAGTCGGGTCGCGCGGTCGTCGTGGCCATCAACAAGTGGGACGGGCTCGACGAGTACGGGCGCGAGCGCATCAAGCGCGATGCGGCACGCAAGCTCCAGTTCCTGTCGTTCGCGCGCACGTCGCACATCTCCGCGCTGAAGGGACAGGGCATCGGCGCGGTCATGCGCGACGTCGACGGGGCGGCCGCCGCGGCGTTCAGCAAGCTGCCCACGCCGAAGCTCACGCGAGCGCTGATCGATGCCGTCGATCGACAGACGCCGCCACGCCGCGGGCTGTCTCGACCGAAGTTGCGGTATGCGCACCAGGGTGGCCAGAACCCGCCGGTGATCGTGGTCCACGGCAACGGGCTCGACCAGGTGCCCGAAACCTATCGACGCTATCTCGAAGCGAGCTTCAGAGAAACTTTTTCCTTGCAGGGAACTCCACTGCGGGTCGAGTTCCGCTCGACGACCAATCCATTCGCGAACACGTCGACGCGGTGAAGCGTTCGGTCGACGGGTCGTGACCGCCACGGCTTCGCCGCACGCAGGTCGTTCGAAATTCGATTACATTGATTCGGCGTGCCGCCGGCTGTCGGCAACCCTCGGTTGAAGCGCCGACTTCGAGCGGACGCGCCAGGCGACGAACCCGTACCCTCCTGCGACCGGGTCGATCGCTGCAGCACACCGCAGCATTCCATTCAAACAAAACCTCGGAGCATCATCATGAGTAACAAGGGGCAGCTGCTGCAGGATCCTTTCCTCAACGCCTTGCGCAAGGAACACATTCCCGTCTCGATCTACCTCGTCAACGGCATCAAGCTGCAGGGTCAGATCGAGTCGTTCGATCAATACGTGGTCCTGCTGCGCAACACCGTCACGCAGATGGTCTACAAGCACGCCATCTCGACCGTCGTGCCGGCGCGCGCCGTCAACTTCGCGGTGGAACCGGCCGCCGAGTGAAGGCGTCGGCCCGCGTCGCGCAGCGGCTCGCCGAACACGAGCCGGAGACGACGCCCGCCGAACTGCATGCGGCCGCCGAAGAAGCGCGCCGCTTCGACGGCGATCTCGGCTCGGCGCCTGCCTCGCGGCGCATCCATCGGCGTACCGATGGCGATCGCGCGCCCACGCAACCGAAGGCGTTGCTGGTCTCGGTCGACTTCGGTCGCGGCGACGCCAAAGCGAGCCTCGAAGAACTCGAACTGCTGGTTCGCTCGGCAGGTGCGCTGCCGGACGGCGTCGTCACCGCCAGGCGTCGCAGCCCCGATGCCACGACCTTCATCGGCGCGGGCAAGGTCGAGGAGATCGGCCTGCGCATCGCGGCCGAGGGCTTCGAGCTCGTGATCTTCGATCACGCGCTGTCGCCGGCGCAGCAACGCAACCTCGAGAAGCGGCTCCAGATCAACATCGTCGATCGCACGGCGCTGATCCTCGACATCTTCGCGCAGCGCGCGAAGAGTCACGAGGGCAAGGTGCAGGTCGAGCTCGCGCAGCTCAGCCATCTCGCGACGCGCCTCGTGCGCGGCTGGACCCACCTCGAACGGCAGAAGGGCGGCATCGGCTTGCGCGGCCCGGGCGAGACGCAGCTCGAGACCGATCGACGGCTGATCGGCGACCGCGTCCGCGCGCTGAAGAGCCGGCTCGAGAAGCTCGGCCGCCAACGCGCCACGCAGCGCCGTTCGCGGCAGCGCGGCAGCGCCATCTCGGTCTCGCTGGTGGGTTACACCAACGCCGGCAAGTCGACGTTGTTCAATGCGCTGACGCATGCCGGCAGCTATGCGGCCGACCAGCTGTTCGCGACGCTCGACACGACGTCGCGGCGGCTCTGGCTCGAAAGCGCGGGGCAACTCGTGCTGTCCGACACGGTGGGCTTCATCCGCGAGTTGCCGCACGCGCTGATCGAGGCGTTCAAGGCCACGCTCGAAGAGACCTCGCATGCCGATCTGCTGCTGCACGTCGTCGACGTCTCCAGCCCGCAGCGCAGCGAACAGATCGCCGAAGTCAATGCGGTACTGGCCGAGATCGGCTGCGCCGACATCCCCGTGATCATCGTCTTCAACAAGATCGACGCGGTCGATCTGCCGGCGTCGGTGGAGCGGGATGACCGTGATAATATCCGGCGCGTTTCGCTGAGCGCTCGTTCGGGCATCGGCCTGGTCGAGTTGAGAAGCGCGCTCGTCGAAGCCGCAACGGCGATCCGTGATCAGCGGCACGCATCGTCGAGCAGCGCGTCGGAATCGTCGGAGTCCGCACCTCCGCTGGACGCCGCGCCCGCGACCGAAGACGATCGTTCCGGCGTGCCCAGCGCGTAGAATCTGCGCCGCGCCCGTTGCGGCTAACCTCGGCGACCACCATGCGGCTGGTGTCGCACGCGCATCCCGCGCTCGGCTCAAGTCGGCGCCTGTCCGGCACGAATCACCATCGAATTGTTCAACTTCTTCTCCGCTGCCCCGGTGCACATCCCTCTCGTCCCGCTCGGCCCGCTCGTGCACTCCGAAGGCGGTCCCGATCCGCGCCGGCCCGGCCGCCGCGACGGCCCCCCCGATCTCGAGGAGCTGTGGCGTGATCTCAATCGCCGACTGACGGGCCTGCTGGGCGGCAAGAAGAACGGCCCGCCGCGTGAAGGACCCGGCAGCGGCCCCGGCTTGCCGTCCGGGCGCAGCACCGCGGCCATCGCCGGCATCGTGCTGGGCATCGTCTTCGCCATCTGGCTCGCGAGCGGCTTCTTCATCGTGCAGGAAGGCCAGACCGGCGTGGTCCTGCAGTTCGGTCGCTACAAGTCGATGACGACCGCGGGCATCCAGTGGCGTCTGCCGTATCCGTTCCAGAGCGCCGAGATCGTCAACCTCTCCGGCGTGCGGACCGTCGAGGTGGGCTACAGCGGCAGCCTGCGGACGAAAGTGCCGCACGAGTCGCTGATGCTGACCGACGACGAGAACATCATCGACGTGCAGATGGCGGTCCAGTACCGCATCAAGGACGCTCCGGACTATCTCTTCAACAATCGCAGTCCCGACGAAGCCGTCAAGCAGTCGGCCGAGACCGCGCTGCGCGAAGTGGTCGGTCGCAGCCAGATGGACACGGTGCTGTACGAAGGCCGCGAGCAGGTGGCCAATCAGGTCGCGTCGCTGGCGCAGAAGATCCTGGATCGCTACCGGACCGGCGTCCTGATCTCCAGCGTGACCATCCAGAACGCGCAGCCGCCCGAACAGGTGCAGGCGGCGTTCGACGACGCCGTGAAGGCCGGTCAGGACCGCGAACGCGCGAAGAACGAAGGTCAGGCCTATGCCAACGACGTCATCCCGCGCGCGCGCGGCAATGCGTCGCGCCTGCTGCAGGAGGCGGACGGCTACAAGCAACGCGTCATCGTCACCGCCGAAGGCGACGCGAGCCGCTTCGGCCAGGTGGTGACCGAATACGCGAAGGCGCCCGCCGTCACCCGCGAGCGCATGTACCTCGACACGATGCAGGAGATCTACGCCAACGCCGTCAAGGTCGTGGTCGAGGCTCGCGGTGGCAGCAACCTGTTGATGCTTCCGCTCGACAAGCTGCTGCAGCAGGCCTCGCAGGAAGCCGCTCGCGCAGCCGCGCTGGCGCAGCAGTCGAGCACGTCGGGCGGACCGGCGGCCGCGACCGGCTCCGCAACGTCCTCACCGGTCGGCGCGCCGGCCGCCACCAGCACCGACGTCGACCCGCGCTCGCGCGAAGGTCTGCGCAGCCGTGACAGGGACACACGATGATCAATCGCATCATCGTCGTCGTCCTCGGCCTGCTGATCGCGCTGATGATCCTGTCGTCGACGTTCTACGTCGTCGACCAGCGCAGGTACGCCATCCTCTTCGCCTTCGGCGAGATCAAGGACGTGATCCGCGAGCCCGGCCTGCACTTCAAGCTGCCGCCGCCGTTCCAGAACGTCACGTTCCTCGACAAGCGCATCCAGACCATCGACACGCCCGAGGCCGAGCGTTTCATCACGTCCGAGAAGCGCAACGTTCTTGTCGACACGTATGTCAAGTGGCGCATCGTCGATCCGAAGCAGTACTTCATCAGCATCGGCGCCGACACCGATCGCGCGGTGATCCGGATGGGGCAGATCATCAAGGCCGCGTTGAACGAGGAGATCACCAAGCGCACCACGCACGAGGTGGTGTCCGGCGAGCGCGAGCAGGTCATGGCCGGCATCAAGGAAAAAGTCGCCGAGGAAGCCAAGCAGATCGGCGTCGAGATCGTCGACGTGCGTCTGAAGCGTGTGGACCTGCTGCCCGAGATCAGTGACTCGATCTATCGTCGCATGCAGGCCGAACGCCAGAAGGTGGCCAACGAACTGCGTTCGACCGGTTCCGCCGAGTCCGAGAAGATCCGTGCCGACGCCGATCGTCAACGCGAAGTCATTCTCGCCGAGGCCTACCGCGACGCCGAGCGCACGCGCGGCGAGGGCGATGCGAAGGCGTCGTCGACCTATGCGCAGGCGTTCGGCGCCAACCCCGAGTTCTACGCGTTCTATCGCAGCCTCGACGCCTACCGCAAGAGCTTCCGCAACAAGGGCGACCTGTTCGTCGTGGACCCGTCGACCGACTTCTTCAAGTACATGAAGGACCCCGACGGCGCGTCGCCCGCTGCGGCCGGTCGGCGTCGCTGAGCGGCGCGGGCGGTCGTGGATGTGGGCACTTCGTTCCTGATCGCGTTGGGTCTCGTCCTGATCATCGAAGGCATCGTGCCGCTCGTCTTTCCGTCGATCTGGAAGGACACCTTCCGCCGTATCACGACCCTCGAGGACGGCCAGCTGCGTTTCGTCGGACTGATGGCGGTCGTGGCCGGCACCATGGTCTTGCTCGCGATGCACGCGTTCTGATCGACAGGACCACCGAGTCATGCCCGCCTGGTCGCTGCCCGAAGCGATAGCCGACATCCTGCCCGCCGAGGCCGGTCGCATCGAGGCGCTGCGTCGCTCGCTGCTCGACCTGTTCGCGGGCTATGGCTACGAGCTCGTGATGCCGCCGCTGCTCGAGTACGTCGAGTCGCTGCTGTCCGGCACCGGCCGCGACCTCGACCTGCAGATGTTCAAGCTGATCGACCAGATGTCGGGTCGCACGATGGGGCTGCGGGCGGACATCACGCCGCAGGTGGCTCGCATCGACGCGCACCTGCTCAATCGCGCGGGCGTCACGCGGCTCTGTTATGCGGGCAGCGTGCTCTACACGCGACCCCGATCGTTGACCGGGACGCGCGAGCCGTTCGTGGTCGGCGCCGAGGTCTACGGGCACGCGGGCATCGAGGCCGATCTCGAGATCCAGGACCTGCTGCTCGCCACGCTGGCCGCGGCCGGTATCGAGCGCGCGCGCATCGACCTCGGCCATGCCGAGATCCTGCGCGCGATCCTCGCGGCCGATCCGCGCGGCTTCATGATCGCCGAGCGCGTCTATCAGGCGCTGCAGACGAAGGCCAGGGACGGTGTCGAGGCCCTGGGCAGCGAGCTTTCGACGGCGACCTGCGATGCACTGCTCGCGCTCAACGACCTGAACGGCGGCATCGAAACGCTGGCACGGGCGCGCGAACGTCTGCCGGCCCTGCCGCGAATCGGCGCGGCGCTCGACGTTCTGGAACGGCTCGCCGGTGCGCTCGATCCGTCGGCGGTGTCGATCGATCTGGCGGACCTGCGCGGCTACCACTATCACAGCGGCACGATGTTCGCGGCCTACTGCGACGGGCTGCCCAACGCCATCGCGCAGGGCGGTCGCTACGACGAAGTCGGTCTCGCGTTCGGCCGCGCGCGGCCGGCCACCGGCTTCAGTCTCGACCTGCGCGAGCTGGTGCGCGTCGCGGCCGTCGCCGAGACCACGACGCCGATCGTCGCGCCGTGGAGCGACGACGATGCGTTGCGAGCCGCGATCGTCGCGTTGCGTTCGCGGGGTGAACGCGTCGTGCAGACTTTCGTCGTCGAAGACACCGCCGCGGCCGACCGCGTGCTGGTGCTTCGCGGCGATGCATGGATCGTCCAGCAGCGATCGCCCGCGATTCCATGATTTCGAACGCATCACCGCAGCCACCATCCATGAGCGCATACCCATGAGCAAGAACGTCGTCGTGATCGGAACCCAATGGGGCGACGAAGGCAAGGGCAAGGTCGTCGACTGGTTGACCGACCATGCCCATGCGGTGGTGCGCTTCCAGGGCGGCCACAACGCGGGTCACACGCTGATCGTCGGCGGCAAGAAGACCGTGCTGCGGCTGATCCCGTCCGGGATCATGCGTTCGCACACGCTGTGCTTCATCGGCAACGGCGTCGTGCTGTCGCCCGAAGCGCTGCTGAAGGAGATCGACGAGCTCGAAGCGGCCGGTGTCGATGTCGCGGCACGCCTGTCGATCAGCGAGGAATGTCCGCTGGTGCTGCCGTACCACGTCGCGATCGATCAGGGCCGCGAGGCCAGGCGCGGCGAAGCCAAGATCGGCACGACCGGTCGCGGCATCGGCCCTGCCTACGAAGACAAGGTCGCACGGCGCGCATTGCGATTGCAGGACCTGTTCACGCCCGACCGTTTCAGGGAGCGGCTCGACGAGGTCCTCGACTTCCATAACTTCGTGCTCAAGAATTACCTTCACTGCGAGGAAGTCTCGGCAACTGAAGTGTTCGATCAGGCGATGGCGCTCGCGCCGCGCGTCAAGCCGATGGTCGCCGACGTACCGCGCGAGCTGGCGCGTCTGCGTGCCGAAGGCCGCAACCTGCTGTTCGAGGGCGCGCAGGGCACGCTGCTCGACGTCGACCACGGCACCTATCCGTTCGTGACGTCGAGCAACTGCGTGGCCGGCAATGCGGCCGCGGGCGCGGGTGTCGGGCCC
>CAZZWS010000159.1:0-9667 GCA_964657795.1 Beijerinckiaceae bacterium
CGCAGCCGATGACGCGGACGATGACGCAGTCGAACCAGCGCCGGTGATGACGGCGGCCGCGCGCTGCGTGACCCGCGCCAGAGCATCGACGAGCGACAACGACTCCTCGTCCGCCCATTTGAGCACCAGTGGCAGCAACAGCTCGAGACCGGTCGCGCCCGGCTCGGCCTCGCTGAACGGCACCAGCTTGGCGTCGTCGTCGACCGGCGTGTGGTCCGAGCAGATCGCGTCGATCGTGCCGTCGAGCAATGCCGCGCGGATGGCCGAGCGGTCGCGCTGGCTGCGCAGCGGCGGCACGAGCCGGCACTGCGCGTCGAAGTAGCCGACGTCCATGTCGATCAGATGAACGTGGTGGATGCCGACGTCGCAGCTCACCGGCAGCCCCTCGGCACGCGCGGCGCGGACCAGAGCGACGCCGGCCGCCGACGACAGCCGACACAGATGGACCCGCGGCGCGGCGCTGACGCCGTTGTCGCGACCGAAGCTGCGCAACAGCTCGAACAGCGTCAGCAGCGCGACCGTCTCGTTGGCGACCGGCACCGACGGCAGGCCGAGGCGCGCGGCCACCGGTCCGCTCGCAGCGACGCCGCCGCGGCCGAGATAGGCGTCGTGCGGTCTCCACCACACCGTGAAGCCGAAGGTCTGCGCGTACTGCAGCGCGCGCAGGACGACCTGCGTGTCGGCGATGGGCACGTCGGCCTGCGAGAAGCCGACGCAGCCCGCGTCGTGCAGCTCGGACATCTCGGTGAGCGCGGCGCCCTTCAGGCCCATCGTGAGTGCGCCGAGCGGATGGACGTGCGTGCGGTTGAGCGTGCGCGCGCGGTGCTTCAGCATCTCGACCAGGCCGGGCTCGTCGAGCGGCGGGTCGGTATCGGGCGGACAGACCAGCGACGTCACGCCGCCGGCCAGCGCCGCCTCGATCTCGGACTCGAGCGTCGCGCGATATTCCGAGCCGGGCTCGCGCAGACGCGCCGACAGATCGATCAGCCCCGGACACACGACGAGCCCCGCGGCATCGACCGTGCGCGCCGCCTTGAACTCCTCGGCACCCTGCCCTGGCTCGACGATGCCCACGATGCGACCCGCGGCGATCAGCAGGTCGCGCGGCGCGTCGAGGCCGCTCGCCGGATCGACGACGCGGCCGTTGCGGACGGCGAGTCTCATGTCGCTGTAGTCGCTCGTCATCCGGCCGCCAGGATGCTCATCACCGCCATCCGCACCGCGATGCCGAACGTGACCTGCGGCAGGATCACGCTCTGCGATCCGTCCGCCACCGACGACTCGATCTCGACGCCGCGATTCATCGGACCGGGATGCATGACGATGGCGTCGGGTGCGGCCAGCGCCAGCTTCTCGGCGGTCAGGCCGTAGCTCTTGAAGTACTCGTGCGCCGACGGCAGCAACGCGCCGTTCATGCGCTCGTTCTGCAGCCTCAGCATCATGATCACGTCGACCCCGTCCAGTCCCTTCGCCATGTCGGTGAACACCGAGACGCCCATCTGTTCGAGGCCCGACGGCAATAGCGTGCGCGGCCCGATCACGCGGACCTCGGGCACGCCGAGCGTCGTCAGCGCGTGGATGTCGCTGCGCGCCACGCGCGAATGCAGCACGTCGCCGACGATGGCGACGCGCAGTCGCGTGAAGTCCTTCTTGTAGTGACGAATGGTGTACGCGTCGAGCAGGCCCTGCGTGGGATGCGCATGACGGCCGTCGCCGGCGTTGACCACGTGGATGTGACCGACGTCCTCGCCGCGCACCACACGGTCGAGATGCTTCGCGATCAGGTAGGGCGCGCCGCTCGACGCATGACGCACGACGAAGATGTCGGCATGCATCGCCGACAGGTTGTCGATGGTGTCGAGCAGCGACTCGCCCTTGCTGGTCGACGACGCATTCACGTTGAGGTTGATGACATCGGCGGACAGCCGCGCCGCGGCGATCTCGAACGTGGTCCGCGTGCGCGTCGAGTTCTCGAAGAAGATGTTGAACACGCTGCGTCCGCGCAGCAACGGCAGCTTCTTGACCTCGCGCCGCGGATCGACGAGTCCCGCGAAGCCGGCGGCCGTGTCGAGGATGTGGACGATCAGCGCGCGCGGCAAGCCTTCCACCGACAGCAGGTGATGCAGTTCGCCGGCGCGGTTGAGTTGCGGATTGCGCATCAGGTGTTCCTAGCCGGACTTCAACGGTCGCGGGGTCTGCGCGATCGCGAACGAGAACCCTGCGTCGCCCTGCGACAGCACGAACTCGCGTTCGCGCGGCAGGCACAGGCGTGCGCCGGACCAGCGTGCCGTGATCGGCATCTCGCGCGCGTCGCCTGCGGGCGTCTGGCGATCGACCAGCACCGCGAGGTCGACCCGCGCAGGCCGGCCGTAATCGAACAGCACGTTCAGCGCGCCGCGGATCGTGCGGCCGCTGTAGAGCACGTCGTCGACCAGCACGATGTCGGCGCCGTCGACCTCGAAGTCGATGGCGGTCGGCTTGACCTGCCCGTGAAGGCCGATGCGATTGAAGTCGTCGCGATAGAACGAGATGTCGAGCGCGCCGGGCGCGCCGTCCAGGCCGAACTCGTCGTGCAGGCGTTGCGCGACCCACGTGCCGCCGCTGTGGATGCCGACGATGCGCGTGGTGCGGTCGCCGCGAGAAGCCAGGTACGCGACGAGGCTGTCCTTCAACGAGCGATAGAGGTCCTCTGCGTCAGGAGCATCGTCGACCGCCTCGTAAGGATTCGAGACGGCACGGTTCATGACGACACCGCCGACGGCAGGCCATCGAAATAGCGCTGCAGGATGACCTCTGCGGCCACGTCGTCGAGCGCCTTCGCGCGGCGCGCCAGCCCGGCCTGACGCCGGTCGCGATGCCGATGATCGGCCTCGATCGAGCTATAGCGTTCGTCGACCCGCTCGACCGGCAGGCCGAAGCGCTCGACCAGCGTCGCGACGAAGCGCTCGCAACGCGCGAACGCCGGGCTTCGCTTCTTCAGTGGCGGTGCTTCGTCGACCGGCACCGGCATGCCGACGACCAGCCGCTCCGGTCGCCATTCGGCGACGAGCTTCGCGATCGCGGCGAGGCCTTCGTCGTCGGTCACCTGCACGATGGCCGCAGGCTGCGCCTGCCGCAACAGATCGTTGCCCACCGCGACGCCGATCCGGCGCGCCCCGACGTCGAAGCCGAGGACGGTCTCGCTCAAGGTCGCTGCCGTCGCGTGGGTCGTTGCACGTCAGGCATGGCCCGCCTCGCCAGACAACATCGCGGGATCGAAACCGAGCAGATGCATCGCCGAGTTGCGCCGTTGCGCATGCGGCACGTCGAAGACGACGGCCGGGTCGGCCTCGACGGTCAGCCATGCGTTCAACGCGATCTCGCTCTCGAGCTGGCCCGCATCCCAGCCCGCATAACCGAGCGCGACCATCACGTGGCGCGGTCCGCGACCGTCGGCCATCGCTTCGAGCACGTCCCTGGACGTCGTCAGCGACAGGCCTGTCCCGCGTTGCCCTTGCGCCTTCAGCGTGGAGCCGTATTCGGCGTCGGACTGGTCGTGCAGCACGAAGCCGCGATCGGTGGCCATCGGACCGCCGTAGCAGACCGGCTGCGCGCCGAGCACTTCGATCTCCAGCTTCATGTCGACCCGTTCGAAGAGCTTCTCGAGCGTGAGGTCGGTTGGGCGGTTGATGACGACGCCCATCGCACGCTCCGCGGTGTGCTCGAGCAGGTAGACCACGGTGTCGGAAAAGCGCGAGTCGGCCATGCTGGGCATGGCGATGAGGAAGTGATCGGCGAGACTGAAGGCGGACGATGACCCGGATGCCGCATCGGCTGAAGCACCCTGGAGGGGACCTTCGATGCGGCGCGTCTCGCCGTCCGCGGAGCTTGGATCGGACATCGCCGCATTGTAAACGGCGGGTCGGGTCGGCACAATCGCCGGCCACTGACCAAGGACGATCGATGGCTTCGCAGGAACCGGAATACGAACGTGGGCTGGTGTGGTTTCGCCGCGATCTGCGGATCGACGACCACGCGGCGCTTCATCACGCGCTCACGACCTGTCGCCAGGTCTTCTGCGTCTTCGTGTTCGATACGCAGATCCTCGACCCGCTGCTCCAGCGGAACCTCGTCAAGGACCGGCGCGTCGAGTTCATTCGCGACAGCGTCGTCGAACTCGACGCCGCGTTGCGCGATGCTTCCCCCGGCCACAAGGCTGCCCTGGTCGTGCGTCACGGCGCTGGCCGCGCGGTCATCCCGGAGCTCGCCGCGACGCTGAAGGTCGACGCGGTCTTCGTCAACCACGACTACGAGCCGACGGCCGTCGCCCGCGATCGCGACATCGCCGATGCGCTGGCCCGCGACGACCGCGCGTTCCTGGCGACGAAGGACCAGACCCTCTTCGAGAAGGACGAGGTCCTGACGAAGGGTGCGACGCCGTTCAGCGTCTTCACGCCGTACAAGCGCGCGTGGCTGAAGACGCTGGATCCGTTCCACGTCAAGGCCTATCCGGTCGAGCGCTACGTCGACCGCCTCGCGGCTGTCCCTTCAGCGGTTCATCGAGCGATCCCGACGCTGGCGGCGATGGGCTTCGCCGAGACCGACTTCGACCGGATCCAGATCCCGACCGGCGCGTCGGGCGCGCATCGCCTGATCGACGCGTTCGCCGATCGCATGCGCGTGTACGACGTCGAGCGCGACTATCCCGCGCATCGCGGCACGTCGTACCTCTCGGTGCATCTGCGCTTCGGCACCGTCTCGATCCGCGCCCTCGCGCGCGCGGCGATCGACCGCGCGAAGCACGCGGCCGATGCACGCGGCGCCGACACCTGGCTCAACGAACTGATCTGGCGCGACTTCTATTTCCAGATCCTCCACCATCGGCCGGACCTCGCCGACGGCGCCGCGTTCAAGCCGAAGTTCGATCGCGTCGCGTGGGTTGACGGGCAGCGCGGCGACGCGCTGTTCGACGCGTGGTGCGGCGCGCGCACCGGCTATCCGCTGATCGACGCGGCGATGACGCAGATCAACAGCAGCGGCTTCATGCACAACCGCCTGCGGATGGTCACCGCGAGCTTCCTGTCGAAGGACCTCGGGCTCGACTGGCGACGCGGCGAACGCTACTTCGCCGAGAACCTCAACGACTTCGAGTTCTCGAGCAACAACGGCGGCTGGCAGTGGGCCTCGTCGAGCGGCTGCGACGCCCAGCCGTGGTTCCGCATCTTCAACCCGGTCACGCAGTCGCAACGCTTCGACCCCGACGGCGCCTTCATCCGACGTTACGTGCCGGCGTTGGCCAGATTGTCGAACCGGGCGATCCACGCGCCGTGGCTCGCGAGCGCGACGGAACTCGCACGGGCCGGCGTCGTGCTCGACCGCGACTACCCGCGACCGATCGTCGATCACGAGGAGGCGCGTGCGGCGACGCTCGAACGTTACGCGGTGGTGAAGGCGGCCTGAGCGGAGACGGCCTCAGGCCGGATGTTCGCGTCGACTCGTCACGTGCATCGCCAGCAGGTCGAGCAGTTCGTCTTCCTGGTACGGCTTGCCGAGGTACGCATCGACCCCGAGTTCGGCCGCATGACGACGATGCTTCTCGGCGGTCCGCGACGTGATCATGATGATCGGGATGTGCCGGTACCGGTCGTCCGCACGCAGGTTGCGCGTCAGGTCGAAGCCGTCCATCCGCGGCATCTCGATGTCGACCAGCATCACGTCCGGCGGAAAGTCCTGCAGCTGTTCGAGCGCATCGACGCCGTCCTTCGCGAGCACCACCTGATAACCCTCGCGCGACAGCAGGCGCTGCGTCACGCGCCGAACGGTCAACGAGTCGTCGACGACCATGACGGTGGGCAAGGTCTGCAGGCCTGGTTCGTCGGTGGACGGCGAGTCGGTCGTGCCCGACGGCCTGGTATCCGGCTGCACGAGCTGGACGGGGTTGAGGATCAGCACGATGTCGCCCGAACCGAGGACCGTCGCGCCGACGATGCCGGTCATGCGTGCCAGTTGCGGTCCGAGGTTCTTGACGACGACTTCCTGGTTGGCGACGACCTCGTCGACATGCACGGCGATCCGTTCGTTGGCCGATCGCAGGACCAGCACCGGCGAGACGCGCTGCGCGACGGGAACCGCATCGTCGAGGCCGAGCAGGTCACCCAGGAACGCGAGCCGGGCCGGGCCGTGGGTACCCTCGACCCGAGCGGCGCGGTAGGCATCGGCGAGCGGCTGCACATGCATCTGCAACACCTCTTCGACCAGCATGGCGGGCACCGCATAGACGCGGTCCGCGACCGCGACCAGCACGACCTGCGTGATGGCCAGCGTCAGCGGCAGTCGGATCGTGAAGCGCAGGCCCTCGCCGCGCATGCTTTCGACCGATACCCGGCCGCCCAGCTCCTGCGCCTCGGCTCGCACGACGTCCATGCCCACGCCGCGACCGGCGAGTTCGGTGATCTCCGCCGCCGTCGAGAAGCCGGGATGGAAGATCAGCTCGGCCGCCTGCGCGTCGCCGATGGCGTCGTCGCCGATCAGCCCGAGTTCGCGACCCCTGGCGCGGATGCGGTCGTGGTCGAGTCCGGCGCCGTCGTCCGAGAACGTCAGGACGATCTCGTTGCCTTCCTGGCGCACTTCGATCAGCAGTTCGCCGGTCTCGTCCTTGCCGCTGGCGCGTCGCACGTCACGGGTCTCGATGCCGTGGACGATGTGATTGCGCAGCAGGTGTTCGAAGGGGCCGGTCATGCGTTCGAGCACGCCGCGATCGATCTCGACCGTGTTGCCGCGGATGTCGAGGTTGACGCGCTTGTCGAGTTCCTTCGCCGAGCGTCGCGCCACGCGATACAGCCGCTCGGCGATGCTCGCGAACGGCACCATGCGCACCTGCATCAGGTCCTGCTGCAGGTCGCGCGTCATGCGCCGCTGCGTGGCGAGATCGGTCTCCGCCGAGTCGAGGCTGCGCGCCAGGTGCTGCTGCACCGTCTTCACGTCGTTGACCGACTCGGCCATCATCCGCGTCAGTTCCTGGAAGCGCGTGAAACGATCGAACTCCAGCGGATCGAACTTCTCGCGTTCGGCGCCGCTCACCTGCTGAGACTGCATCCGCGACTGCATCTGGAACTCGGCCTGCAGTTCGATCTCGCGAAGCTGGCTGCGCAGCCGCTCCACGTTGTCGCTGAGGTCGCCCATCGCGCCCTTGATCTGGCGCACCTCGTTCTCGATGCGCGCACGCGAGATGCTGACCTCGCCGGCCAGGTTGACCAGTCGATCGAGCGTGTCCGAATTGACGCGGACCTGCTGCGCGGGCTGCTTCCGGTCGCGCCCGCGCCCTGCGGTCGTCGGCGTCGATGGCGCGGTCTCGTCGACCAGGGTGTCGTCGACCACCGTCGCTTCGGCCACGCTCTCGACGGTCGCTCGGTCGGTCTTGGCGGGGGCGTCGGCGTCGGCTGTCTGCGCTGCGGGGCGCTGGAGCTGGTCGAACAGCTCGAGGCTGCGATCGTGCGCCGCGAGCAACTCGTCGATCGACGACACCGGCACCGCCGGCAGTCGCGCCGCCGCCTCGACACGCGTCTCGATGTCGTGCACCGCTTCGCCCAGCCGCATCGCGCCGGCCATCCGCGCGCTGCCCTTCAGCGTGTGCAGCAGGCGCAGCAGCGCGCGGGCCGGTGCCGGATCGTCGGGACCGGCCTGCCACGTGCGGAACAACGTGCCGACCTGCGGCAGGATCTCGCCCGCTTCGGCCACGAAGACGTCGACCAGCTCGGCGTCGATGTCGTCGCGGACGACCGCCTCCCGTTGCAGGGCCGCCGCCCGACGCGCTGCGGCGACCGCGTCCGCGTTCGCCTCGGCGTCGAGCGTCACGAGGGTGGGCTGCTCGTCGGAAAGCGGCGGGTCGAAGGACTGATCCTGCGAGACGGCCGCCGGGAGGACGGGAACTTCGACCGTGGCAGCGTTCGCATCCGCTTCGGCAGCCGATGACTCGACGACCGGCGCGTGCATCGACGATGCGGGCTCGGCTTCATCGACACGATCGACGGGCTCGCTGAACGACAGGTCCGGCAACGTCTCGAAGGTAGCGACGGAAGCAGCGTGATCGGGACCCGTTGCGGCCTCGTCGAACGTGAAGTCGGCAAACGGACCGGGCGTCTCCGCCACCGGCGCATGCACCTGATCCTCCGCAGCGGGCGTGCCCGCTGCGGTCGCGGCCGAGGGGGCGGCGACGTCTTCGGGCGTGTCGCCGAAGTCGAGCGGCGTGAACGGCAACGCGGCTGCGGCGCCGATCTGCGTATCGGTCGCGTGCGAGATCTCGCGACGCAACGCCAGCAAGCCGGCGATGCGGACGGGATCGGGATCGGGCATGCGCTCGGCGGCGAAGCGATGCAACATGCGGCGCAGCGACTCGACCGCGTCCTGCAGGCGCCTGACCTGCTCGTCGTTCAGCTCGATCGGGTCGCGCCACAACGCCATCAGCACGTCCTCGATGCCGGACGCGAGATCGTGCGCGGGGACGAGCCCGACGGTGGACGACGATCCGGCCAACGAGTGCGCCGCGCGCATCGCGCTCTCCGACACGAAGCGGTCGAGCTCGTGACGCCACTCGGCGAAGTCCTGCGTGAGCACCCGCAGCAGCTCGTCGGCCTCGGTCAGATAGATGTTGAACAGCGCGAGCGACAACGTCAGCGGCCCGATCTGCCGGACCTCGTCGGACCGCGACCGCGAAGGCGCGCCCGGCTGTGTCGCGGGCGAACCGAACGGCACGACGTTGCCGGCGGCCGGCATCGCGGACTCGCCGATCGCGCTCGTCTCTTCGGCTTCGTCGACCGGGATGGGCCCGAACGGTGGCGCAGGCTCGCGGCTCGCAGCGAGATCGGGGTCGTCGCCGGCGGCCTCGTCGGCCCACGGGTCGTCGAATGCCATCGGCTCGTCGCTCGGAGGCACGGATGCGGCCAGCGCCCGGTCGTCGACCGACGGCTCATTCGGCGGCAGGAACAGCGTCTTCTCGAAGTCGGCCCCGTCGCTGCGATCCGCGTCCGTCGGCGTCGGCGTCGGCGTTTCCGCGAACGGCGCACCGCCCGCGCGCACCGCATGGGCCGCTTCGATCAACGCATCGGGAACGCGCGTCGAGGTGCCGGTCGCCTGGAGTTCGCCCAGCCAGTCCGCCAGGAACCGGATCGCGTGGTCGATCAGCGCGCACAGGCCGGTGGACGCCGCCCCCTGATCGGCGAGGTGATCGTTGAGCGTCTCCTCGACGCTCCACGCGGCGTCGCCGAACGCGAACAGCCCGACCATCCGGCTGCTGCCCTTGAGCGTATGGAAGCCGCGCCGCAGGTCGGTGGTCGCGGCGAGACTCTCGGGATCGGCGTCGAGCACGCGCAGCGACGCTTTCGCATCGGCCAGGACGCCGGTGGCTTCCTCGAGAAAGATCTCGAGCAGTTCGGCGTCGATGGCCGCGACATTGTCGGACGACGGAACGGCCGTGACCGGCGTCTCCGGCGCGACCGACGGCACGATGCCGGCGGAGCGATGGGCCAGCGCGACGAGGTGCGCGACCCGGGGTCCGAGATCGTCCGGCGTGGTCGACCCCGCGGCGCTCAACGTGGCCAGCAGGCCCGAGGCCTCCTCCTGCAACGCGCGATCGTCGATCAGTTGGGCGTTGCGGCGGACGTCGTCGAGCGCCGACGTGAGGTCGTGCGCC
>CAZZWS010000160.1:0-9622 GCA_964657795.1 Beijerinckiaceae bacterium
GTGCGTTGTGCACGCGCCCCTTTTGCCGCCCGGGCCGCAGCGCACCCATGACGACAAGCGACTGCATCGTGATCGCTCGTATCGTCGCCATTCCTCGAGGAACTTCCGCACGTGACCCCTTCGTCCCGCCTTTCCATCGCACGCGTCGCCCTGGCGTCCACCCTCGCGGCTGCGTGCGCCGCGGGTTCCGCGGCCCCGGTCTCGCCACCGTGCACTGATTCGAGTGCGGCTTGCCTGCGGTCGATCGCGCAGCTGTATCTGAAGGCGCTCATGTCGCACGACGGCTCGGCGCTGCCGCTGGCGCCGAACGTGCGGCGTACCGAGAACGCGTTGACGAATGCCAACGGCGATCATGAAGTGCGCGAGAGTTTCGCGCGCACGCACATGATCGAAGCCGTGCGCAATCCGCGCTTCGTCGTGGATGCGGCGACCGGCGACGTCGTCGTGCTGTTCGCCATCGACGTGGACATCAACGATGCCGATGCGAAGGACACGACGACGAAGGCGGGCGACTCCGAGTACAAGGTAGCGGTCACGGTCCCGAAAGGCACTTACACCGTGCATGAAGCCGAACGCTTCCACGTGCAGCGCGGCTCCATTACCGAGATCGAGATCATCGCTCACGTCGAGAACGGCAAGGGGGCGGGCAGCGGTTGGCCGGTCGCGCGCAGCAAATGAAACACGTCCCGGCTCTCTTCCTCGGCTTCCTCGTTTTCGCGGCCTGCGCTTTCGCCCGCGCTGCGGACGTGCCTGCGCCCGCGCAGACGATTCGTGATTGCGCCGACTGTCCCGAGATGATCGTGATCAGGCCCGGCACGTTTCTGATGGGCTCGACCGTCGAGGAACGCACGCGCGAAGGCGTGATCCCGAAGTTCTTCGACCGCGAAGGTCCGGTCCATCGCGTGACGCTGACACGCGCGTTCGCGATGAGCCGGAACAAGGTCACACGCGGGCAATACGCACAGTTCGTGCAGGACACCAACCGTCCGGATCCCGTTCACGGTTGCGGCCCGTTCGATCCGGCCACGGACTCATGGCCCGAACGCTTGCCCTATTCGTGGCGCAATCCGAAATTTGCGCAGACCGACGACCATCCGGCCGCCTGCCTCAGCTATGTCGATGCACGCGACTTCGCGGCATGGCTCGCGAAGAAGACCGGGCAACCCTACCGTCTCGCCACCGAGGCCGAATGGGAATACGCGGCGCGCGCCGGCACGACAACGGCACGCTGGTGGGGCGACGACGCCGGCCGCCTCTGCACGATGGCCAACACGATCAGTGCCGGCACCGTTGCCGCACTGGGAAATCCGAAGAGCTGGCAGGACCAGCTCGTCTGCAGCTCGGCAAGGTCGTACACCGTCCCGGTCGGCAGTTTCCCGCCCAATCCGTTCGGACTGAACGACATGATCGGCAACGTCTACGAATACATCGCAGACTGCTATCACCCCGATTACGTGGGGGCACCGACCGATGGGTCGGCGTGGCTCGAGCCCGGCGGCTGCAAAGAACACATGCTGCGAGGCGGGGCCTACTACAGCACGACGTGGCTGGCACGATCGGCGCATCGCGGTGGCCCCGTCAAGGCGGATCTGCATCCGAGCGCAGGCGGCGCGCGCGTTACGCGCGATCTGCCTTGATCGAAGTGATTGCCCGGGCCGGTTCATCAGGCGCGAGCGTCGCTGCCTGCGGTCGTGAGTCGATTTTCCGTCGGGCGTCTCGAACGACATCGGGCGTCCTCGGGCTTCCTGGCGATCGCCAAGCGTTCGCTCGTGAACCAGGACAGGGACGCCCATCGCTCACCCAGATGTTCGTGCGTTCGAGGGAGCGATCCGAAGAACGCACCATCAGCACGGCGTGCCCGGTACCGATCGTTCTCCCGGGCCCGGTTTCGCCGGCCGTCAAGGCGGCAGGCGGAAATACTCGACCAGCTCGATGGCATTGCCGTCAGGATCCTCGATCGTCGCATAGCCGTAGTCCATCCCTGACGACTCGCGACGCGTATAGGGCAGCGTCACCTTGCCACCGAGCGCTTCGACCATCGCGACCTTCGCTTCGAGTCCGGTGACCACGAGATTCAACGCGCTCGACCCGTTGCCATGCGGCTTCGGCGGCCCGTCGCGGTATTTGAGGCTGATTCCCGGCGTGATCGGCTCGTCGTCGAAGCCGACGATGATTTCGAAGTGCCGCAGGTCCGGTTGGGCGCGACCACGCTCGCGCATGCCGAGCACCGTCGTGTAGAACGCGAGTGCGCGGTCGGCATCGGCGACGCCGACCACGACGAAGTTGAAATGCGTTTCGGCATGACGCGGCAACGTATCGATCGGGATCATCGAGTCGGCAAGCGCGCCGTCGCAAGCGATGATCGATGCGCAGGCCATCAGGAGGCCGGCCTTGCGCATCGCGCGCACGTGCTCAGAACTCCATCAGGTTGTCGCGCAGATGCTGATGCCGGTACTCGGTGCGCACGAGGCCGCGGCGCTGCAAAATCGGCACCAGTCCGTCGAGCACCTCGCTGATGTAGCGACGCGTCAGCGGCCGCGCGTGCATCAGGAAGCCGTCGCCGCCGATCTCCTCGATGGCCGCCTGCATCTGGTCGGCCACCTGTAGCGGCGTGCCGATCAGCTTCAAGGATGTCGTCTCCTGTTCGGCCAGGCCTTCGCGCAAGGTGCGACCCTTGGCGAGCTTGACGATGGCTTCGGTAATGCCGCGAAAGCCTTCGGTGAAGGTTTCGACGTTGATCTCCGGCAGCGGTTTGTCGAGATCGTATTGGCTCCAGTCGTGGCCGGTGTGCAGCGTCAGGCGACCCAGGCGCTGCTTGAGGATCGCCGGTGTCATGCCGACGATCTCGAGATAGCGCTGTTGCGCGGCCTCCTCGGTATCGGCGACCACCGGGCTGATCAGAAACATGACCTTGACCGTGTCGGGATCGCGACCGTGCGCGATCATGCGTTTGCGGATGTCGTCGCGGAAGTCCTTCAGGACCTTCACGCTGTTCTGTCCGAACGACGAGCACAGGATCACGTCCGAATGCTTCGCTGCGAAGTCGCGCCCGGCCGGCGAAGAACCCGCTTGCGCGATCACGGGTCGTCCCTGCGGAGCGCGCGAGACGTTGAGCGGTCCGCGCGACTTGTGATACTGACCGTCGTACGCGAATTCACGGAACTTCGACGGATCGACATACCGACCGGTCTCTTCGTTCATCTCGTAAGCATCGGGCTGCCACGCGTCCCACAACTGCTTGACGAGATCCAGCATCTCGTCGGCACGCGCGTAGCGCTCGTCGTGCGGCGGCTGCTTTTCGTTACCGAACGCCTGAGCGGCCCAGTCCTCGCTCGACGTGACGACGTTCCAGCCGGCACGTCCCCGCGAAATGTGATCGACGGAGGCGAGCTGGCGGGCCAGAAGGAACGGTGGATAGAACGAACTCGAGAAGGTGCCGATGACACCGAGATGGCGCGTTTTGGCCGCCAGTAGCGTGATCACCGGCAGCGGATCGAGGCGCGGTTCGAGGTTCTGCTTGTCGTTGCTGAGGACGACATGGTCCTCGATCATGATGAAGTCGAAGCAGGCGCGCTCCATCGACCGCGCCAGGTCGACGAGGAAGTCGCCGGTCTCCCAGCTCGCGGGCAGGATGTCGTTGCCGGCCCATCGGTCCGATCCATTCGCTGTCCAGCCATGGGCACGCGGGTTGGTGAACCAGGCGAGGTGAAACATGGTGCAGTCCTCTCAAATGAACGCGGCGCGAACCGCTTCGTCGTTTCGTGATCCGTCGTTACGCGAACTTCAACGGGGGTGTGGGATCGACGTCAGGATCATCGACAGCTCGTCGAGATCGTCCTTGCCCGGCAACCAATTCGCCGCAGCCGCGTTCGTGACGATCTGCGCCGGCTGCGTCGCGCCCGTGATCACCGAGCCGACCACCGGGTTGGCGAGCAGTGCGCCGATGGCGATGTCGACGATCGTGCGATCACGCGCGGCCGCGTAGGCGATCAATCGTTCGATCAGGTCGTACAGGTCGTCGTCGATCGGCCTGCCGGTCATGCGGGCGCCCGCCGGCATCGGCTGGCCGCGACGATACTTCCCGGTCAACAACCCGTTCGCCAGAGGAAAATAGGGCAGCAGGCCGACGCCGAATCGTGCACAGGCCGGGATCAGCTCGGTCTCGGCCGAGCGCTCGATCAGGCTGTAGTGGTTCTGCGCCGCGATGAACCGGTTGCTGCGCGCATCACGAGCGATCCAGTCGCTGTCGGCGACCTGCCAACCCGTGAAGTGGGACGATCCGGTGTAGCGGACCTTGCCTTCGGTCACGAGTTCGTCGAGCGCGTCGATGGTCTCCTCGATCGGCGTCAGCGGATCCGGCCAATGCATCTGGTAGAGGTCGATGTAGTCCGTATCGAGGCGCCGCAAGCTCGCCTCGCACGCCTGGCGGATGTAGCGCCGGGACCCCCAGGCGATGTCCGGCCGATGCTCCATCCCCGAGCCCCACTTCGTCGCCAGCACCACCTGATGTCGTCGACCTTGCAGGATCTGGCCGAGGAATCGCTCCGATCCCCCGCCGCCGTAGACGTCGGCCGTATCGTAGAACGTGATGCCCGCATCGAACGCCGCGTCGACCACGGCACGCGTCTGCTCGAAGTCGACCAAGCCGTAGACCGTGCCCGCATCCGCCTTGACCGCATTGCCGCCGAAATTGTTGCATCCGAGGCCGACCACCGAGACGGTGAGGCCGGATTTTCCGAGCTGGCGGTATTTCATTCGGTGCTGGATACGGACATGTCGAATCGGTACTGTCGCAGATGCGCCCCGCCTGGCTCGCCGTAGCGGCCGACTTTGGTCGGCACGCGATAGATCGCGAGCGGTGTGAAGCGCGCCGGCGAAACCCGCCGGCGGGGCGCCGATTCGTCACGGCGACGTTGCTCTCGCTTCGGCAGCCGACGTCTTTCGTCATCGCCGCGACGGGTCCAAGTCTTGCGCGACGACGACGTCGGACGGCGAACGTGACCCCATCGCACGCGTCGGCAGTCAGCGCGGCGGAACGGACCGCCGCAACTTGTGATCGTGTGTCCGCAAGGTGTAGATTGACGCATTGCCTTTTGAGGAGTGGCGTCGTGGAAAGAGGTGTACCGATCAGGTCGATCAGTCGCTCCATCGCCGTGCTGCAGATCATCAATCGATACGGCGCGCTGTCCTTGATGGAGATCGCGCGCAAGTCCAATCTCGCCTATCCGACGACCTGCCGAATCATTCAGACGCTGATCAACGAAGGGATGGTCGAGTGCGAGTCGACTCGAAAATTCTATCGGGCGACCGCGCTCGTGCACACCTTGTCGCAAGGTTTTCAGAACCAGGACGACCTGGTGAACACCGCCCATCCTTTTCTGGTTGCGCTGACGCGCAAGTTGGGTTGGCCGGTGGCGATCGCCACCCGCGTCGGCGACTCCATGATGCTTCGCGACACCACGCACGGCCTTACCGCGCTGACGTCCAACATCTATCCTCCCGGCTACACCGTCCCGCTACTCGAATGCGCATCGGGGCATCTTTACCTGGCGGACATGGACGAGGACGAACGCATGGACTTGTTCGAAAGTCTCGCGCCCGACGCCGCTCTCGACGGGGAGGCCCCGCTGCCCTCCGACTTCGAGAGGACGGTCATGCGGATCCGGAAAGACGGCTTCGCCACGTACGAGCACGGTACGCATCCTCCTCATGGTGACCATGCGTTTTCGGTCAGCGTGCCGTTTCACCGGGACGCCAGCCTCGCGGGCGCGCTCTCGCTCGTCGTTCTGGCTTCGTCGATGGCAATGCCCGAAGGCATCCTTCGCTACCTGCCCGATCTGCAGGCGACGGCTGCCCACATCAGCGACGCCATCAGCGCCTTGTAGCCGCGGGTCGCGGAACAGGCGACCCGACGACGGCACGCCCCGGGTGCAGGGGATTCAAGACCTCGGCTGATCGAGTGGACGGCGCGCGAACGGAGTGACACGGCCGCGGCCATGAAGCCCATCGCCCAACACGGCCGTGACGGTCGGTTGGCAGGTCATCGGTTCGCGGCTCACCGCGCAAACTGGGGATCGAAGCGCACGTCGGAACCCGGCAACCGATTGCCGGTTGTTCTGTCAATCGTTGTTGTTGTTGCGCTGTTTTTAGCCTCCTGCGCCGCGCGCATCGCGCACGATGGTCATGTTGTCGAGCGCACGCCGAGTTGCTCTGCCGATCATCGCCTCGAACGCATCGTGGGTCGTGCGTCGGCGCCACGCGCGTGTCGAACCGATCCGACCATCGCGAACGAAGGACTTTCTACTTCTGAGGACCCGCGCAATGAAAGAAGAATCCCCCACCCGTTCGATCTGCCGATTCCTTTCCATCCTCAAGGTGATCAACCGTATCGGTCCGGTTTCACTGTTGACGATCTCGAAGGAGATCGACATTCCTTATCCGACGGTTTCGCGGATCATTCAGACGCTGCTGGAGAGCGGATTGATCGAGCGCGTCGACAAGACGAAGTGTTATCGCGCCACGGGCAAGACGCTGTCGCTGTCGAATGGCTTCGCCGACCGCGATCGTCTGGCGATGGCCGCACGGGGGCAGATGGAGGCCCTGACCGCGCGAATCGGTTGGCCACTCGCATTGGTGACGCGAGTGGGCGCATCGATGGTGGTCCGCGACTCGACCCACCACCTGACGTCGCTGGCCCTGAGCCGCTGTCCGGCCGGTTTCAAATTTCCAGTGCTCGAATCGGCCGCGGGTCACGTCTTTCTTTCCTACGCTTCCGATGAAGAGCGCGAGTGCGTGCTGCGGGGACTGGCGATGGCCGGGGGGCGCTCTGCGATCATGTCGCTGTTCGAGTCCGGTGCTCCGATGGCGCGCATCCGTGCCGGCGGCTACGCCACTTACGAACGAGGGCAGCGTGAACTCGATCCGGGCAAGATCTCGTCGATCGCCGTCCCGATTCTCGAAGACGATCGCTTGGCGGGCGTGTTGACGGTCATGCTTTTCGCGAGTGCGATGCCGATGTCCGAGGCACTCCGGCGCTATCTCGACGCCTTGCAGGGGACGGCGGCCGAGATTTCGAAAAATCTCTCGTCGGGCCTGGGGTTCGGGGACACGGCCGCCGAGGCTGAGGCGATCGCGCGAGCCCGCGATCGGGGCCCGGTGGCGCTATCGGACGCGGCGTTCGCCAAACGCATGCCGTTCAACAACGGATATCCGCAGCAGGATCGACGGGCCGTGCCATCAACCAGCAGCGCAGAAGCGGCGCTCATGTTGCAGTAGGCTGGACCCGGCCCGCCTTGCGCGCCCCGCATCGCTCGCTCCGAACCGGGCCGATCGAACGTGGGCGTGTCGGCCCGGCGATCGCCTCTCTTTCTGAAAGCGGAATGAAACATCGAGCGCGCTCAACGCCTTTCGAGCCGGTTGCCCGCGACCCGAGCGTAGCCGCGCGAGTCGCGGCGACCGTCGCGTCGCGCTGACGCGGCGATCATCCATGGACTCTCGACGCTCCGCATCGCTCGGCTGGTTCGCACTCGCCGTGCTCGTTCTGGCTTACGCGGTTTCGTTCATCGACCGTCAGGTGGTCGCTCTGCTGGTCGAGCCGCTGAAGCACGACCTCCATCTGACCGACAGCGAGATCGGGCTGGTCCAGGGGCCGGCGTTCGGCATCTTCTACGCGCTTCTCGGAATGCCCTTGGGCGCCCTGGCCGACCGGGTCCACCGACTCCGGTTGATCGCCGCCGGCATCTTTCTCTGGAGTGCCGCGACGATGGCCTCCGGATTCGCCACGACCTTCGGCGGACTTTTCGCGGCCCGCATGTGCGTGGGCATCGGCGAGGCCGCGCTCGTACCCGCAGCCGTTTCACTGCTCGCCGATCTGTTCCAACCCGAAAAGCGCTCTTTGCCCATGAGCATCCTGACGTCGGGGGCATCGATGGGCGCGGGGTTGTCGTTGATCCTGGGCGGGTGGTTCGTGTCGTTTGCGGGCCATTCCGTCGGCGGCATGCCGCTGGTCGGACCCTGGTTGGCGACGCGACAGGTGTGGGGCGTGGTTTTCATCCTGGCCGGTGCTCTCGGCATCCCGATCATCGCGGCCGTGCTGTTGCTCCGAGAACCGGAGCGGGGTGTCCGGGACGGCGCGCCGGCGGCGACTCGTCCGGACATGCGCTACCTGCTCGCTCATCGGCGTCTGTTCGGTCCGTTGCTCGGCGGCGCAGGCCTGCTCTACATCTTCACCAACGCGTTCTCGGCGTGGATGCCGTCATTCTTCATCCGGCAGTTCCACTGGGTACCCGCCGAACTCGGCGCCCGCCTGGGCGTCGCGACGCTGATCTGCGCCATGTCGGGGAGCGTGGCCAGCGGTCTGTTCTCCACCTGGATCTCCAGGAGACGGCCCCACGACGCGCCCATCCTGACCATGCTGCTCGGCGGATCTCTACTGGCGCCGCTCGCCGTGCTCGTGCCCCTGTCGTCGGACCCGTCAATCGCGATGTTCGGCGTCGTCGGCATCTACTTCGCGATCGGCTTGTGTTTCGGCGTCGCGACCGCGGCTTTCATCGGCATCACCCCGGCACCGTTGCGCGGTCGTATCGTCGCGTTGTATCTGCTGATCGGTAATCTGCTCGGGCTCGGATTCGGTCCGTATCTCGTGGGGGCGTTGCTCGATCACGTGCTTCGCGATCCGTTGAAAGTGGGTGCCGCGTTGTCGCTGGTCGCTCTGTTCGCGATGGTCCCGGGGCTGATCCTGATTGCGAGTGTCTGGCGACGCTACGGTCGGGCGTTCCTGGTGAACGAGGGCGTCGTGTGACCGGGTTCCGGCTGGCGGGACGACGATCGGACCCGGACGACCCTCGGCCTCGAGGCGTCACCGTCGCCGCATCGTCATCGCGTCGCGGCCTCGTGGGGCTCGTGTAGCGTGACTTTATCGGCGCGCGACATCGAACAGCCGACCGCCGTCGGTGACCGGGTCGTCGAGCGACAGCAGGTCGAGAGCGTGCCACAGCAACGCCTGACTGCCGCTCACGGTTGGTCGGCCGCTGCGTGCTTCGATCGATGTGATGGCATCCAGGGTCTGGATTGCGGTGCACGGAATCCAGAGCGCATCCGCGTCGCGAAGTCGCTCCATCGCCGCAACGCAGAAGTCCGCCACTGCGTCGGGCGACATCGAGCCGACCGTCGCGATGGCGTGCGGCGTCGTGACGAAGCCGGCCACGGTGAAGCCCTGCGAAACGATGTAGTCGCGGACCCAACCGTTGGTTTCGGCCGTGTACGGCGTCACGATCGCCAGCCGCCGGGCGCCCACCGAACGCAACGCCCGGACCGACGTCGACGCGAGACTGATCGCCGGCTTGCCCGCGGCCGTGGCGAGCTGTTCGACGAGCACCGACTCGAACGATGCGCCGGCGAAGAGGCTGCCGATCGTGCATGCGTAGGCGACCAGGTGGCACGAGGCGCTCGCGAGATCGCGTGCCGCTTCCGGCGCCGCTTCGGCGAGTCGTGCATAGCCATCGCGGGTCACGCCGCTCATGCGGATGCGGCTGACCGGAAACAGCACGCCGGCCGGCAGGCGCGACGGCCATTCGTGTTCCAGCATCACCCCGGGCGCAGGCTGAATGATGCCGATGCGACC
>CAZZWS010000161.1:0-9258 GCA_964657795.1 Beijerinckiaceae bacterium
CATTCGTAGGGAAGATTCAAGACGATCCGATTCCGGCGGCGTCGCTGCCGCGTCGCTTGCCTCCGTTCGGAGGCGGCGGGCAGTGTGCCACAGCGCATCGAAGGGCATCGACCCACTAGAATCGGTCCATGCGCGACCTCGATTTCCTCATCCCGTCGGCTCTCGTCGATCCGTCGCTCGCGCCAGACCTGCTGCGCGACGTGACGATGCCCCACCTGGCGCGCGTCATCGCGCAGGCCCGCGAGCCCGACATCGTCGCGTGGCCCGCGCACCAGGCGCTCGCGAGCTGGCAGGCGTGGGTCTTCTCCGTTCGAGGCGACGTGCCGATCGAATCCGTCAACGTCGCGGAGCTGTGGGCGATGGCCTGCGGGCAGCCGTCGAAAGCGGACGGGGGGCGCTGGCTGGCGGAGCCCGCGCACTTCCGCATCGCGAAGGATCATCTGCGACTGGCCGACATCGCCGGGCTGGACATCACGCTCGCCGAGGCGCGCGCGCTGCTCGTCGCCATCGAGCCGGTGCTCGCCGAAGCCGGCTGGGACGTCGACGCGATCGAACCGGCCACGCTGACCCACTGGTTTCTGTCCCGCCGCGACGGTGCGGCGATCTCGGCTGCCGCCGTCGACCGCGCGATCGGCGACAACGTGGCCGCATGGCAGCCGCGGACAACGGGTACCGCGACGAGCGAAGGCGACGGCGACGCCGGGTCGATGTCGCCGGCGCTGGCCTGGCGCCGCTGCGTCAACGAGGTCCAGATGATCTGGTTCGGTCATCCGGTCAACGACGCACGCGAACAAGCGGGTCGCGACGCCGTCAACACGCTCTGGCTGTCGGGAAACGGCGCGCCGCGGACGCCGCTGCCGCGTTATGCGGCCGTCGACTCGAGCCTGCCGCTGCTGGCCGCGCTGCCGATCGACCCCGTGGCCGCACCGGACGTGACCCGTGCGCTCGAGAGCTTCGACCGGCTGATCGCGCCGGCGCGCGCCGACGACTGGAGCACGTGGCGTGACGAGCTGGCCGCGCTCGACGCGCGCATCGGTGCGATCGTCGAGGCGCAGCGCGCTGGCGGCATCGGCATCGCGACGTTCGCGTTCTGCGGCCACGATCGCGTCGTGACCGCCACGCTGCGGCCCGGCGATCTGCGCCGCTTCTGGCGTCGCTGGGGCAGGCAGCCGTCGCTCGCGACCTGGTTCACGGACGACGTTCCTTCGTGAAGCTCGCACAGCGCCGCATCGACGCGCATGCGCACGACGTGCTGGTGGAGGCCGGCATCGCGCCGTTCTTCGCGCGGCTCTACGCGGCGCGCGGCGTCACGCATCCCCGCGAGCTCGAAGCCGATCTCGCACGGCTCCTGCCCCCCTCGTTGCTGCACAACGCCGACCACGCGGCGCGCTTCCTCGCGGACGCCATCGCTGCCGACCGCCGGCTGTGCATCGTCGCGGACTACGACTGCGACGGCGCCACCGCGTGTGCCGTCGGCCTGCGCGGCCTGCGCATGCTCGGCGCGAAGCACGTCGACTACATCGTCCCCAATCGCTTCGAATACGGCTATGGCCTGACGCCCGAGATCGTCGTGCTGGCTCGCGAAACGAAGCGGCCGGACGTCATCGTCACGGTCGACAACGGCATCGCGAGCATCGACGGCGTCGACGCCGCGAACCGCTACGGCATCGACGTGCTCGTCACCGACCATCACCTGCCCGCCGCGCGGCTGCCCGCCGCGGCCTGCATCGTCAATCCCAACCAGCCCGGCTGCGCGTTTCCGAGCAAGCACCTGGCCGGCGTCGGCGTGATGTTCTACGTGCTGTTCGCGCTGCGCGCCGAATTGCGCAAGCGCGGCGCCTTCGACGTATCCACTCAACCACGCCTGGATCGGCTGCTCGACCTCGTCGCGCTCGGCACCGTGGCCGATGTCGTGCGACTCGACGCCAACAACCGCCTGATCGTGACGCAGGGCCTCGAGCGCATCCGCAGCGGTCGCATGCAGCCCGGCGTGGCGGCCCTGTTCCGCGTGGCCGGGCGCGAGGCGCGCAGCGCGAACGGCTTCGACCTCGGCTTCGCGCTCGGTCCGCGCATCAACGCGGCGGGCCGCCTCGCCGACATGACGCTCGGCATCGAGTGCCTCGTCACCGACGACGCATCGCGCGCGATGGAGATCGCGGAGATGCTCGACGCCATCAATCGCGAGCGCCGCGACATCGAGGCGGCCATGCACGAAAGTGCGCTGGCCGCGGTCGAGGAACGACGCGAGGCGATCGACGCGCAGGCGGTGCCCGGCACGCGTCCGCGCGCGTCGCTCGTGCTGTTCGACGAGACCTGGCACCAGGGCGTGGTCGGCCTGGTCGCGTCGCGGCTGAAGGATCGTTTTCATCGCCCGACGATCGCGTTCGCGCTCAACGGCGACGGCTCGCTGCGCGGGTCGGGCCGCTCGATCCCGGGCCTGCATCTGCGCGACGCGCTCGACCTCGTCTTCAAGCGCGAGTCGAAGCTGATCGACCGCTTCGGCGGTCATGCGATGGCTGCCGGTCTCACCATCGCCCGCGTCGATCTCGAACGCTTCGAGACGGCGTTCGAGAGGGCCGTGACGGCCATGCTCGACCCCGCCGCGCTGACACGCACCATCGAGACCGACGGTTCGCTCGATCAGGCCGAAGCCACGATCGCCAACGTGCTCGCGCTCGAAGCGCAGGTGTGGGGGCAGGGCTTCGCGGCCCCGGTGTTCGTCGACACGTTCGAAGTCGACAGCCAGCGCATCGTCAAGGACAAGCATCTGAAGCTGACGCTGCGGCGCGGGCGTCAGCTCTTCGACGCGATCTGGTTCAACAACGTGGCGGTGCTGCCGACGCGCGCGCACATCGTCTATCGGCTCGCGGCCAACAGCTTCAACGGCAGCACGAAGCTGCAATTCATCGTCGAGCAGGCCGAGTGAGTCCCGACGCTCCGCAAGCGAAGGACACCGACGCCGTTATCGGACGTTTCGCCTCCATCGACCGGCCTCGCCTGGATACATTGCATAGACGGCGTGACATCGACGGCATGGCCGCGAACGATCCGCCTTCACAGGAGACCACCATGAATTCGATCCGCACCCTGCTCGCCATCGGCATCGCTGCCGCCTCTCTCGGAGCTGTCGCCCAGACGGCCAACACGCCCGGTGGCCAGGCCGCCACCGGCACGCCACTCGACCAGACGAAGTCGACACCGTCCAAGAGCACGCCGTCGAGCACGGCCACCACGCCGGACGCGACCAACCCGTCGGGTTCGGTGACCCACGGCACGTCGCCGTCGCGGACTTCGCCGTCGACCGGCAAGACGACGACGGCGGTCCCGCCGGGCGACGTGCCGACCTATCCGGCGCCTGCCAAGGACGGCACGCCGACGAAGTGAACCCGGGTACGGGATCTTCGACGCCGACGATCCCGTACCCACATTCTCGCGAATGCAATCGATGAACAGCGACGTTGCCACGAGCGATGATCCCGACGTCAGGCCCGCGCGCTTCGGCGCGGTCTATCTGGTCTGCAAGGCCTGCGGCAAGCGCAGCAGCGGTCCCGGGAAGCTGAAGCCCAAGGAAGTCGCGGGGTTGGTTCGACAGGCCTCCAAAAAGGGCGTGGTGCGGTCGCGGGTGGTGCTCACGACCTGCCTCGGACTCTGCCCGAAGAAGGCGACCGCCGTCGCTCGGGTGGCAAGCGGCACGCCGACCCGCATCGTCGCGATCAGCGCACGCAAGGAAGTCGATCGGGCGGTCGCGCTGCTCGCGGTGACCGATGCACCGGACCCGGTCAGTGCTTGAATCCCCGAGCCAACGCCTTGTACAGAGGCCGCGGACAGACCGTGCGCGACACGGCATGCGCGATCAGCGTGGCGGCCATCAGCGGTAACGCGAGTTCCGCGTTCTGCGTCATCTCCAGCACGATCACGAACGCCGTCAGCGGCGCCTGCACGACGCCCGCGAAGTAACTGCCCATGCCGAGCAGCAGGATCGCGGCCGCCGGCTGAGCGGGGAAGAAGCGGGCGATGTCGTGTCCCAGTCCCGCGCCGACGGCCAGCGACGGCGCGAAGATGCCGCCGGGGATGCCGCTCAGGTACGAGACGAGCGTCGCCGCGAGCTTGGCGATGCCGAATCCTTCGCTCTGCACGTGGCCCGCGAGCAGGCCCCGCGTCTCCTCGTAGCCGGTGCCGAAGATCAGGCCACCCGACAACGCGCCGAGGATCGCGAGCACCAGGCCGCAGAGCGCCGCGAAGGCGACCGGCCGCTGGTGTTGCCAGGCCATGACCCAGCGCGCGTTGGCCGAGCTCAGGATCAGCAGCAGCCGGCTGAAGGCGCCGCCGAGGAAGCCGCCGACGAGTCCGCATGCGAGCACGGCGGGCAGTCCCGCCGGCAGGTCGAGACTCGCGGCGGTGTGACCGAAGTAGGCGTAGTTGCCTTGCAGCGCCAGCGAGACGACGCCCGACGCGATGACGGCCGTGATGACGATGCTGATCGTGCGCTGCTCGAACGACCGCGCCATCTCCTCGATCGCGAACACGATGCCGGCCAGCGGCGCGTTGAACGCGGCGGCGATGCCGGCCGCGCCGCCCGCGAGGATCAGGCCGCGCTGCATCCCTTCGAACGGGAAGGCCGCCGAGCGGGACAGCGCGTACATGATCGCGGCGCCGACCTGCACCGAAGGGCCCTCGCGGCCGATCGAGGCGCCCGACAACAGGCCGACCACCGTGAGCACGATCTTGCCGGCCGCGACCTTGAGCGACAGCAACCGCCGTCGCGCCGTCTCGTCGACCACGAGGGCCGCGATGGCCTGCGGGATGCCGCTGCCCTGCGAGCCCGGGACCCAGCGCACCGTGACCCAGCGGATCAGCGCGAAGCCCGCGGGCACCAGCACGAACGGCACCCACGCACCGACCGAGGCCAGCCGATGGAACGCGGCGTTCGCTGCGTTGGCGGCGAGCGCGAAGCCGACCGACACGAGGCCGACGACGATGGCGCCGCCGAGGAACCACAGCCGTCGACTCCAGATCGTCCGCGAGAAGAACATCTGCCGCGAGATCTTGCGTGAGCGGCGCGACCGGCGTTGGAGGTGGAGCGGTGGGAGCATGGTTGCTTCGACGAAGGCGACCCGATGATACCGATGCAACAATTCGAACGTCGACGGTGACGGGACGCGACGGTCGTGGTCGCCGTCGGTCCGAGGCTGTGCGAACATCCACCGATGCCCACGCCACCGCTCCCGTCGCTTCCGGAATCGCGGTCCGGGGCCGCGCCGCTGTCGCTTCGCGAACGGGTGACGGCGGCGATCGCGGGACGGCTGCATCTGTCGCTGCGCGACTCGCTGATCGCGCTGATTCCCGTGGTCCTCCTGCTGGCTCTCGTGGGCTGGCTCGCCGAGCGCTTCGTGCGACCGGCGCCGCCGTCGCGGATCGTCATGACGACCGGCACCGCGGGCGGCGCCTACGACGCGTTCGCTCTGAAATATCAGGCCATCCTCGCGCGAAGCGGCATCGTGCTGGAGCTGCATCGGTCGTCGGGCGCCGTCGAGAACTTCGACCGGCTGCGGACGGACCGCGCGCCCGACGGCATCCGTTACGACGTCGGCTTCATCCAGAGCGGCATCGGGACCGCCGCGGACGCGCCGCACCTCGAGACCATCGCCGGCGTGTACTACGAACCGGTCTGGCTGTTCTCGCCCCGCATCGAACATCTGGTCCGGCTGTCCGACCTGATCGGCAAACGCGTCGGCGTCGGCATCCCGGGCAGCGGCCTGCGCCGACTGGCCGTTCAGATGCTCAACGCCGCGGGCGTCACCAAGGACAACGCGCAACTGATCGAGGTCACCGGCAACGACGCCGCGAAGATGCTGATGGACGGCCAGCTCGACATCGCGTTCCTGATCGGTGCGCCCGAGTCGCCGTTCGTCCAGTCGCTGTTCAAGAGCAGCCTGCACATCGTCAGCCTCGCGCAGTCGGAGGCCGTCTCGCGCTACTTCCCCACGTTGACGCCGTTGACGTTGCCGCAGGGCGCCGTCGACCTCGCGGACAGCCGTCCGCCGCACGATGTCAGGCTGCTGGCCGCCACGTCGCTGCTCGTGTCGCGCGACGACCTCCATCCGGCGCTGGTGTACCTGCTGCTCGAAGCCGCCAACGAAGTGCATGGCGGCCCGGGCCTGTTCCAGCGGCGTGGCGAGTTCCCGTCGGCGCAGGTGCAGGATTTCCCGATCTCCGAGCAGGCCACGCGCTGGTTCCAGTCGGGCCGTCCGCTGCTGCAACGCTATCTGCCGTTCTGGCTCGCCAACCTGATCGAGCGCCTGCTCGTCATCCTGGTGCCCGTGGTGGCGCTGGCGATCCCGTTGATGCGCGTCGTGCCGGCCATCTACAGCTGGCGCGTGCGCTCCAAGATCTTCCGCTGGTACGGCCAGGTCCAGGCGATCGAGCAGCGCGCGCTCGAGGGTCGTCACGACGAGGACGAGAAGCGCTTCGAGGCAGACCGTCTCACGGAGATCGAGGCGTCGGTCAACCGCCTCAAGGTTCCGCTCGCGTTCTATCACGAGGTCCATCTGCTGCGGGCGCATGTGGACATGGTGAGGAGGCACCTGGGAGCGGTCGATCACGAGCGCTGACGACTTTTCGTCGTTCCCGCGCACGCGGGAATCCCGCGTCGTCGCTCTCGATCCCGTGCGACGAACGCTTGCCGGTTTCCCGCCTGCGCGGAACCGACGAGCGAGCGCGGTTCGTCACCGACCACGTCCCGTACAATCGCGACCCTTCGAGTCCCCTGCAAAGACATCATCATGGAAGCCGAACGCCTCAATCAGATTGCCGCCACCATCGCCGATCTGCGCGCCCGCGCAGACGAAGCGCGGAGGTATCTTTGACTACGATGCCAAGGCGAATCGGCTGAACGAAGTCAACGGCGCGCTCGAGGACCCGAAGGTCTGGGACGACGCGAAGCGCGCGCAGGAACTCGGCCGCGAGAAGAAGTCGCTCGAGGACGTCGTCGCGACGCTGACCTCGCTGGACGCCGATCTCGGTGACGCCGCCGACCTCTTCGAGATGGCGAAGGACGAAGGCGACGACGCGACGATGGAGTCCATCGAAGGCGACGCCGACGCGTTGAAGAAGGTCGTCGAGGGCATGGAGTTCCGGCGCATGTTCGCCAACGAGGCGGACGCGTTCAGCTGCTTCCTCGACATCCAGGCGGGTGCCGGCGGTACCGAGGCGCAGGACTGGGCGCAGATGCTCGAACGCCAATATCTCAAGTACGCCGAACGCAAGGGCTTCAAGGCGGAGCTGCTCGAAGAGTCCGAAGGCGAGACGGCGGGCATCAAGAGCGCGACCATCAAGATCGAAGGCGAATACGCGTACGGCTACCTGCGCACCGAGACCGGCGTGCATCGGCTGGTCCGCAAGAGCCCGTTCGATTCGTCCGGTGGCCGGCACACGTCGTTCGCGAGCGTGTTCGTCTATCCCGAGGTCGACGACTCGATCGAGATCGAGATCAACCCCGCGGACCTGCGCGTCGACACGTTCCGCGCGTCGGGCGCCGGTGGCCAGCACATCAACAAGACCGACTCCGCGATCCGCATCACGCACAACCCGACCGGCATCGTCGTGCAGTGCCAGAACGACCGCAGCCAGCACCGCAACCGCGCCGAGGCGATGGCGATGCTGAAGTCGCGGCTCTACGAGGCCGAACTGCGCAAGCGCCAGTCCGAGCAGGACAAGCTCGAAGCGACGAAGACCGACGTCGGCTGGGGCCACCAGATCCGTTCTTACGTGCTCGACCAGTCGCGCATCAAGGATCTGCGGACCAACGTCGAGGTCAGTGCGACCCAGAAGGTGCTCGACGGGGATCTGGATGTGTTCATCGAGGCGAGCTTGAAGCAGGGGGTTTGAGGATGGTCGTGGTGATCTTTGGCAAGCGTTCCTCCATCCGTCGTTCCCGCGAAGGCGGGAACCCGGTGTCGTCGTGTATGAACCGGGCACATGCTTTACAAAGTAAACCGGGGACATGGTTTACAGGTGAGTACGGTGTTGGGCAAGGAGGATTGCTCGATGCCCTGGAACGAGACCTGTGCCATGCAAGAGAAGAACGCGTTTATCGACGCCTGGTTGAGTCGCGAATTCACGATGAGTGAACTGTGTCAGCGGTTTGGCGTGAGCCGTCCTAGCGGCTATGCGATCGTGAGCCGGTTTCAGACCGAGGGACGACCCGGACTGGAGCCTCGTTCGCGAGCGCCGCACGAACATCCGAATGCGACGCTGACGACGGTAATGGATCGGGTCGTTGCGCTCAAACAGCGACATCCGCGCTGGGGTCCGGTGACCTTGCGCGAGTACTTGAAGCACGAGCAGCCGGACCAATCGTGGCCGGCGGCCAGCACGATCGGCTCGATGCTCGCCGCGCGCGGTCTGGTGGTGCCGCGTAAGCAACGTTCGCGCACGCCGCCATACGGGCAGCCGTTTGCGAAGGTCGCTGCGGCCAACGACGTCTGGAGCATCGACTTCAAGGGTAACTTCGTTCTGGGAGACGCGAAGGTCTGCTACCCACTGACGATCAGCGACAACTACAGTCGCTATCTGCTGTGCTGCAAAGGCATGCTCGAACCGCGTCATGCGCCAGTGAAGACGCAGTTGGAACACGCGTTCCGAGAGCATGGACTGCCGCGCGCTCTGCGTAGCGACAATGGTCCACCGTTCGCAAGCGTGGCCGTGGGCGGCCTCAGCCAGCTGTCGATCTGGTGTATCAAGCTCGGTGTCATGCCCGAGCGAATCGCGCCGGGTAAGCCGCAACAGAACGGTCGGCACGAGCGGATGCACAGAACGCTCAAGGCCTATACGGCCAGTCCTCCCAAGGCAAACCTGCGCGCACAACAACGCGCCTTCGAACGCTTCCGAATCGAGTACAACGAGCAACGACCGCATCGGAGCCTGGACGGTCGACGTCCAACCGACGACTACCGGGCGTCGTTGCGATCGTTCCCGGAGCGTTTGCCGGAGCTGGTCTATCCGGATCATTACCTGCTGCGTAAGGTGCGCCTGAACGGGCACATCAAATGGAACGGCAGCGACATCTACGTGAGCAAGAAGCTGGTCGGCGAGTACGTCGGGTTGATGCCGCATGAACATGATCAATGGCAACTGCACTTCGGACCCGTCCCGCTGGGCATGCTGGATGCTCGAAGCGGTAAAGTGAAACGGGCCGAGCGCCCAAGGGTGTAAAGCATGTGCCCGGTTTGTTCTGTAAAGGATGTGCCGAATCAACAG
>CAZZWS010000162.1:0-9258 GCA_964657795.1 Beijerinckiaceae bacterium
AGCACGTCTTCCTTGCGCAGCACGCGCATGTCGTCCGGCGCGTCGCACCGGGACCGCACGGCCCGCTGCTGTTGGCCAGCGCCGCGACCGGCGGCGTGCTGCTGCTGGCCGCCGACGTCATCGCCCGCGTCGTGATGGCGCCGCAGGAACTGCCGGTCGGCGTGGTCACCGCTTTGGTCGGCGGCGTCTACCTCTTGTGGCTGCTGCAGCGACGCGACCCATGACGACGCCCATCGTGAATGCTCGGCTGAAGGCCGACCATGTCGACGTCGCGCTCGGACGTCGTCGGGTGCTGCATGACGTGAGCTGCGGCTTCGGTCACGGCTGGACCGCCATCGTCGGACCCAACGGCGCCGGCAAGTCGACGTTGCTCCGCGTGCTGGCGGGGCTGCTGCGACCCACGGTGGGCACGGTCACACTCGACGGCGACGCGCTGGTCGACATGACCGCGCGCGAACGCGGCCGTCGGATCGCCTGGCTTTCGCAACCCGACGAGGTCTCCGGGGACCTGAACGCGCGCGAGACGGTCGCGCTGGGACGGCTGCCGCATACCGGGCTGTTCGGTCCCGTCACGGCCGCCGACGATGCGGCGATCGATCGGGCCATGACCACGACCGAGTGCGCGGCCTGGCAGCGGCGACCGTTGACGGAGCTCTCCGGCGGCGAGCGCCAACGCGTGCTGCTGGCCCGCGCGCTCGCGACCGAAGCATCGATCCTGCTGCTCGACGAGCCGACGACGCATCTCGACCCGCCGCATCAGGTCGCGCTCGTCCGCCTCGCCCGTCGGCTCGCGACGACGCGGACCGTCGTGACGGTGCTGCACGACCTGCCGCTGGCGCTGCTGGCCGATCGCGTGCTGATCCTTCGCGAAGGCCGTGTCACGGCGTACGCCGCGCACGACGACCCGCTCCTGCATCGCGCACTGGTCGACGTGTTCGACGGGGCGATCCGGATCGAGACGACACAGGGTCGACCGGTCGTGTTGCCCGATGTGGACGCCTGATGGCGCTATCGCTCATTGCCAATCAGCAGATTCGAGAAACCGCCAAAGCGTTTTACATTTTCCGAATGAATCGGGAGTGGGCGCGCAATGACGACCGACTCGTCCATATTTGCGTAGTCTGCAAAACCACCGGCATATAGCAATTTCGGGTTGATCAAAGAGGCTGCTTTCGCGTCGTCGTAGTCGTTCACGCGCCATGAATGGGGCGTGGTCCGATCACGCGAATCCGCATGCCCCGCAAACTGGCGCATGCGTGGCACCGACCACGCTTGAAAACCAGCGGTCGACCCTGCCGCCTTTTCGAATGACACCAATCAAAACTTGGTGAATCCATGTCCTCACGGAGTTTCGACATGAACGAGCCGATCGAACAGCGTGGCAATTTCGTGATGTGCAGCAGCATGTTCGGCGCCGCGTGCGTGGACCTCGGCAGCGGCGACGACACCGCCCGGTGGTGCACGCGTTTCGCGGTGACCGAGGAGCGCCTGCGCGTCATCGTCGGCAAGGTGGGGCCGATGGCCAACGCCGTCCATGCGTACATCACCAGCAAGGGCTTTTCTTCCTGAACCGGCGGGCGACAGCGCCGCACGCGCCGGCGGCATCGTCCCTGCGTCGCCCGATGACTACAGGGTCGTCAGCAGCTGCCTCGACTCCTTGCCTTCGGCGCTGTCCGGCGCCTTGGCGGCGATCGCCTGCAGCGACACCCGCGCCGCGTCGCCCTGCTGGCCCTTGATTTGCGCCTTGGCGAGGCGCAACCGGATGTCGAGCTTGTCCGGCGCGAGCGAGCTCGCCTTCGTCAGCGCATCGATGCCCTTCTGCGTCATTCCCTGCTGGACGAGGATCGATCCGAGCGTGTCCGCCGCATCGGCATTGCCGGGCGAGAGACCGACGGCCTTGTTGGCATACGCGAGCGCCTCGGGGTCGTTGCGCTGGCCGAGCACCCAGGCCAGGTTGTTGAGGATCGTCGGGTCGTCCGGCCGCGTGAGCAGCGCCTTGCGGTAGGCGGTGGCCGCGGCACCGTATTCCCTGGTGTCGATCGCGGCCTGCGCATCGAAGAGAAACATCGCCGTGTCGTCGGGATGTCTGGTCTCCCAATCGACCAGCAACGTGCGAGCCTGCCCTCTCTGCTTGGCCAGCATCATCGCGCTGTAGGTCTTCATCGCCAGGCGGGTCGAAGGCATCGTGGCGAGGGCCTGCGTGTAGGCCGCGAGCGCTTCGGGAAACTGTCGGGCGGTCAGCTTGATGTCGGCGTTGAGCTCGTCGATCATCGCCGTATGCGCAGGCCAGTTCGACGCGACGTCGAACAGCAGGCGGTTGGCTTCGTCGGGCTTTCCCGCGGCGAGGAACGCGTCGACCGTCGCGCCGGGGAGATCGGGACGGCGGGGCGCCTGCTTGACGCCGTTGCGGAACGAGACCAGCGCGGCTTCCGATCGTCCCATCGCCAATTGCACGAGGCCGAGCCGCACCGCGAAGTCCGCGTTCTCGGCGTTGAGCGCCGTCGCCTTGGTCAGCGCCTTGAGCGCCTCGTCCATCCTGCCGGCGCGTTGCGCGAGATCGCCGACCGTGGCGAGCAACTGCTGGTCGTTGGGCGCGATCGTCAGGCCGTACTGCGCTGCCGCGAGGGTCGCGGCCGGGTCGTTTTGCCGCGCGTGGAATGCGACCGTCGCATTGACGACATCCAGCGATTTCGGATCGCTCGCACGCGCGGCCGCGAGCGATTCGACGCCTGCGGCGATCTGGCCGCCCGGAGCTTCCTCCGCATTGGCCAGGAACAAGCGCGCTTCGGTCGAACGCGGCTGGCTCGCGATGAACGCGCGCAGCCGTGCGCGCGCTTCGTCCGGATGGCCCTCGCGCAGGTCGAGCGCGGCGAGATCGGTGACAGCCGGCAGATAGGCCGGGTCGAGCGTCACGGCGCGCTCCAGCGACTGGCGCGCCTTCGCGACATCGCCCGAGACGAGCTCGATCTGCGAACGCAGCTTGTAGCTGCGCGCGTCGTCCGGCTTCTTGCGGTCGAGTTGCCGCCAGTCGAGCATGGCCGCGTCCGGCCGACGCATCTGCAGATGGGTCGTCAGCAGCGCCGCGTCGATCTCAGCGTTGTCGGGGAACGCCTTCGCCGCCGCAGCGAGCCGCGCGAGCGCCGCATCCGGCTTGCCGGCGCTGAACAGCAGCGAAGCGCCCACCAGGCTGCCGTTGACGTCCGGCGGGAAGCGAGAAGCGAAGCGTTCGAACAGGACCGATGCGGTGGCGGCATCCCCCTTCATCAATGCGACGCGCACATTGAGCGCGTTCAGGTCGCGATCGTCGGGCAGCGCGCCCAGCCCGGCCTGCAGCGCGTCGTAGGCGTGCAGCGGCTCCTGCCGGGCCAGGTACAGTTTGGTGAGCGCGCGGCGCGCCTCGACGCTCTGGTCGAGCGACTGGATCGCATTGCGCAGATGGAGTTCGGCCTCGATCAGGTCACCGGTCTCGACGTCGATGATCCCCGCGAGCAGTTGCACCTTGCCGTTGCCGGGCGCGGCGTCCAACGCCTTGATGGCGGCTTCGCGCGCCGTCGGAAAGTCGCGTCCGAGATAGGCCACCAGCGCCGCGAGGTATTGCCCGCGGCCGTCGCGAGGACTGTTGCGAACGATGATCGCGACCTGCTCGCGCGCCGCATCGAGCTGGTTCATGTCGACATACACCTGCGCCAGGTGGATGCGCGTGTCCTGGTCGGCCGCGTCGAGCTTCAGCGCGGCCTGATACGCGGTGACGGCATCGGCGGGCCGATGAAGCGCGCGGGCGATGTCGCCTTCGAGCGACTGCAGCTCGCGCTGTCGCTTGTCGTCGAGCGGGATGGCCGCCAGCTTCGCACCCGCGGCGTCGTACTGTCCCTGCGCGGCGAGGTAGCGCGCTTCGGCGATCAGCGCGCCCGAGAAGCCCGGAACGATCTCTTTGGCGGCAGCCAGCGCGCTCATCCCGGCGTCGGCCTTGCCGGTCGCGAGATAGGCCGAGCCCAGCATCGTCTGCAGTTCTGCGTTGACTTCGGGCGCGTCCACGGCGGCGTCGTTGACCAGGACGATGACTTCCGGATAGTTGCCTTGCACGGAGACGGCACGCACCAGCGGAACGATCACACGCTCCGTCGGATAGCCATCCTGACGCGCCTTGCGATATTCGATTTCGGCGCCCTTGGCATCTCCCAGCACCGCCAGTTCGCTGCCGAGCAGGAAGCGGGCTTCCGGCTGCTTCGGTTGTTCCTGGAGAGACCGCTTGAGTTCGATCACGGCGCTGCGGTGCTGGCCTTCCTTGACGTAGACCTTCGCGCGCGCGAGCTGCTTGGCCGGGTTGTCGCGACGCCAATGGAGCGCGCCGGCCGCGAGCGCGCCCGCGACGATCAGGCCGCCGCCGACGATCAACCACATTCGGCGGCGGCTCGCCCTGGCGGCGAGCGCCGCCTGCTCCTCCGGCAACAGCTCGTCGTCCACGGCTTTCGTGAAGCCGGCTTCGTAAACGGGATTTGATTTCATCGTCGAAAGATCGACCGCTCGACAGCCGAGCGGCGCGAGAGAGGTTCAGGAGGTTGCGCAGGAAGAGACGGTCACGGTGGGGCTGCGAGCCGGGTCCGTCAGGCGCAACAACGCAAAACGTGTGCCGGTGCCGGCAGGCCCGCCGCGAGGATGCGCGAGCCCGCTCGCCGCGGCGCGATCGGACACGAGCGCCCCATCGATTCCGAGCCGGTCGGTCCCGAAACCATGCGACGAAATTTGTCAGATATCCGACAACATCGTCGCATCGTGACGATCCCGGCCGTGTCGGCGGCGTGGCGGCGACCGTCCGTGCGCGACAACGAAAACGGCCACCCGAGGGTGGCCGTTTTCGACGCACGACACGTTCCGGCGGATCGGCGCCCCGACGACGCTCAGGCCACGGTGCCGCGACGACGCCGGGCGATCATCACGCCGCCGAGCCCGAGGCCGATCAGCGCGATCGAAGCGGGCTCGGGAACGACGTTGACGTTGCGGGCGGCATATTGCAGGGAAGCCGCTTCGAACGAAGGAAGGCCGTTGTTGGCCTGCGAAAACACGATCTTGTTGAACTGCGTACCGTTCAGGAAGTTGACCAGCGTGTACTGGCTGCCCCCGAAGGTCTGCGATCCATTCGTGGTGAAACCGACGCCCGCGTTCTGCGCATCCTGGCCCGTCACCGTCGCCAACAGGCTCGTGCCGTTGTAGAACGACAGCGTGTTGACCACGTCGATCGACCCCCACAACAACCCGAAATACGACTCGAGACCCGAGAAGGTCAGCGTGATCGTGCCCGGGGCGCCGCCGGTGGACAGGTAAGGCGTCGCGACCATGGCGCCAGAGCTGTTGATCACGGGCGCCGCGTAGTTGTTCGCCGACGTACCCTGCACGACAGGACTGCTGGACTGGGCGGAGCCGTTGACCGCCCCCACCACGGTGACGGTGCCGCCGCCGGTCGGCGACAACGTGAAATTGTTCGCTCCGACCTTGCCGGTCAGGTCGATGTTCGAGATGCCGGTGGCGCTCGGCGGCGTGACCGGCGCATAAGGCGACGCCTGCACGGTGGTGTTCGAGTTGATGACGACGAGCCCGGCGTGAGCGATGCCCGGGACCGACGCGAGGAAGGCGAGACCCAGCAGTGCGCGAGACGGCTCGCGCAGGGCGGCGGTGAGGAGTGCATGCATGACTTTTCCCTGTGATTGAGTGCTTCCCGTGGGCGTCGACCTGTTGAGCCCGGCTGTGGGATAGAACAGCAAAGAAAATGCCAACGTGCGGTCCGCCGGGAGAATCGAAGCGCAATCCGGCTGGCAGTCCACCATCGCCACCCCGTGTCCGATCGTTTCCACGCTGCGGACAAACGGCCGGCTCGCCGGACCTCATCGGTCCGCGTGCGGTAACGTCATCGACCGGTCCCACTCGATGGAAGCAGCCCACCGCGCTTTCGTCCTCAAGATGAACGACTTGCAAGATCAAGAGAACCGCGCCGGCATCGCCCGCGTGACCTGTGGCTGGAAGCTCGCCCATCTGCCGCTCGAGGTGGTCCGGCGCTATTGGCGCGATGTGCACAGTCCCGGCATCGCCCGACGTCCCGGCCTGTACGAATACCGCCATCTGCAGTTCGATCCGGTGATCACCGGCCTGTTCGAGCCGATTGCCGACGTGCGTTTCGACTGCCCGGCCGGCGAGCAGTTGATGTGGACCTCGGACGTCCGCTATCTCGACCAGGCCGGCGTCGCGACCTTCAGCGCCGAACCACCCGTCGAAACACGCGCGCACCTGCTCGGCGACATCAACCTGATCGTCGACCAGAGCACGACCTATCTCGTGCTCGGGACCAACGCACGGACCACGGTCGACCGCAGCGGCGACCCGGCGCCGCAGGGTCCCGCGAAGAAGCCGACGTACTCACTGTTCCTGCGCCAGCGCAACGACGAAGCCGCGTTTCGCGCCTGCCTCACGCGGCTGGTCGACGCCTGGGGCGCCGTCGAAGGCGTGATCCGTGTCCGCCTCGCGCTGTTCGAGGTGCCCGACCTCGAAGCCGAGCGCAAGGCCGGCTATCCGATCAAGACTCATCCGCTGGAGCGGCAGTACCAGGCCTGGATAGACCTGACCGTGGACGACGACACCGTCGCACGGTCGCTGTTGCAGGGGGAGCGCGGCAGCGCGCTCGCCGCCGAGGTGCGCACGCTGCACGCGTATCCCACGCCGGTGGTCTACACGTCGGTGTGTCGCGGCAAGCCGACGCTGGTGGGGCTGCGCGGCTACGCGGCGCATCTGGCGATCGAGGAATTGAACGCGCTCAACCAGAAGCAGCCGGCCCTCCTCGAATGGATGTATGGCGACGTCGCGAAGGACGCCTTCCTGCCATGACGACTTCCGCTTCTTCTCCGCTCCCCACCGTCAGCGAGCGACTGATCGCGTTCGCGCGGCGCATGCAGGCCGACGGCGTGCCGCACGATGCGATGCACGAAGCACAGCGCCTGCTGATCAACCAGCTCAAGGCGTCGGTCGGCGCAACTGACCACGTCGCCTGCGCAACGTTGCGCGACTACGCAGTGAAGAACGGACGCAACAGCGGCAGCGACGGCGAGACCTCGCTGCTGTGGTACGGCGACAAGACCTCGGCCGAACACGCCGCCATCGTCAACGGCGCGCTGTTCGAGGTGCTCGACTTCAACGACACGTACATCCCCTGCTTCATGCATGCCACGTCGGGCGTGCTGCCAGCCGCGCTGGCCGCCGCGCAGATGCACGACTGCAGTGGCCACGAACTGGTCGAGGCGCTCGCGATCGGCATCGAGATCGAACTGGCCTGCGCGACCATCCTGATGCCGACCGGCTACTACCGCGGCTTCGTGCCGGGCGGTCTCGTCGGCGGCATCGGCGCGGCCACGGCGTGCGCGCTGATCGGCAAGCTCGACGATCGGCAGATGCGCAACGCGCTCGGCCTCGCGATGTGCAGCGCGTTCGGCACCTACGAATCGGTCGGCAGCTCCGCGCTCGCGACGATCATGGGTCTCACCTCCCGCGCAGGCCTCGTCGCCTGCCAGCTCGCGACGCTCGGCATCGACGCGCCGGCCACCGCGTTCGAGGGCGAGAAGGGCATGCTGGCGTCGTACTCCGACGAGCCCGCGACGAAGATCGAAGAGGTCATCGGCGCGCTCGGCACGCATCACTGGCGCATCCACGGCCAGAGCTACAAGACCGTGCCCACCGAGACCATCACGCATGCGCCGCTCGACTGCCTGTTCGCGTTGATGGCCCGCTCGAATGGCCGCACCGTGCAGCGCATGGCGTTCGACGTCGAGCCGATCGTGGTCAAGATCGCCGACGAGCGACGCGCGCGCTTCGGCGCGTTGAGCAGCGAGCTGCAGGCGCGCTTCGACACGCGCTTCTGCGCGGCCGCGGCGTGGACGCGCGGCCGTTTCACGCTCGCCGAGATGAAGGAAGCGGCGTACACGGACCCCGTCATCCTCGACCTGCGTTCGCGGATCGACCTGATCGCCGACCCGTCGTTCAAGACCTTCGACGGCGCGGCGCTGACGATCGAATACACCGACCGCTCGTCCGACTCGATCCGCGTCGACGACTTCCTCGGCAGCCCCGGCCAGCGCCTGAGCGACGAGCAGTTGTCGGCGATCTTCCGCACCGCCGCCGACGGGCTGCTGCCGGCCGACCGCATCACCGCGATCCTCGACGCCGCATGGGCGCTCGACGGCCCGGCGCCGGTCCGCGACCTGATCGACCTCCTCATACTCCACTGAGAGCCCCTTCATGACGATTGCCCAACTGCCCACCGGCGAAGCCATCTGGTATCGCCGCCTCGGTCGAGGCGCGCCGCTGCTGCAGATCCACGGATCGGCGTTCGGCCACCGGAACTTCGAGAAGATGACGCCGTTGATGCAGGAACATTTCGAAGTCATCGACTTCGACCTGCCGGGCTACGGCGAAAGTCGCGGCGCGCCGGCCAGGGACTTCGCGGGCATCGCCGAACAGGTCTATCACCTGATCAAGGCGATCGGGCTGCCGAAGGTGAACCTGCACGGCACGTCGTTCGGCGCGATGATCGGCCTGACGCTCGCCGCCAACCATCCCGAGGTCATCGACCGGCTGATCCTGAGCTGCTTCCTCTGCCGCTACGACAACGCCGCGCGGATGATGCGCGCGACCTGGAAGCGCACGGCGCAGGACAGCGGCATGGCGGCGGTCGCGGACCTCACGTCTGTCGCCGGCTTCGCGCGCGGCTTCTACGATCGGCCGGGCGCGCAGGACCAGCTCCAGGCGATGCGCGACGCCTTCGTGAAGAACACGCCCGAGGCCTTCATCGCCGGCACCGAGACGATCGAACGCAGCGACCTCGGCGACGTGGTGCGCAAGGTCACCGCGCCGACGCTGCTGCTGGCCGGCAAGGAAGACAACATGACGCCGTTCGAGCCGGCGGCGAGCGGCGTGGGCTTCGCGCAGATCGAACACATCATCCCGGACAGCAAGCTGATCGTGATTCCCGACTGCGGCCACTACCTCGTCATCGAACAACCCGAGGTCGCCAGCCAGCACATCGTCGACTTCATGTCGCTTTGATCGATCCCGCGTCCTCGACGGCCACCGGCCTGCGCGACCGCCTGCGCGACGGGTCGCTGAGCGCGGAGGCCGTCGCGCTGGCCTGCCTCGCGCGTGTCGACGCGCGCGAGCCGCAGGTCCATGCCTGGTCGCACCTCGACCGGACGCTGGTGCTCGACCGGGCGCGGGCGCTCG
>CAZZWS010000163.1:0-2574 GCA_964657795.1 Beijerinckiaceae bacterium
CATTGAGCGCGCGCCGTCCGTCATGAAGCCGCCGTGGTGATCAGCCTCTGCGAGGACGACTCGCTCGACGCACGGACGCTGCGGCGTCTGCAGCGCCACTCGTTCGATTACTTCGTCCACGAGACCAACCGCGCCAACGGTCTCGTGCTCGACAAGACGGCGCCGGACTGGCCCGCGAGCATCGCCGCGATGGGCATGGCGCTGACCGTCTGGCTGGTCGGCGTCGAGCGCGGCTTCCTGGCCCGCGCCGAGGCCGTCGAACGGACGCTCGCGATGCTTCGTTTCCTCGCGACCAGCGACCAGAGCGGGTCGGCCGACGCCACCGGCCATCGCGGCTTCTACTTCCACTACCTGGACATGGACACCGGTCGCCGCGCGTGGCGCTGCGAGCTGTCCAGCATCGACACGGCGTTGCTGATCGCCGGCGTGCTGGCCGCGGGCGTGTTCTTCGACGGTTCGGACAGCGACGAAGCGGAACTCCGCGATCTGTCGAAGATGCTGTACGAACGCGTCGACTGGCCCTGGATGCTGAACGGCAAGCAGACGATCTGCCACGGCTGGAGACCGCGCCGAGGCTTCCTGCCGTATCACTGGCAAGGCTACGACGAGGCGCTGATCCTCTACCTGCTCGCGCTCGGTTCGCCGACCCATCCGATCCCGCCCGGGTGCTACGACGCGTGGTGCGCCACCCACGCGTGGAAGCGCGTCTACGACATCGAGTACCTCCACGCCGGTCCGCTGTTCATCCATCAGATGTCGCACGTGTGGTGCGACTTCGCCGGCATCCGCGACCGCACGATGCGGGACCACGACAGCGATTACTTCGAGAACAGCCGGCGCGCCACGCTGATCCAGCAGCGCTACGCGATCCACAATCCCAAAGGCTACGCGCACTACGACGAGCACTGCTGGGGGATCACGGCGAGCGATGGACCGGGGCAGGTCGTCGCGACGATCGATGGCGTGAAGCGTCGCTTCTTCGACTATCGCGCACGGGGCGTGCCCGATGGTCCGGACGACGGAACCGTCGCGCCATGGGCGGTGGCCGCGTCGCTGCCGTTCGCACCCGAGGTCGTGGTGCCGACGATCGCGCACCTCGCGCATCTGCACATCGACGCAGCCAATCCCTACGGGTTCAAGGCCTCGTTCAATCCGGCCTTCGATCCGGATCCCGACGACAAGCGCGGCTGGACCTCGCCGTTCCACTTCGGCATCAACGAGGGCCCGACCGTGCTGATGATCGAGAACCATCGCAGCGCGATGATCTGGACGCTGATGCGGCATTGCGCACCGCTGGTCGCGGGCCTGCGCGCCGCGGGGTTCGAAGGTGGCTGGCTGGACGACGTCAAGCGGCCGCGTCGTCCAGCGTGATCGTCATCGCGAAGCTGCGTGCACCACCCGGTTCGATGATCACGATGCCCGGCTTGTCGCGGATGTCTCCGGCGTACCCGACCGGATCGGCGCAACCCTGCCACGGCTCGATGCAGATGAAGTCCGCGCCCGGCCTGGTCCACACGCCGAGCGTCGTGAAGTCGTCGAAGCGCACGTCGAGTCGGGGACCGATGCGGGCGCCGTAGCGCAGGCGGCGGCTCCGCAGGCGTTCGAAGATCAGCGCGTCGTCGACGAACAGGTCGTCGCGCAGCACGAGCGTGTCGCCGACGACGGGCGTCGGCCGCGGATCGGGACGCAGCAGGCCGTCGCCGTCGATGCGACGGATGGGCGCGGGTTCGTCGTGCTCGAAGCGGATGCGATGGTCCGCGCGCGGCTGCCCGAACGGCAACGGCCAGCACAGCGCCGGATGAAAGCCGAAGCTCGCGGGCATCGCCCGTGCGTCGTCGTTGTGGATCGTCGCGGTCATGCGCAGGGTGCTGTCGACCAGCGCGAAGTCCACGTCGAGACGAAACGCGAACGGATAGCTCGCGCGGGTCTGCTCGTCGGCTTCGAGCCGCAGCGTCGCGCGGTCGGCCTGGTGCAGCATCGTCGTGAACCGGGCGTGACGCGCGATGCCGTGCTTGGCCATCGCATACGTCCTGCCATCGAGCCGGTACCGACCGTCCTGGAGCATGCCGATGATCGGGAACAGGATCGGCGCGCGCCCCGCCCAGATCGCGGGATCGCCGTTCCACTGCAGGCGCTCGCCCCGCGCATCGGACAGATCGCGGAGTTCCGCGCCGATCGGCGAGATGCCGGCGGACAGGCCGGCCGACGCGATCTTCAGGATGGGCGGTTCGAATGGCGTCATCGCGTGTCCTGCCGATCAGTTCTTCGGTCCGAGCTTCGCCAGCAACGCGATCAGCGTCTCGCGTTCGCGTTCACCGAGGTCCCGGGCGATCCTGCGGTCGTGCGCACGCACGCGGCGACGGACGTCGACCAGCTGCTTCCTGCCGGCGGCGGTCAGCTTCAGCCGCCATGCGCGCGCGTCCTCGGCATCCGGCTCGCGCGTCACCCAGTCGCGCGCCGCGAGCCCGTTCACGATCTGCACGACCCCCGATCGCGCGATGCCCAGCACCTCACCGAGATCGCGCTGCGTGATTCCGCTGTTACCGCCACCGCTACCCGCGGCGCGACCGGCGT
>CAZZWS010000163.1:2584-9244 GCA_964657795.1 Beijerinckiaceae bacterium
CGATGACGACCATCGCCGAGAAGCGCTGCGGTGTCATGTCGAACGGACCGAGCGCCGCTTCGAAGTCCAGATAGATCGCGATCTGCGCCCGCCGCAACGCGTAGCCGACGAGGTCGTCCAGGACGCCGTAGCGGATGCCGTCGACGCGGCGCTCGAAACCGCGGCGCTCGGAACGTCGGATAGCGGGATCGATGCGGGGAGGGGTGCGGGCCATCGGCGCATGCTAGCAGGGCGATATGCGAACGCGACGCCCGTCCAACCGACGAGATCACGACACGAAAGCCGGGCTTGACAGCGTCTTGGCCTCGGCCCGATGATGGTTATGGTCCATAACAAAGTGGCGAGCCCGTTCGAGCAGCGACGTCACCGGCAGGAGACGACATGGTTGCAACGCAAACACCCCCTCGCGCGCTGATCGCCGGCGGCGGCATCGGCGGACTCGTCGCGGCGCTCGCGCTGCACCGCATCGGCTATCGCGTCACGGTCTTCGAGGCGGCGCAGGAGATCCGGGCGCTCGGCGTCGGCATCAACCTGCAGCCGCATGCCGTGCTGTTCCTCGGCGAACTCGGGCTGCTCGATGCCCTGCGGGCGACCGGCATCGAGACCGGTTCGCTGCTGTACGTCAACAAGCATGGTCAGCGCATCTGGCAGGAGCCGCGCGGCATCGCGGCCGGCTATCCGGTGCCGCAGCTGTCCATCCATCGTGGCGAGCTGCACGTGATCCTGCATCGCGCGGTGCTCGATCGCATGGGCGCCGAAGCCGTGCGCTGCGGCGCGTCGCTGACCGGCTTCGCACAGGACGACGACGGCGTCACGGCGCACTTCGTCGATCGACGCACGGGCGCCGCGCTGGCCAGCGAGCGAGGCGACCTGCTGATCGGCGCCGACGGCATCCACTCGGTCCTGCGTCGCCTGATGGTTCCCGACGAAGGCCCGCCCCGCTTCTCGGGCTGCATGCTGTGGCGGGCGATCACGGAGGTCGACGAGTTCCTCGACGGCCGTACGATGGTGTGGGCCGGGCACGCCAACCAGAAGTTCATCGCGTACCCGATCTCGGCCGAGGCGTCGCGCTCGGGCCGCGCGTCGATCAACTGGATCGCCGAACTCCGCGTGCGCGCCGCCGACGATCCCGACAGGACGCCCCCGGCCACCGACTGGAACCGCCGGGTCGACGTCGACGTGTTCAGCGAACCGTTCCGGGAATGGGCCTTCGACTGGCTGGACGTGCCGGCGCTGATCGCGCGCGCCGGCGCCGCCTACGAGTTCCCGATGGTCGACCGCGACCCGCTGACCCGCTGGAGCGACGGCCGCGTGACGCTGCTCGGCGACGCCGCACACCCGATGTATCCGATCGGCTCCAACGGCGCGTCGCAGGCGATCCTCGACGCGCGCCGGCTCGTCGAGGAGCTCGTCGTGACCACGGACATCCCCGCCGCGCTGGGGCGCTACGACGAGGTGCGGCGGCCGATCACGGCCGCGATCGTCGCCGCCAACCGCCGTCAGGGACCCGACGAAGTCATGCAGATCGCCGAAGAGCGCGCGCCGCACGGATTCGGGCACATCCACGACGTGATCGGCCAGGACGAACTGGAAACGATCGCCGTGCGCTACAAGCAGACGGCGGGATTCGATCGGGCCAGCGTCGATCGCGCCGCGGGTCTCGCGTCGCCCATCGCGTCGTCCATCTCGCCGTCGACCGCATCGTCGATCGTGTCGTGACGACGGCATACGACCCCTCCGCGTTCGAGCCGTTGCCGCTCGCGAGCGAAACGCTGTGCTCGCTGATCGTCGAGGTCGGCCCGGTCGTCTCGCTCGGGCAGGGACCGTATGGCGAACGACGCTGCGTCGACATCGTCGGCGGCTCCGTGACCGGGCCCGGGATGAACGGCGTGGTGGCCGCCGGCGGCGCCGACTGGCAGATCGTCCGTGCGGACGGCGTGGTCGACATCGAGGCGCACTATGGCCTGCTGCTCGACGACGGCGCCCGCGTCGAGGTCGTCAGTTCGGGCGTGCGCTACGGGCCGCCGGACGTGTTGCGGCGTCTCGGCGCCGGCGAACCGGTCGATCCGTCCGAGTATTTCTTTCGGACCTTCATCCGCTTCCAGACCGGCGCGGAGCGGCTGGCCCGTCTCAACCGCACGATGGCGATCGCCGTCGGCGCGCGACGCGCGGCCGCGGTCGAACTGACGTTGCATCGCGTGCTGTGAATCACCGTCACGATCGATCGTGATCGTTATGGACCATAACAACATGGAGGAAGACATGAAACAGGCTCGATCCGGTATCACGAAGTCGACCACGCTCGCGCCCAGGCTGGCGTCGCAGCTGGCGTTCACCCTGCTGGCATTCGCCGGCACGCTCGCGCTGCCGTCGCGCGCCCTCGCCGACATCAACATCGGCGTCGTGCTGTCGCTGACCGGTCCGGGCGCTTCGCTCGGCATCCCGGAGAACGACACGATCAAGCTGTGGCCGACGACGATGGGCGGCGAGAAGGTCGTCGTCACGGTGCTCAACGACAACTCGGACTCGACCGCGGCGGCCACCGCGGCGCGCAAGCTGATCACCGAGAACAAGGTCGACCTGATCATCGGGTCGTCGGTCACGCCGCCGTCGATCGCGATGGTCGAGGTCGCGGGCGAGGCGAAGGTGGCGCTGCTGTCGCTGGCCGGCGGCGGCGCGATCGTCGAGCCGCAGGAAGGCAACCGCAAGTGGGCCTTCAAGTTCTCGCCCACCGAGACCTTCTCGACCGACGTCATCGTCGATCACGCATTGAAGAACCAGGTGAAGACGGTCGCGGTCATCGGGCTGTCGAACGCCTACGGCGACGGCTTCGTGAAGAACTTCGAACGCATCGCGACCGCGAAGGGCATCCGCATCGTCGCCAGCGAACGCTACGCGACCACCGACACCAGCGTCGTCGGCCAGGTCGTCAAGATGCTGTCCACGAAGCCGGACGCGATCTACATCGCGGCGTCCGGCACGCCCGGCGCTCTGCCGCAGATCGAGCTCGCCAACCGGGGCTGGACCGGGCCTGTCTACCAGACGCAGGGTGTCGCCAACAACGACTACCTGCGTGTCGGCGGCAAGGCGGTCGAAGGGACGTTCATGACGACGGCCCCGGTCCTCGTCGCGGAGCAGCTCGCCGACAGCGACCCGGTCAAGAAGCCGGCGATGGAGTACGTGACGCGCTTCGAGTCGACCTACGGGCCGAACACGCGCACGCTGTTCGGCGCGACGGCCTGGGACGTGTTCTTCATGGTGCGGCAGGTCGTCGGAACCAGCGCGGTCAAGGCGACGAAGCCGGGCACGCCCGAGTTCCGCGCGGCGTTGCGCGACGGCATGGAGAACCTCAGAGGCTTCATCTCCGCGGAAGGCGTCTACAACATGAGCGACAAGGACCACAACGGCGTCGACGCGAGTGGTCAGGTGCTGGTCCGCGTGGAGAACGGCCGCTGGAAGCTGGTGCCGCGTTAGGCGCTAATCCGCGGCGATATCCGCGTTGGCGTCGTTGCGGACGAAGCCGCGATCGTCGATCGTGAACACGCGGGCCGGCAACGGACCGGTCGCCACCTTCGTCACACGCCAGATCGGCCTGGCGTCGACACCCTCGATCAGCAACGGGACGCGTGCCTTCGCGTCCCAGCAGATCGTCGTGCGGCGGTCTGCCTGGGTCAGGGCGTACCAGCGGCACGACGCGACCGGCCGCGCCCCCGCCGGGGCATCGGTGGCCACGAGTCGATACGCGCCGCGTGGCCTGACCAGCGCGTGGGCCGACGAGAACCAGTCGGCCATGTGACCGATGCGCAGCAGGTTGGTCCGGTCGACGTCGGTCCGGATCTTCCGCTTGAGGTCCAGGACCGCCATCGACCACTCGACGTCGCCCGGCGCGCGCGTCAGGTAGGTCTCGATGGTGTCGTCGGTCCGTCGCTTGAGACGCGACTCGGCGTCGCGCCATACCTGCATGGTGTGGGTCGCACCGCCCGCTTCGTAGACGGCGGTCCAGCTCGCCTGCCTGCCGTCGTCACGCGTGTCGAAGGTGCGATCGAAGTCGAGCGACGGTGGCGAGGTGGACGCGAGGGCCGATGCGGCGATCGCCATGAGGCCCGCCCCGTACGCGATGTCGTGGAACCCCCTCAATTGCGGACCGCCTGCGCGTAGTCGAAATAACGATAGGTCTTGCCGTCCACGGACAGGTCCTTGACGACGAGATTGATCGAGTAGGTTCCCGACGGCAACGCGGTGTCCACCGTCGCCCCCGTCGGATCGACCGGCGACTTGAACGCAAGCCCCGTCGCCGAAGCCGCCGGATTGACGACGCTCTGACGATAGGTCGGCGACGTCGTGCTCACCGGCCTGGCCAGCGCCTCGTTGATCACGCGGCCGTCGGCCTGCGGCATCGTCAGGCCGAACAGCTGCGCGACGGTCGGGGCGACATCGACGTTGCCGGTCGGGTTGGCAATCGTGATGCCGCTGCGGAAGGCCGGTCCGGACGCGACCAGCGTGTTGTGCACGTCGATCGGGCTGAAACTGCCGTGCATGCCGCGGTTGCCCTGGAAGCTCTCGAACTCGATGCCCGGCAGTCCGTTGACGAGCTGCTGCGAGTCCCAGTTGAAGCTCGCCACGATGTCCGGCTGACCCTTGTTCTGGCGCGTCGCGTTCTCGAGGTTGATCGAGCTCATCGTGATCGTGCCGGGGATCGCGCCGTAGCGGCTGTCGACGAAGATCGCGCCGAACTCCTCGCGGCTCTGCAGGAAGCGCACGAGGTTGGCGACCGTGGTGGGGTCGTGGTCCGGCGTGTAGAAATAGTCGGAGCCGCCGTTGGCCGCGATGACGACGCCGTTCAGCGGCAGCGTCGTCGGCACCGTGAAGCGCGCGACCGGGGTCGGCAGCGTGGCGCTGATCGCCTGGTACTTCGCGTTGGCCGTGCCGCACAGCGTACCGCTCGTGTCGACGCCGACGGCGTACACGTTCGTGCCGTCGGCCTTGATGCCGGCCATGCCGGACGTCAGGCAACCGCTGCCGTCGTAGGCCTTGAAGCCCGCGTAGGTCAGCAGGTCCGCCGAGCGCACGTCGCCGGATACCGAGAAGCCGTTGACCGGATCGAGACCGCCGAGCGTCGCGTTGGTGACGCCCGACGTCACCGACGTGCTGGCGTTGATCGTCCGCAGCGGGAACAGCCGCGTCGGGCCCGACACGTTGCTGTGCGCATGGTCCGACACCACGAGGATGTTGGTCGTCGTGTCGAGGCCGTTGGTCTTCAATGCGGCCTGCAGCTCGCCGAGGCGCGCGTCCTGCGACGCCAGCGCCTTGCGATAGTTGGACGAACCCGGGCCGTACGCATGCTCGGTGTTGTCCGGTGTGCGGAACCAGATCAGCGTCAGGTCCGGCAGCTTCTTCGGCAGCACGTACTGCGTGTAGAGGCCGAGCATGTACTTGTTGGCCGCGTCTTCCGGCGCGCCCTGCGTCGTGTCGGTCGCGTCGCGCGCGCCGATGCCGTTCGGCAACACGTAATTGAGGCCGCCGGCACGGGCCGTCGGATTGCCGTTGCTCGATGCGAGCGTGACGGCGCCGGTCGCATACGCGAACGGCGTGTTGAGCGGCAGCGCATAGCCGGCGGTCTGCAGTTCGGTCGCGAGCGACTGCGGCAGCACGGTGTTCTCGTCGATGAAGTAGCCGCCCCGCGCGAGGTCCTGGATGTAGGCCGCACCGGACTTGCCGAGCGTCATCGTCGTCAGCCCCGCGTCCTGCGCGGTCTTGAAGAGGCTCTTGACCAGCAGCAACTGGCCGCCGTAGTAGGTGTTGAGCGTCGTCAGGACCGCGTAGTCCTCGGTGAAGACCGGATCGACGTAGTCCTGGTTGGCGCCAGCGGCCGACTTGCCGACAGGGATGGACGATGGAAGCACACCGGCCTGCGGCGGCGTCCAGAACGTGTTGCCGTAGAACCCCGAGGTCTTCGGGAACGACCCGGTGGCGAACGACGACCCGTTCATCATCGTGAAGGTCGGGTACGTCGAATGATGGTCCGTGAACGCGACGCCGGCCTGACGCAGCGCGTACAGGTTCGGCGTGTCCGTCGGGTTGACGGAGTCGGGACGCAGACCGTCCCAGACCATGATGATCGTGCGCTGCTTGGCGGCGGTGGCCACGACGGGCGTCGGCCGCATGCCGTCGTCTGTGCCACACGAAGAAAGCGCGAACAGCGCGACGAGGATGGTCGAAAGTCTTGCGTTGCGGTGCACGGGGGCCCTGTGGGTCGAGTCGATGGATGCGGTCCCGACCTGACGACACGGGCTCCGCGAGCCGCGAAGCTTGAGAAACGAATGTGACGCGCTCGCGTCGGGCCGGCTCGCCGACCCGACTCCACCGCTCAGCGACCGATCAAGGGTTGTCGCTGACGGCCGTGACGTCGACTGCGTCGTCTGCCGCCGCCGGCTTGTCTTCGTGATGCATATGCGGCTTCTTCCCGGGCTGCGGCGTCTCGTCGGCACCCGCCGCGATCTCTTCGTGCTTATGCTTCTTCTCCTGCTGGACCTTTTTGTCGTGGGCGATGTTGCGGGGATCGGTCATGGGTCGTCTCCTGGGTGAACCCGGAGTCTTCCACGCGAAACCGACGTCGCGCATCGGACAACCGCGTCTTCGTGTCTTCTTGTCTTCGTGTCT
>CAZZWS010000164.1:0-9071 GCA_964657795.1 Beijerinckiaceae bacterium
CAGGGGATCCGCCTTTCTTTGGTTCCTTTCTTTGGCGGTTCAAAGAAAGGAACTGACCCCGAAGCGGACATACGCCTTTCCGACTTTGGTCACTCTTGTCGAGCCACGAAAGGACGCGGCCCCCCACCAGCGGAACATACGCCTTCCGCCTCTTCAACCACTTCCTGGCAGTTTCAGAACTAACGGGCACCGTCAGTGGACGTATGAAGGCGATACAAACAACACGTCCACCCGTAACCCTCGCCCCGACGCCGGCACCCCCAGCGTCACCGTCGCCCCGTGACGCTCCGCGATCCGCCGCACGATCGCCAGCCCGAGCCCACTGCCATGACTGTCACCGGCAACGCGGGCCGCGTCACCCCGATGAAAGCGATCGAACACGCGCTCGCGTTCACCGGCCGCGATGCCCGGACCATCGTCGATCACCGACAGCACCACGCCATCACCGCGACCCACCACCGCGACGTCGATGCGACCACCCCGCGGCGTGTAGCGCAGCGCGTTGTCGATCAGGTTGCCGAGCAACGTGAACAACGCGTCGCGGTCGCCGACGATCGGGGCCGGGCCATCGTTCGACGACCCGTCGATCAGCCCGAGATCGATGCCGCGGTCCTCGGCCAGGCCCGCATGCAGCGTGACTGCCTCGCCGGCCAGTACGCGAAGGTCCACGGTCGCACGCGGCGTTGGCGACGCGCCGGCCGACGCCGCCTCGGGCTCCGCCCGCGCCAATGCGAGCAGTTGCTCGACCAGTCGCGATGCCCGCAACAGACCGGCCCGCAACGCATCGATCGCGAGCGTGCGCCCCGTGTCGTCCCCGGCCCGCTGCACGATCTGCAACTGCAATTGCAGAGCAGTCAGCGGGGTGCGCAACTCGTGCGCGGCGTCAGCGATGAACGCCCGTTGCGCATCGCGGGCCGACGCCAGGTCCACGAGCAGACGATTCAACGAACTCACCAACGGCGAGACCTCGCGCGGCAGTGCGTCTTCGCTCAATCGTTCGAGTGCTTCCGGTCGCCGGGCCGCGACTTCCCGCGCCACCCGTCGCAACGGTGCGAGTCCGCGCCCGACGACCCACCACAACAGACCCGCCAGCACCGGCAGCAGGATGACGAGCGGCAGCACCGTCCGCAACGCGACTTCCGCGGCCAGCGCGCTGCGCACGCTCATCGGCTGCGCGACCTCGAGCAGGTTGTCGTCGACCAGCATCGCGAAGACGCGCCAGTCGCCGCGCCGCGTGCCGATCGTCGTCAACCCGATCTGCGCCTTCGCCGGCAACGGCACATCGGGGTGCGAGCTGTAGACGAACACGCCGTAGCGATTCCAGATGCGGATCACGACGTTCTCGTCGGCGGCCGGTCCGTTGAGCGCCTGCGGCGCGAGGCCGCCGAGCGCACGCACGGGCAACGCGGCCGCGAGCTGGCGCAGCTGCAGGTCGAACAACGCATTGGCCTCGTCGCGCGCCTGGCGATAGACGACGGCTGCGGTCAGCGCGATCCCCGCGACCAGCACGGCGATCATCGACCACAGCAGACGTCGCTGGATGGAGCCGTTCGATCCCGATGGTTCAGCGCTGCGCGATCGCATAGCCCACGCCACGAACGTTGCGGATCAGGCCGGCGCCGAGCTTCTTGCGCAGCCCGTGCACGTACACCTCGATCGTGTTGCTGCCGGGCTCGTCGTCCCAGCCGTAGACCTTCTCCTCGAGCTGCGCGCGCGACAGCACGGCACCCGGCCGTTGCAGCAACGCCTCGAGCACCGCGAACTCGCGGGCCGACAACGCGACCGGCTGATCGTTGCGCCGCACCTCGCGACGCGCCGGGTCGAGCGTGAGCCGGTCGTCGCCGAAGTCATGCCGCAGCAGCGCCTCGGCGCGACCGCCGCGGCGCCGGTGCAGCGCGCGCACGCGGGCCGCGAGTTCGTCGAGATCGAACGGCTTGACGAGGTAGTCGTCGGCGCCGGCATCGAGACCGGCCACGCGGTCGGCGACCGCGTCGCGCGCCGTCATGATCAGCACCGGCACGTCGTGACCGCGAGCGCGCAACGAGCGCAGCACGTCGAGGCCGGCCTTCTTCGGCAATCCGAGGTCGAGCAGCACGAGATCGTAGGCGGACGGCCCGACCGCGAACGCGTGTTCGGCGGCCTGTCCATCGGTCACCCAGTCGATCGCGAACCCGTCCTGCCGCAGGCCGGCGCGGACCGAGTCGCCAATCATCGCGTCGTCTTCGACGAGCAGGACCCGCATGTCACGCCACGCGTGGCGTTCGACGCCACAGCGACGCGACGCCGACCAGCGCGTCGGCCGTCATCGGCTCGCCGATGAAGTAGCCCTGGATGGCGTCGCAGCGGATCTTGGCGAGCGCCGCGATCTGCTCGACGCGCTCGACGCCTTCGGCCGTCACGGTCTTGCCGAGGTCGTGCGCCATCGCGATCAGACCGGCCACGATGGTCGCGTCGAACGCGTCGATGGCCGCGCCCGCGATGAAGCTGCGATCGATCTTGATCTCGTCGATCGGCAGCGACTTCAACGCGACGAGGCCCGCGGTGCCGACGCCGAAGTGATCGATCGCGAGGCGCACGCCCATCGCCGACAGCTCGGCCACGACGTCGGCGACGAGCCGGATGTCCTCGACGAACGAGGTCTCCGCGATCTCGAGCGTGAGCTCGGACGGCGCGAAGCCATGCTCGCGCAGCGCGGCCGCGACCGTGTCGACGAACGCGCGGTCGTGCAACTGCACGAGCGACACGTTGACCGCGAGGCCGACCCGCGCCGCGCCGCGGGCCGCGAACCGGGACGCCTCGGCCAGCGCCTGTCGCAGCACCCAGTCGCCGAGCGGCCGGATCATTCCCGACGCTTCCGCGAGAGGGATGAAGTCCTGCGGGATCAGCAGCGCGCCCGATGGCGTGCGCCAGCGGCACAACGCCTCGACCGCGATGACGGCGCCCGGCGCGAGCAGCCCGGAATCGTCGGGCTGCGACGGATGCAACGACGACGCGAGTTCGAACTTCGGTTGATAGACCAGCAGGAACTGGCGAGCCGCGAGCGCGTCGCGCATCGACGCTTCGGTGTTGGGCGGCAACGAGACCGCGCGACCCATCGCGTCGTCGCCGTGACGCCGGAACTGATTGCGACCCGCCTGCTTGGCGCGCTTCAACGACGCCTCGGCCTGCGAGAACAGCGATGACGGATCGCGCGCATCGTCGGGAAACAGCGCGACGCCGATGCTCGCGCGCACGAACAAGGTCTGGCCGGCGATGCGCGTCGGCGCGCCGAGCGCCGCGATCAGACGGGCGGCGAGCGCCTCGGCGCGCTCGGCCGGGGGCGTGCCTTCCGGTCGATCGTCGAAGCGCCAGGCGATCGCGAACTGGTCGCCGCCGAGGCGCACGACGGCGACGTGGGTGGCGGCCACGGCCTCGTCGATGGGACCGGCGTGCGCCAGCGCCGCATCGTGCGCGTCGTATCGTCCGCCGCGCGCCTGATCGAGCGACTCGCGCAGCATCCTTTGCGCAGCGAGCCGCAGCAGGCTGTCGCCGATCGAGCGACCGTGCAGGTCGTTGTTCTGCTTGAAGCGGTCGAGGTCGACGATCAGCAGCGCCACCGCGGTCGCGGCACGTTGGTCACCTTCGCGCGGCAGCCAGGCGGTCAGCCGCTCGCGCAGGACGCGGACGTTGCCGAGTCCGGTCACGCCATCGTGCAGCGCGAGATGTTCGACGCGCTCGCGCAGCAGGTTGCGTTCGCCGACGTCGCGCACGGCGATCGCCACACCGCCGTCGGGCAGCGGCAGCATGCGGGCTTCGAAGACGCGCGGCCCCTCGCCACGATCGATGCCGTAGGCCGCGATCTGTGCACGTCGCGTATCGAGGCAACGTTCGAGCGCCGTCGACCAGGCCTGGCGCATCGCCGACGGCAGCGCGTCGACATCGCCGATCCGACATCCGATCAGCGTGGCGCCGGCCGTCGGCAGCAGATCGGGCGCGCCGCGCGTCTCGACGATGCGACCCGCGTGATCGCAACGCAGGATCGCTTCGTCGAGCGCGACGTCGATCCAGTGCGTCTCGTGTCGTGCCTCGGTCATCGAAGAAGTCATGCGGATGCCGAGGTCAGTGTCCTAAGCGGCGCGCATCCGGTCGACCAGCGTCCGCACGCGGTCGGGCTCGCCGGCGCTCAGGATCTTCTTCGCCAGCGCCTCGCAGGCCACCACGTCGGAGCGCAACACCTCGTACTTGACCGCGAGCAGTTGCGCCGGATGCATCGAGAACTGACGCAGGCCGAGGCCGAGCAGCAGGCGCGCGAGCATCGGGTCGCCGGCCATCTCGCCGCACACCGACACCGGGATGCCGAGCTTGTTGGACTGGGCGATGATCTGCGCGATGAGCTGCAGCACCGCCGGATGCAGCGGGTCGTAGAGATGCGCCACCGCGTTGTCGGTGCGGTCGATGGCGAGCAGGTACTGGATCAGGTCGTTGGTACCGATCGAGAAGAAGTCGAGGCGCTTCGCGAACATGCCGAGCGACAACGCGGCGGCGGGAATCTCGATCATCCCGCCGACCGGCATGTTGCGGTCGTAGGCCTCGCCGCGCGCATCGAGCTGGCCTTTCGCCGTGGCGATCAGCACCAGCGTCGCATCGACCTCCTGCGGATGCGCGATCATCGGAATCAGCAGCTTGACCGGACCGAACGCGGTCGCGCGCAGGATGGCGCGCAACTGCGTGAGGAACATCTGCGGCTCGGCCAGGCAGAAGCGGATGGCACGCAGCCCGAGCGCGGGGTTGGTGGTGTTGAAGACGTTGTTGCCGAACTCGAGCCGCGCCGCGGTGGGCGTCTTGTCGGCGCCGATGTCGAGCGTGCGGATCGTCACCGGGCGCCCGGTCATCGACACCACGACGCGACGATAGGCTTCGAACTGCTCGTCCTCGTCGGGCATGGAGTCGCGCGTCATGAACAGGAACTCGGTGCGGAACAGGCCGATACCGCTGGCTCCGACCTCGTCGGCGAATGCGCAGTCGTCCGGCAGTTCGATGTTGGCGTGCAGCTCGATCGGCGTGTCGTCGAGCGTGCGCGTCTGCATCCGCGCGAGCCGCTTCAGCTTCTCGCGCGCGAGTTCGAGGTCGCGTTTGCGCAAGCGGTATTCGTCGAGGACGATCGGACTCGGGTCGACGATCAGCACGCCGGCCTCGCCGTCGACGATCACGCACTCGTCCTGCTGCAGCAGTCGCGACGCCTGGCCGAGGCCCACGACCGCGGGGATGTCGAGGCTCTTGGCGAGGATGGCCGTGTGCGCGGTCATGCTGCCGAGGTCGGTCGCGAAGCCCGCGAAGACGTGCTTCTTGAACTGCAGCATGTCGGCCGGCGCGATGTCGTGCGCGATGATGATCATCGGCTCGAAGTCGTCCTTGCCGTTCCGCCGCGCCGAGTCGGCTTCACGCGCCGCTTCGTCCGCGATCGTCGCCAGCGAGTCCGCCGTGCCGGTCAGGACCTTGAGCACGCGCTCGACGACCTGCTCGACGTCGGCGCGTCGCGACGCGATGTACTCGTCGTCCATCTCCTCGAACTGCTCGACGACGGCCTGGAGCTGCGTGGTCAGCGCCCACTCCGCGTTGTAGCGGCGCTCGCGGATCAGCCGTGCGGGCTCCTCGGACAGCAGCGGGTCCTGCAGGATCAGGCGATGCAGGTCGACGAGTGCCGCGAACTCGGCGGGCGCCGTGGCGGGAAGCTCGGCCTGCAGTTGATACAGCTCGTTGACGACCGCGGCGATGGCTTCGTCGAGGCGCGCGACCTCGGCCTCGATCCCGCCCGGCAACACCAGGTAGTGCGGCACTTCGAGTGCGGCCGAGGCGAGCAGGTGCACGCGGCCGATGACGATACCGCGCGAGACCGGTATCCCGTGCAGGGTGAAGGCCATGTCAATCAGCCACGCACATCGTCACTCCGCTTCGCCGAACTTGTCGTCGATGAGCGCGGCGATCGCGTCGAGCGCCGCGTCCTCATCGGCCCCGATCGTCTCGACCATCACCGTCGAGCCCTTGCCGGCGGCCAGCATCATCACGCCCATGATGCTCTTGGCGTTGACGCGCCGCGCCGCGCGGCTCATCCAGACCTCGCACGGAAACGACGTCGCGAGCTGCGTCAGCTTGGCCGACGCGCGTGCGTGCAGGCCGAGCTTGTTGCTGATCCTGCATTCGCGGATGGCCATCGGTCACTGATCGTCGGTCGCGTCGATTTTCGAGCCGTGCTGGCCAGGACCACCGGGCGAAAACGTCTGGTCCTGCATCCGGGTCGTGGCGATTTTCATGATACCCGAGGCCCCTCCGCCCAACGCCTTCTCGGCCATCGCGGCGAGCGACGACTGGTCGCCGCGATAGCAGAGCGTGCGCAGCAGCATCGGGAGGTTGGCGCCGGCCACGGCGTCGACGTGGCCCGGCTCCACCAGCTGCGCGGCGATGTTGCCCGGCGTGGCGCCGAAGAGGTCGACGAGGATCAGCACGCCGTCGCCGCTGTCGATCGAAGCGACGGCCGCCCGCGCGCGGACCAGGTCCGCTGCGACGTCCGCATCGGGGAGGACGTCGATCACGGCGCAGCGTTCCGGCGACCGGCCGTAGACGTGCCGCGCGCACGACAGCAGGGTGGCCGCGAACGGTGCATGCCCGACCAGAAGGACGCCGACCATCAGTGTGCCGCGTCGACCGCGCGTTCGAGTGCATCCATGAACGTGGCCGCGACATCGAAGCCCGCGCCCGCGAGGATTTCCGCGAAGCAGGTCGGGCTGGTGACGTTGATCTCGGTCAGGTAGTCGCCGATGGAATCGACGCCGATCAGCAGCAGCCCGCGCGACGCGAGCTTCGCGCCCACGATCTCGCCGATCTCGCGATCGCGCGCGGTCAGCGGTTGCGCGCGGCCGACGCCGCCGGCCGCGAGGTTGCCGCGCACCTCGGTTCCCTGCGGAATGCGGGCCAACGCGAACGGCACCGGCTTGCCGTCGATGACGAGGATGCGCTTGTCGCCGTCGACGATCTCGGGGATGTAGCGCTGCGCCATGATCGTCCGCTCGCCGTTGCCGCCGAGCATCTCGATCATCGAGCCGAGGTTCATGCCGTCGGGCTTGACGCGGAAGATGCCCATGCCGCCCATGCCGTCGAGCGGCTTGAGGATGATGTCGCCGTGCTCGCGATGGAATTCGCGGATGCGTTCGCCATCGCGCGAAACCAGCGTCGGCGCGACGAGCTCGGGGAATTCGGAGATCGCGAACTTCTCGTTGTGATCGCGGATCGCGCGGCCGCTGTTGAACACGCGCGCGCCCTGCTGCTCGGCGCGTTCGAGCAGGTAGGTCGAGTACACGTACTCCATGTCGAACGGCGGATCCTTGCGCATCACCACCGCATCGAACGCCGCGAGCGGCATGACCTCGGGCGTGCCGAGCGCATGCCAGACGTCGCCATCGGGCGTGAGCGGTGTCGACAACGAAAGCGGCCAGCTCTTCGCTTCGACGGCGCCCGAAGCGGCGCGCGCGATGTCGCGCTGATCGATGTACGTGATGCCGTGGCCGCGACGATCGGCCTCGACCATCATCGCGTAGGTCGAGTCCTTGTAGATCTTGAACGACGCGAGCGGGTCGGCGACGAAGGCGATGTGCATGGCTTTTGGTGAGACGGTCGACGCGGCCGCGAGGCCGCCCGGCTCAGGCCGTTTCGGCCGCGGGGTCCGTGCGCTCGAGTTCGAGCGACGCGGCGAGCAGGGCAAGACGGGCGACGACGCCGTACGCATAGAAGCGATTGGGCGCGGCCTGCGAGCGTTGACCGGGGTCGGGGAAGTTGCAGCTCGAGGCGAACGGCAGCGGCACGAACTGCGCGCCGGGCGCGTTGAGATTCTCGTCGTTGCCGCGGGCGGTATGCACGCGGTAGAAGCCGCCGATGACGTAGCGATCGATCATGTACACGACCGGCTCGGCCACGCCGGACTCGATACTGCCGACGACGCCGCCGGCTTGTTCGCCGGATCGCTCGCCGACCGGCACGGTCTCGTGCGTGTGGACGCCTTCCTGGACGATCAGCTCCGAAACCTCGAGCCCGTCCTTGACGACGCTCATCTTGTTGCGCGCCTTGCGATTCATGTTGCGCACTTCGGAGGCGTCCTTGACGCTCATGATGCCCATGCCGTACGTGCCCGCGTCGGCCTTGACGATCGCGTAGGGCGTCTCGGTGATGCCGTATTCCTTGTACTTCCTGCGGACCTTGGTCAGCACCGCGTCGACGCGGTCGGCCAGCAGATCCTCGCTCGCCGCGTCCCCGAAGATCATGTTGCGGACGCCTTCGAAGTACGGGTTGATCATCCACGGATCGATGTCGAGCATCTTGCCGAAGCGCTTCGCCACGTCGTCGTACGCGGCGAAGTGGGACGTCTTGCGGCGCACCGCCCAGCCTGCGTGCAGCGGCGGCAGCAGGAACTGTTCGTGCAGGTCGCGCAGCACGTCGGGAATGCCGGCCGACAGGTCGTTGTTGAGCAGCACCGCGCACGGATCGAAGTCGGCCAGGCCGACGCGACGACCGTTGGGCCCGATGCGCTGCAACGGCTCGACGATCAGGCTCTGCCCGCCGTCGAGCTCGATGGTGGTGGGCTCGGCGATCTCGGGATTCAGCGAACCGAGCCGGACGTTGAGGCCGGTCTGCCGCAGGATCGCGGCCAGCCGCGCGACGTTCTGGAGATAGAACTTGTTGCGCGTGTGGTTCTCGGGAATCAGCAGCAGGCCGCGCGCGTCGGGACAGATCTTGTCGATCGCCGCCATCGCCGCCTGCACCGCCAGCGGCATCACCTCGGGCGCGAGGTTGTTGAAGCCGCCCGGGTACAGGTTGGTGTCGACCGGCGCGATCTTGAAGCCCGCGTTGCGCAGGTCCACGGAACAGTAGAACGGCGGCGTGTGCTCCTGCCATTCGAGACGGAACCAGCGCTCGATGGCCGGGGTCGCGTCGAGCATGCGCTGCTCGAGGTCGGCGAGCGGACCGGACAGCGCGGTGACGAGATGTGGAACCATGGTGAACGCCGAGACAGGAACGCTGGATACAGGGACGCTGAAGACAAG
>CAZZWS010000165.1:0-9036 GCA_964657795.1 Beijerinckiaceae bacterium
CGCGGGACTACGACCCGCGCGATCTGCCGATGGAGCAGAAGCGCGGCGTGCTGATCGGCATGGGCATGACCGAGAAGCAGGGTGGCTCCGACGTGCGGACCAACACGACGCGGGCCGTCGCGATCGATCACGAGGGTGACGATGCCGCGTATCGCCTCGACGGCCACAAGTGGTTCTTCTCGGCGCCGCAGTGCGACGCGCATCTGGTGCTCGCGTACGCGTCCGACGCCGCGGGACGGGACGAAGGACTGACCTGCTTCCTCGTGCCGCGTCACGCGCCCGACGGCACGAAGAACGCCGTGCGGATCCAGCGGCTGAAGGACAAGGTCGGCAACCGATCGAACGCGTCGTCGGAGGTCGAGTTCGTCGGCGCGTGGGGACGTCGCCTCGGCGAACCCGGTCGTGGCGTGCCGACGATCCTCGAGATGGCGACCTACACACGGCTCGACTGCGTGATCGGTACGGCCGGCATGATGCGCGAAGCCGTCGCGCAGGCGATCCATCACGCGCGTCATCGATCGGCGTTCGGCAAGCCGTTGGTCGCCCAACCGGTGATGACCGGTGTCCTCGCCGATCTCGCGCTCGAATCCGAGGCGGCCACCGCGCTCGCGTTGCGGCTCGCACGTGCGTTCGATGCCGCTGAAGACGACGAGACCGAAGCGATGTTCAGACGTGTGATGACGTCGGCGTCCAAGTACTGGGTCTGCAAGCGCGGACCCGCGCTCGCGGCCGAGGCGATGGAAGTGCTCGGCGGCAACGGCTACGTCGAGGAAGGTCCGTTGGCACGCATCTATCGCGAGATGCCGGTCAACTCGATCTGGGAGGGCTCGGGCAACGTGATGTGCCTCGACGTGTTGCGTGCGTTCGGGCGATCGCGAGGAGCCGGCGATGCGCTGTTCGCGGAGCTCGCGTTGCGACGCGGGCTCGATGCGTCGTTCGACGCGGCCTTCGAACGGGCCGCGGCGCAGTGGTCCGATCCATTGCAGGACGAGCGGTCTGCGCGCGAGCGCGTGCGGTGCCTCGTGACGCTGGTCCAGGCGTCGCTGTTGCTGACGTCGGGGTCGACTTTCGTTGCCGAGGCGTTCTGTGCGACACGGCTCGCGCGAGACGGCGGCTGGGGCGCGGTGTTCGGCGAGCTGCCGCGTCACGTCGATGCCCGTGCGATCGTGGACCGCGCCTGGTCTCGCTGACGACCTCGGCCGATGCCTGAATCGACGACGGGCTTCACCGATCGTCGCAACCGAAGCCGGAGATGGTGGTCCGAGAAGCATCGGACGCCGTGTCCTGCGGCGTCGACAGAGATAGGAGATCCATCATGCCCAGCAACACCTCGATCGGACTGGACGACCCGAGCGACGCGCCGCAGTCCGGCATCGACGACGAGATCAAGGAGAAGAAGAAGCACGAGGGCGACGCTGGTCGCGACGTCACCCGTGAAGACATCGAGTCCGGCAACGACCGCAACGTGTCCGCGGACGACCTCGGCCGCTCGGGCAAGACGAGCAAGGATCCCGACGACGCGATCGAAATCGGCAAGTAGGTCGTGCAAAGAAGAAGGGCCGCTGTCGAAGCGGCCCTTTCTCGATACGTCGCCTGCAACGATCAGAGCAGCGGCACCATCAACAGCGCCACGATGTTCATGATCTTGATCAGCGGGTTGATCGCCGGACCCGCCGTGTCCTTGTAGGGATCGCCGACCGTGTCGCCGGTGACCGCGGCCTTGTGGGCTTCCGAGCCCTTGCCGCCGAAGTTGCCTTCCTCGATGTACTTCTTGGCGTTGTCCCACGCGCCGCCGCCGGTGCACATCGAGATCGCCACGAAGAGGCCGGTGACGATGGTGCCCATCAACATCCCGCCGATCGCCATCCGCGCCTGCTCGGCGCCCATCAGGAAGCGCGCGACGACGGCCAGCAGCACCGGCGTCACGAGTGGCAGCAGCGACGGGATCATCATCTCCTTGATCGCCGCCTTCGTCAGCATGTCGACCGCGACGCCGTACTCGGGCCTGGCGGTGCCTTCCATGATTCCCTTGATGGTCGCGAACTGACGGCGCACCTCGACGACCACGGACCCCGCTGCGCGGCCCACCGCCTCCATCGCCATCGCCGCGAAGAGGTAAGGGATCAGGCCGCCGACGAACAGGCCGATGATGACCGCCGGCTCGCTGAGGCTGAACGTGACGGCCTTGCCTGCGGCGTCCAGCGCATGCGTGAAGTCCGCGAACAGCACGAGCGCGGCGAGCCCGGCCGAGCCGATCGCGTAGCCCTTCGTCACGGCCTTCGTCGTGTTGCCGACCGCGTCGAGCGGGTCGGTAACGTTGCGGATCGCTTCGGGCAGGTCGGCCATCTCCGCGATGCCGCCGGCGTTGTCGGTGATCGGGCCGTAGGCGTCGAGCGCGACGATGATGCCGGCCATCGACAGCATCGACGTGGCCGCGGTCGCGATGCCGTAGAGCCCGCCCAGCGCGTACGACGCGTAGATCGCGAAGCACACGCACAGCACCGGCCAGGCCGTCGACTTCATCGACACCGCGAGGCCCGCGATGATGTTGGTGCCGTGACCCGTCGTCGATGCCTGCGCGACATAGCGGACCGGCTTGTACTCGGTGCCGGTGTAGTACTCGGTGATCCAGACGAGGAGACCGGTCAGCACCAGCCCGACGACCGACGACAGGTACATCCGCAGCACCAGCGAGATGCCGTCTTCGTGCGCCACCGACGCCAGCGACGTGTTGCCGAACACCCAGTTGGTGAGCGGATAGAACGCGATCAGCGCGAGCACACCGGCGACCGCGAGTCCCTTGTACAGCGCCGTCATGATCTTCTTGCCCGGCGTGTGGCGCACGAAGAAGCAACCGATGATCGACGCGATGATCGAGAAGCCGCCGAGCACCAGCGGATAGATCACGGCGGCGCTCTCGGCGCCGCGCATCAGCAGCGCGCCGAGCAGCATCGTCGCGATCAGCGTGACCGCGTAGGTCTCGAACAGGTCGGCCGCCATGCCGGCGCAGTCGCCCACGTTGTCGCCGACGTTGTCCGCGATGACGGCCGGGTTGCGCGGGTCGTCCTCGGGAATGCCGGCCTCGACCTTGCCGACGAGGTCCGCGCCGACGTCCGCGCCCTTCGTGAAAATCCCGCCGCCGAGCCGCGCGAAGATCGAGATCAGCGACGCACCGAAGGCCAGGCCGATCAGCGGCTGGATGGCGTCGTGCAGCATCGCGGGTTCGAGGCTTTCGTGCGAACCGAATCCGGTGAGCACGCCGTAATAGCCAGCGACGCCTAGCAGCCCGAGGCCGACGACCAGCATGCCGGTGATCGCGCCGCCGCGGAACGCGACGTTGAGCGCGGCTTCGAGTCCCTTGCCGGCGGCCTCGGCGGTGCGCACGTTGGCGCGGACCGAGACGTTCATACCGATGAAGCCCGAGGCGCCCGACAGCAGGGCGCCGATCAGGAAGCCGATCGCCGTGGGCCAGCCGAGCACGAAGCCGACCAGCAGGAAGATCACGACGCCGACGATCGCGATCGTCGTGTACTGCCGCTTCAGGTAGGCCGCCGCGCCCTGCTGGATCGCGAGCGCGATCTCCTGCATGCGTGCGTTGCCGGCGGGAAGGCCGAGGATCCAGCTGCGTGACCAGACGCCGTAGACCACGGCGACCGCGCCGCAGACGAGCGCGAACCACAGGCCTGTCGTTCCTGTTTCCATGAAGCCGTCTCCTCCGTTGCCCCGTGCTGGAGCCCGGGGATCTTGGTCCTGCGGGCCGCCGCGTCTATTGCGCAGGGTGCTTTATCGAATGAACTTCAGTCGGAGAGCGCGGCGAACACGCGCGAACGGATCTCGTCGACCTTGCCGGTCCCGGACACCTTGCGATACAGCGGCGCTTCGGGCTCCCCGGGCCGCGATCCGCGCTCGGCCCACTGCGAATAGTAGGAGATCAGGATCTCGGTCTGCGTGTGATAGACCTCGAGCCGCTTGCGCACCGTCGCTTCGAGATCGTCGTCCCGCTGCACCAGCGGCTCGCCGGTCACGTCGTCGTGACCCGTCGTCTTCGGCGGATTGAAGGCGACGTGATAGATGCGTCCGCTGCCGGGATGGACGCGCCGGCCGGTGATGCGTTCGATGATGTCCGAATCGGGCACGGCGATCTCGAGCACGTGGTCGATGGCCACGCCGGCGTCCTTCATCGCGTCGGCCTGCGGAACGGTGCGCGGGAAGCCGTCGAACAGATAGCCGTTCGCGCAGTCCGGGTCTTTCAGCCGATCCGACACCAGGCCGATGATGATGTCGTCCGACACCAGAGCGCCGGTGTCCATCACCTTCTTGGCCGCGATGCCGAGCGGCGTCTGCGCCTTGACGGCCGCGCGCAACATGTCGCCGGTGGAGATCTGCGGAATGCCGTAATGCTCGCGGATGAATTGCGCCTGCGTGCCTTTGCCGGCACCGGGTGCGCCCAGCAGGATCAGGCGCATGAAACGTTCTGCATCGCGGTCATGCCTCGGGGAAGTCTTGACGGGAATGGCCGCTGGCGACGTTCCGGGAACGGCGGCTCGAGCGGTCGGAAGACGATGATCGTTGGCGGGCCGCAGCGCCGAAAATGCGCTGGATCGAGGACCGGACCGCCACGTCGACGCGAACCTTACCGGATCATTCGGCGCACGGTCAATCCGCAGTCCCCCCTTGCTGCGCCAGCCACGCACGCACGCGGACCAGGTCTTCGGGCGTATCGACGCCCCCAGCCGGACCCGCCGCGGTCGTGAAGACCGCGATGCGATGGCCGTGCCACAGCGCGCGCAGCTGTTCGAGCGCTTCCAGCCGTTCGAGGGGCGCGGGCGGCAGGGTCGTGAAGACCGACAGGAAACTCGCGCGGTACGCGTAGATGCCGATGTGACGCATCGGGCGCAACGCCACATCGTGGATCGAGGAGGCATCGCGCACCCACGGGATCGGCGCTCGCGAGAAGTAGAGGGCGCGTCCGCGCGCGTCGGTCACGACCTTGACGACGTTGGGGTCGTGCAGGTCCGCGGGATCGTCGATCGCGTGGCAGGCGGTCGCCATCGCGCAGTCGTCGGCCAGCGCCAGCGTGGCGGCGGCCTCGGCGATCAGCGCGGGATCGATCAACGGTTCGTCGCCCTGCACGTTGACGACGATGCTGTCCGGCGCGAGCGAACCGTCGGCCAGCAGGCGGGCGACCACTTCGGCGATGCGATCCGTCCCCGACGCATGTGTCGTCGCGGTGATCATCGTCTCGTGGCCGTGCGGCTTCACGGCCGCCGCGATGGCCTCGTCGTCGTGGGCCACGATCACGCGCGTCGCGCCGCTCGCCCGGGCCCGGTCCGCCACGCGGACCACCATCGGCTTGCCGGCGAGATCGGCGAGCGGCTTGTCGGGCAGGCGGGTCGACGCGCGACGCGCCGGCACGATCGCGACGAACGCGATCGGTTGCTTCGGTTCCCGGATCACACCGTCGGCGATGCCCGCAGCGCTTCCCGGGCGTCGGGGCCGAGACGTCGCGCTTCGGCTTCGAGCATGATCGGGATGCCGTCGCGGATCGGGTAGGCGAGGCGCGCGGACAGCGAGACGAGTTCCTGCCGCGCCTTGTCATAGGTCAGCGGCCCCTTGGTGACGGGGCAGACGAGGATGTCGAGCAGGCGGGGGTCGATGCGGGTGTCCATGATGGGCTGTGGTGCTCGGTGGGGGTCGCTCAGTCGGTCGATGCGGTGGCTCGCTTGCTGCCGCCGATGTGCGCCAGGATCGCGGCGACGAGGGCCGGGTCGATGCGGGCCGTGACCGGGACCGCCCACATCCGCGGCTCTTCGAATCGTGCGCATTTCACGGCGTCCTTCTCGGTCAGCAGGATGGCCTCCGAGTTGCGCCGCGCGAACGGATTGTCGTCGTAGCGATGATGATCGTCCAGGGGCATGCGGTGGAAGCTCAGCCCCGCGCCGCGCAGCAGTGCGAAGAAGCGTTGCGGGTTGCCGATGCCCGCGGCGGCCGTGATGCGACGACCCCGGAAGCTGTCCAGCGATCGCGTGACGGTCGGATCGTTGACGCGGTAGATCTCGCCCGGCAGCAGCTCCATCCGATACGGGGGGTGACGCGCGACGATGCCGGCCGGCAGCGACGGCATCGTCGCTTCGGCCCCGTTGAGCACGACCGCGTCGACTTCCGCGACCCGGGTCATCGGCTCGCGCAGCGGGCCGGCCGGCAGCATCCGCTGGTTTCCCGCACCGCGCGCGTCGAACACCGCGAGTTCGAAGTTGCGGGCCAGCGCGTAGTGCTGCAGCCCGTCGTCGGACAGCAGCACGTCGACCTCGGGGTGCGCCGCCAGCAACTGGCGGGCGGCGTGCGCGCGTTGACGTCCGATCCAGATCGGCACGGCCGTACGTCGCCGGATCAGCACGGGCTCGTCGCCGAAGCGCTCGGCGGCGTCGGACAGCGTGGCATCGACCGCGACGGCCAGGTCGTGCTTGCGCACCGCGCGACCGCCATAGCCGCGCGAGACCACGCCAGGCGTGTAGCCCTCGTGACGCAACGCCTCGACCAGGGCGATCACCAGCGGCGTCTTGCCGGAACCGCCGACGGTCAGGTTGCCGACCACCACGACGGGCACCGGCATCCGCTCGCTGGCGTCCGGCCGCTCGAAGCGCTTGCGGCGGATCGCGACCGAAGTCCGGAACAGCATGGCCAACGGCGCGAGGCCGGTGCTGATGATCCGCCGGACGATCGAGCCGGGATGCCACCTGGGTCGGCCGCTGCCGTACCACAGGGCGGTGAGTGCGTTACGGGCTTTCACGGGCGAGCGTGCTCCGGTTCAGTCCGGTGGATCAGAAAGATGAGGGCCGAGCTCAAGGGGGAACTTTACCGCGGCGACCTGCCGGCGGAGTCGACCCCGCATGTTACGACGCCGAACGAAAAGCCGGATGTCCGGCGCGACGACCCGCTATTTGCCCGGCGAGCCCTGCGTCGCGAACGTGATCTGTGCGACCTGCGCGGCTTTCGCGGCTTCCATCACGTTGACGACGGCCTGATGCGTCGATTGCGCGTCGGCGTTGATGACGATGACCGGGTCCTTCTTGCCCGACGCGCTCGTGCGGATCGCCGTCGACAGTCCCGTGACATCACCGGCGTTCAACCGCTGGCCGTCGACCGTGTAGCGCCCGTCCTGGGTCACGGCCACGTTTATCTCCGCCGGCCGCTGAGGCGCCTGGTCGGCATCCGCCGTCGGCAACGTGATCTGCAGCTCGGCGAACTTGGAATAGGTTGTTGTGACCATCAGGAAGATGATGATGACGAGGAACAGGTCGATCAGCGGGATCAGGTTGATCTCCGGCTCTTCGCGCGAAGTGCCCTTCTTGAAGTTCATGCCCCGACGCTCTTCCGATGCAGGTTCGCTCGCTGTGTTCCGACCCCGTCAGACATTGCGTTCGCCATGGACGATGTCCACGAACTTGACGGCCTGTTGCTCCATCTCCACGACCAGGCTGTCGACCTTGCCACGATACTGGCGGTAGAAGATCAGCGACGGGATGGCCACGACGAGGCCGAACGCCGTGTTGTAGAGCGAGATCGAGATGCCGTGCGCGAGCTGCGCCGGGTTCGTGCTGCCGGTCGGCGACTGCGATCCGAAGATCTCTATCATGCCGATCACGGTGCCGAACAGCCCCAGCAGCGGCGCCGCCGTGTAGATGGTCGCGAGATGGTTGAGGAAGCGTTCGAGATCGTGGTTGACCACCCGGCCCGCTTCCTCGATCGATTCCTTCATGACTTCGCGCGGCGCCTTCTCGTTGCGCAGTCCCGCGGCCAGGATGCGGCCGAGCGGCGAGTTGTTCTCGAGCCGCGTCAGCACCTCCGGCGTGACCTTGCGTGCCCGGTAGAGACCGACCACCTCGTCGAGCAGATTGGGGGGCAGCACTTTCGACCGTCGCAGGACGATCGCGCGTTCGATGATCAGGGCCAGTGCGATGATGGAGGCGACCAGCAGAAACCAGATCGGCCAGCCGGCAGCAAGGAAAATCGAACCCAAACGGTGCTCCAGAGACGTGAAGAGGGAGGCGTCGCACGGCGCTCGCCGGCGGCGCCCGGCCCGCGAACCGACCACGATTGGATCATGGTCGATTCGGGCGACCCGCAATGTAGCTTCTCGGCTCAGCGCAGGCAAGCGTGATGCCCCGCCCATTTGCAACGAAATGCAGTCCGCTCAAGGTCTTAACGGCGCTCGACCGATGTGGATAACTCTGTGTGCAAAGCTGGAGGACATGACGACCCCCGTGGGTCGCGATCGGCCGACCGCTCCTTGATGCCGGAAAGACCGATGAATCTAAAGCGCTTTACCGTTGGAATGACATTCATTGGCCCGGGCTATCGACCTGTGCGGAACCTCGGGCCGTGTGGACAGATGGGTCTGGATCGGGCTAGCGTCAGGCACGGCTTCGGAGGGCTGCATGAGCGTCGATGAAGGCGTGGCGCGCCTGGCGCCGAACGCCGCGGTCGTGCCGGTCGGCGAATTGATCCGGCGTGTCGCCTCCGCGCTGGAACGCGGCTTCGCACTGCAGTGGGTCTCCGGCGAAATCTCGAATCTGACCCGCGCCGCGTCGGGACACTGGTACTTCTCGCTGAAGGATCGCGACGCGCAGGTGCGCGCCGTGATGTTCCGCAATCGCAATCAGACCGTCGACTGGACGCCGCGCGAAGGCGATCGTGTCGAGGCCCGCGTGCTCGCCGGCCTCTACGTGCCGCGCGGCGAGTTCCAGCTGCAGGTCGAGCAGATGCGGCGCGCGGGCGCCGGCGTGTCACGGCGATGAGCAGCCCCATGCCAAGCGCGAGGCTGATCAGCGAGGAGCCGCCGTAGGAGATGAACGGCAGCGTCATGCCCTTGGCGGGCATCAGGTGCAGGTTCACCGCCATGTTGATGCAGCTCTGGATGCCGAAGAGCGTGACGAGCCCCGCCGCGGCGAACCGGCAGAAGGGGTCGTCGTTGCGGTCGGCCAGCGAGAGCCCGCGCAGCACGATGAAGGCGAACAGCCCGGCGAGCGCGATGCA
>CAZZWS010000166.1:0-9006 GCA_964657795.1 Beijerinckiaceae bacterium
CTTCGTGCCGCCGCAGGCCAGCACGTTGGGGCTCGACGCGGGGAAGTCGGCATGAGCCAGGCCGTCGGGCGTGCCGGCGTCGGGGTTCTGGTCACCCGACCCCGCGTCGCCGGCCGCGCAGCAGATCGTGACGCCGAGCGTGGCTGCACCCATGAAGGCCTGGTCGTACGAATCGAGGGCCTGCGTGGTCCACGTGTTCTCGGCGCCGCCCCAGCTGATCGAGATTACCGACGGCTTGTGCGTGGTGTCGTGCACGGCCATCGTGATCGCGTCGAGGAAGCCCTTGGTGGTGTTGGGCGCGAAGTACACGACGATGTTGGACTTCGGCGCGATGGCGCCTGCGACTTCGATGTCGAGCATGACTTCGCCGTCGGCCGAGTTGGCGTTGTCGACGCGCACCGCGACGACCGACGGCGCCGCGAGACCGAGGCTCTTGAAGTACGTCGTCAGGTCGGCCGGCTTGTACCCGCCGCCGAGCTCGATGATGCCGATGGTCTGGCCGCTGCCGTCGACCCCCGTGGGGAAGTCGTAGAGCTTCGCGAGTTGCGGTGGCGTGAACGAAGCGGACGCCGCGTGGGCGACGATCGTCGTTCCGGCGTCGCCGGTCGGCGACTGGGCCTTCGGCGCGTCGCGATACTGGAACTGCGCGCGCGCCGCGGGCCGGTTGTCGATGCCGAACACGCCTTCGACCAGGTCGACGATGTCGCTCGGCACCGAGAGCTCGCCGGTGCGACCCCGATAGGTCATGCCGTCGTCGCCGTAGTGTTCGATGACCGTGCCGAAGGCTTCGGCGTATTGCGCGGCGGTGCCCGACACGAAGACGCTGCGCCGCGCGCGATCGCTCGCGACCACGACGAGGCCGAACGAGCGGGCGAAGCCGGCGACCCGGTCGAGGTCTTCCTGCGCGCTGCCGAACAGGTCGGCATACGCCTCGCGCGTGACGTAAGTGCGCGATGCCGGCGTTCCCTCGGCATGCGCCGCCGCGGCGGCATCGATCGACGCGTGGCGCCGCACGCGGATGGTCACATCGAAGCGTTCATCGGGGCTGACCGGTCCGATGACCTGCGCATCGCGCATCGGCGTGCGCTGGCTGCGGGCAAGCTTGGTACGGGGTGACGAACTGGGCATGATGTTTCCTGAAATTGTTCACGGACGGCGTGACGAGCGATTCTATCGACGCACACGGATGCGCTCAACGCGCAGCTCGCCGAAAGTCGATCGAGCCGCGTGCCATCATCGGGTTCGTCTTCGCATCCGCCGATCCGTTCCCATGAAATCGCATCACCTCACCGCATCCGTCGAACATTGTCATTGGGGCTGGTTCGAAGCCGCGCTGCCGCCGGTGCTGCGTGTGGCGAGCGGCGACCGCGTGGTCATCGACTCGGTCAGCGGCGGTCCCGACGCGCTGCCGCCGGCGGGCTTTCACGTGCCGCCCGAACTGCACGACATCCATGCCCGCAGCGCGCGTCCCATGCCGGGCCACATCCTCACGGGCCCGGTGTTCGTCGACGGCGCCGAGCCGGGCGACACGCTCGAGGTCCGCATCGTCGACGTCAAGCTGCGTCAGGACTGGGGCTACAACGTCATCCGACCGCTCGCCGGCACGTTGCCCGCCGACTTCGACGACACGTCGCGGCTGATCAACATCCCGCTGGACGCGAAGACGATGAAGGGACGCCTGCCGTGGGGCCTCGACCTGCCGCTGCATCCGTTCTTCGGCGTGATGGGCGTGGCGCCGCCGCCGCGCTGGGGCCGCATCTCGTCGATCGTCCCCCGTGCGCACGGCGGCAACATCGACAACAAGGAACTCGGGCCCGGCACGTCGCTCCATCTGCCGGTCCATGTGCCGGGGGCGCTGTTCTCGTGTGGCGATGGTCACGCGGCGCAGGGCGACGGCGAGGTCTGCACGACGGCCATCGAGACGGCGCTCGCCGGCACGTTCGAGCTGATCGTGCACAAGAACACGAGCCTCGCGTATCCGCGCGGCGAGACGGCCACGCACTGGATCACGATGGGCATGGACCCGGACCTCGATCAGTGCATGGCGATGGCGTTGCGCGACATGATCGAGCTGCTCGGCGAGAAGGCGGGACTGTCGCGCGCGGACGCGTACACGCTCTGCAGCCTCGCGGTCGACTTCCGCATCACGCAGACGGTCAACGTGCACCGCGGCGTGCATGCGATGGTCGCGAAGGCGCTACTGACCTGAGATCGGTCCGCGCCGACGTTCGCCGAACGCGAGTTGCCGACGCCGTGCACGCGCTGCCGCTTCGTCGGCGATGGTCGATGACGGCACCGTCGATGACGACACGACGGGCGCCACCGGCGCGGCAACCTTCGCGACCCGTGGGTTGCGCAACGCGAGTCCGATGATCACGACCAGCCAGAACAACAGCGCGCCGCGCGGCACGTCGAGCAGGCTGTCGAACGCGCCGACCACGAGATAGCCCGCGATCGCCGCGGCCACGTACGGCGCGTCGGGATGATGGCGTGCGCGGCCGAACGCCGTGCGCAGCCAGGCTCCGCCCACGATCAGCGTGAAGAGCACGAGGCCGAGCGCGCCCTGGTCGAACAGCACGTCGAACACGATGTTCTTGATGTGCCACGGGAGGTGGTACTTGTCGCTCTGCGTGAACCAGCGGGCCGTGTGATCGGCGAAGTCCCCGTTGGCGATGACGTCGACGCCGTCGGATCCGATCATCCGCACGCTCTGGATATCCAGCACCCTGGCGGGCGTGCCCACCGCCATCGCGAAGAAGACCGGCCGCTTGCCGAACGCGTGCGGCGCGCCGATCTCGCCGCTGTCGAAGCGATAGACGATGTCGACCCAGCTGCCGTCCGCCTTCGGCATGGGCAGCCCGTCGAAGCGACACTCGCCGTGATAGAGCAACTGCTTCTCGCAGACCTCGATGTGGACATCGGTCTGCTGCGTCGCCCGCGCGCGGATGACGAGGTTGTAGAGCGTGTGCGGCTGAAGCGACACGCGCTGCGCCACGCGAAAGACTTCGTCGAACCCGAGGTAGCGCATGTGCGGGCCGATCAGTGTCATGAAGGTCTCGCCGCCCCGATGGACGACGCCGTAGCGGCCGGGCGCAGTGCCGTCGAACGCTTCGAAGATCGACGTCGCCGGAAAGCGTCCGAGCCCCTTGCCGAGCAGCCAGTCGCTGCCGTGCAGGCGTCCGAGGCCCTGGGTCCAATGGTTCGTGCGGACGCCGAAGTCCTCGCGGCTGCTCGAGAAGCGACCACCCATGTAAGCGCCGGCCGTGAACACCGCGACCGACCCCAGCACCAGCGCCGCGAACCCGATCGTCGCGAGGCGCTGGTGCGGGCGCGTGGGCCAGAGCGGGTGACGCAGATGCGACGCAGCGAACGTCATCATGATCAGCAGTCCGACGACGACGAGGCTGTCGTCGCGCGCCGACGCACCACCCCAAAAGCCCGCGACCTGAACGGCCGATGCGGCCAGCCACAGCCAGCCGCTGATGACCGTGAATGTCGTGGTACGCGTCGGTCTGCGTTCATGGCTGACGACCGCGGCGATCGTGACGATGAGCGCGGCGACGAGGACGAGATACGGTCCCTTCGGCAGGACCAGCGCGACGAGATAACCGATCGCGGCTGCGGCCATCGCCGTGAGCGCCGCGCCGGTCCACGTCGCAGGCCGCGCACGACGCATCGCGTCTTCGCTGGCCAGCGTCCCGATCAGCAGCATGAACAGGGCGATGTCGGCGCGATAGCCACCCCTGCGAAAGACGATGAAGCTCGCGACGACGAGGAGCATCGTCGACGCCAACGCCTTGCCGATCAGTGCCCAGAGTGCGCGGCGATCGAGCCTGAAGCGTTGGCGCGCGACGAGCGCCGCCAGCACGAGCATGGAGATCGGGATCGCGACGTAGACGCCGCGCGAGAATGTGACGAGGCATGCGTACGCGGCGAGGGCGAGGACCCCCAATGCGGTGGCGAAGCGCGTCGGGTTCACGTTGCGCATCGCTTCGCGGACCGCGAACGGGATCGTCAACGCGAGGAAGCCGTCGAGTGCCGCGCCACCGACATGCATCTCCCAGAAGAGGCCGGTGACGCGGTAGTCGTCGGAGAATTCGAGCAGCCCCGTGAACGCGAGACGTTCCTGCAGCACCGCGAGTGCGCCGAGTCCGAGCGCGATGGTGAAGCCGAGGCCGATGCGGTCCAGGCCGCCGTCACGTCGCGCCTCGGCGATCACGAGAGGCGTCATGAGCAGCGCGAGCGCGAACGACTTGAAGATGCGCAGGCTGTTGAGCGCATCGTCGTAGCCGTCGAAGAAGCCGAAGTGCCAGCCGCCGGCCGCGGTCACGCCCCGCTGCAACGAGATCACGCTGGACGCGAGGAACAACGCGAGCAGCGCGAATGCGAAGACCGAGAGCCTGGGGCGTTGCCGGGCGGCGCCTTCGTCATGCACCGCCCGCAAGGCGCGGGCCGCGTATCCGCCCGCGGCGCTCGCGAGCACCAGCAGGTCGACCTCTTCGAAGGTGAGCCAGCCCGTCCATGTCGCGAGTCCGACGACGGGAACCAGCGCGATCAGCGTCGGCAGCGCGAACGAGAAGCGCCATGCGGCGAACGCGGTCCAAGCGACGAAGAGGCCGATCACCAGCCACGGCAAGATCGGATAGCCGTTCGCGAGCACGAGACCCGCGACGCCGCTGGCGATCGCGACCACGCCGTCGATGGAACGGCCGGCGAGCGATGCGCGGGCAGGTCGAACGGCGGCCACGCGAGCGCGGGGTGGCGAGGTGGCGGTGGCGGGAAGGGCAGCCATGGGACGGGACGATTCGGAAGGACGGGCCGCGACATGCGGCGCTGCGGAATGCTACGCGAGCCGTCGCAAGCGCGTCGCGTGTCCGGCGTGTGAGAACAACCGATGGTCGGATGCGGGCTCGCGAGGCACTTTCGCTACCATCGTGCGGTCGGACGCCGTGGTCGGTCGTGCCGGCCGAACATCATTTTGCGAGGAATCATCATGCTTCAGCGAGTCGATCAACGCATTCCCCTGAACGATCCCGAACTGCTGCGCGCCGCCGGCTACATCGACGGTCAGTGGGTCGAAAGTGATCGTACGTTCGCCGTCGACGATCCCGCGACCGGCGGGACCATCGCCGAGGTCGCGAACCTGGGCGGCGGCGAAACCGAACGCGCCATCGCGGCGGCCGAGCGGGCCTTCCCGGCGTGGGCGAAGAAGACCGGCAAGGAGCGCGCCGCGGTCATGCGTCGCTGGTTCGAGCTGATGCTCGCGAACCAGGACGACCTCGCGACCTTGATGGTGGCCGAGCAGGGCAAGCCGCTGGCCGAAGCGCGCGGCGAGGTGGTGTACGGCGCGTCGTTCATCGAGTGGTTCGCCGAGGAAGCCAAGCGCGTGTCCGGCGAGACGCTCGCCTCGCCCGACCCGACGAAGCGGATGTTCGTCATCCGTCAGCCGATCGGGGTCTGCGCGGCGATCACGCCGTGGAACTTCCCGATGGCGATGATCACGCGCAAGGTCGCGCCGGCGATCGCCGCGGGTTGCTGCATCGTCATCAAGCCCGCCGAGCAGACGCCGCTGACGGCGCTGGCGCTGGCCGAGCTCGCGCATCGCGCGGGCTTCCCGCCGGGCGTGGTCAACGTGGTCGCGGGCGACGGCGAGCGCTCGATCGAGATCGGCAAGGTGCTGTGCGCGAGCCCGGTGGTCCGCAAGCTGTCGTTCACCGGCTCGACGGCGGTCGGTCGCATCCTGATGGAACAGTCGGCACCCACGATCAAGAAGCTGTCGCTCGAACTCGGCGGCAACGCGCCGTTCATCGTGTTCGACGATGCCGACATCGACGCGGCGGTCGACGGCGCCATCGCATCGAAGTACCGCAACACGGGCCAGACCTGCGTCTGCACCAACCGCTTCTACGTCCAGGACGCGGTGTACGACGCGTTCGTCGACAAGCTCGCCGCGAAAAGTCGCGCGCTGAAGGTCGGCGTGGGGACCGAGGCCGGCGTCACGCAGGGTCCGCTGATCGACGATGCGGCATTGAAGAAGGTCGAGGACCACGTCGCCGACGCGAAGGCGCACGGCGCGACGGTCGTCGCCGGCGGCCAGCGTCACGCCGCGGGCGGCCGCTTCTACGAGCCGACGGTGCTTGCCAACGTGACGTCCGAGATGCAGGTGGCGAAGGAAGAGACGTTCGGCCCGGTCGCGGCCGTATTCCGCTTCGGCGACGAGGCCGACGCCATCGCGCAGGCCAACGCGACGGAGTTCGGCCTGTCGGCCTACTTCTACAGCCGCGACGTGACGCGCGTCTGGCGCGTGGCCGAAGCGCTGGAAAGCGGCATCGTCGGCGTCAACACCGGGATCATCTCGAACGAGGTCGCGCCGTTCGGCGGCGTCAAGCAGTCCGGCCTCGGCCGCGAAGGCTCGGTGCACGGCATCGACGAGTACCTGGAGATGAAGTACATCTGCCTCGGCGGGTTTTGAGAACGCCTCTCCGGCGCCAGTCTCTTGTTTGTCACCCCGGCGCAGGCCGGGGCCCGAGTTCTTCCCACGCTACCGAACGAGCAAATCGGGTCCCGGCCTTCGCCGGGATGACAACCCGAGCGGGGCTTTTCGTCAGGCTTCCACCGACCGATGCACCAGTGACGCCGCGAAGTCGACGCTGCCTTTCGGCTTGTGGCCCAGCGTCCAGGCGAGCAGCTTGTCGGCGCTCATCGGCCTCGCGAAGAAGTAGCCCTGCAGCTCGTCGCAGTTGAGGCCGAGCAGGATGTCGCGCTGCGACGCGGTCTCCACGCCTTCGGCCACCACGCGCAAGCCGAGCGCATGGGCCAGCCGGACGACGCCGTCGACGACCGCCTTCGCGTCGTCGCTGCCGTCGAGGTCGTTGATGAACGTCCGATCGATCTTGAGCTGGCGCGCCGGCAACTGACGCAAATACGACAGGCTCGAATAGCCGGTGCCGAAGTCGTCGATCGACAGGTACACGCCGATCCTGCCGAGCTCGTCGAGCGTGCGTTGCGTGGCCGCGATGTCCTGCATGGCCACCGATTCGGTGATCTCGCACAGCAGCTGCGACGACTTGACCCGATGGCGATCGAGCGCCGACTGGATGCGCGCGACGAGGTCCGGTTCGCGCAGCTGATGCACCGACAGGTTGATCGCGACCCGCATGTGCACGCGGTCCCGGGACCACGCGGCCATCTGCTCGCAGGCGGTCTCGATGACCCAGTTGCCGAGAGCGTTGATGAGCCCGAAGCGTTCGGCGAGCGGGATGAAGGTCATGGGGCCGACCATGCCGCGCACCGGGTGGTGCCAGCGCAGCAGCGCTTCGACGCCGCAGATCACGTGCCGACGGCTGTCGACCTTCGGCTGGTAATGCAGTTCGAGCTGCCCGCGGTCGATGGCCTGGCGCAGGTCGTTGATGAGATCGAGCTGGTCGGCCATGTCGCTGTGCATGTGCGATTCGAACAGCGCGTAGGTGCCTCGACCGGCGCGCTTCGCGGCCTGCATGGCCGCATCGGCCTGGGCCAGCAGACGGCTGCGCTCGCCGTGATCGGGATACACGACCACGCCGATCGACACGCTGATCTGCACCGGTCGGCCGACGATCTCGAGCGGCTCCTTCGTCGAGTCGAGGATCCGCATCGCCAGCGCCACGCAGTCGTTGCTCGAGGTCGCACCTTCCATGAGGACGAGGAACTGGTCGCTGCCGATGCGCGAGACGGTGTCGTCGTTGCGCGCGGCGACGCGCAGTCGCTCCGCCAGTTCGCGGATGACATCGTCGCCCGCGGCATGCCCGAACGAGTCGTTGAACGCCTTGAAGCCGTCGACGTCGATGAACAGGACCGCGAGCTTCTCGCGCAGGCCGCGGACCGATTTCCGGGCGCGGTCGGCGCGCAGCAACGCCTGGGCGAGACGGTCCTCGAACAGCATGCGGTTGGGCAGGCCGGTCAGCGGGTCGAGCATCGCGCGCTGGCGCAACTCGTCGTTGGCCGACAGCAGTCGGGCGGCGACGCTTTCGAGCGAGCCCGCGAGTGCCGCTCGCCGATCGTCGACCAACGCATAGACGATGGAGCTCATCAACGTGCAGCCGAGCAGCAGCGGCGCGGTGACCGCGATCATGTCGTGCAGGAACCCGCCGTCGAGCTCGAACGCGGTCAGGCACACCGCGTGGATGGGTATCTGCGTGGACAGGATGGCGAGCACGAACGCGCTGCCGAGCGCGAGCGTCAGCAGCACGGACTTGAGCGACTGCGCGACGAAGCCCTTCAGGCCGGCCAGCTCTCGGAATGCGCAAAACGCGGTGAGCCACAGCACCGATGCGATGAACCCGACCACCAGCGCCAGCGCGATGACAGCGGCATCGCGGGCGGCTTCGGGCGCGAACACCGCAGCGCTGGTGTTCGCGTAGTGCAGACCGGCGAGCAACAGGGTGAGGACGAGCGCGCCCAGCGAAACCCCGATAACGCCGCGTCGTGGTTGGCGCGCGATCCGCAATGCGAAGCCGTTGGCGAAGACGGCGCACGCCCATCCGACGGCCAGCATCTTCCCGGAGTAACCGATGGGGAGCGGCACCACGTTCGCGACCATGCCGATGAAGTGGGCCGCCCACAGACCGGTGCCGCACGCCAGGCTGCCGCCGATCCACCACAGGCCGGCGATGACGTCCTTCGAGCGCATGCGCCGAGCCACGTCCAGCATCACGTAGGCGGTCAGCCCTCCGATCGCGAAAGCGAGCGTCACGGCCCAGTAGTCGACGGTGGTGAGGAGAAACGGCATGAGATTCAAAAGGGGCCGGGGTCTCGTGGGCCGAGGACCTGTCGAGGATTCAGCAAGTTATCGGCACCCGGTCACGAATGTTGAGAACGACGCCGGGGGGCGGGCATGCTTCGCGCTTCCGCGGCGCGTCCGATGTGACGCGCCTGCGCGCGGGGGCCGGTGCGGGGGCATCTATCATGCGAAGCGCCTTCGCGGTTCTTGCCCGAAGACCGCCGGTCAAAATCGCTTCTCCCCTTGTC
>CAZZWS010000167.1:0-715 GCA_964657795.1 Beijerinckiaceae bacterium
TCGGCGTCGTCGGCGTCGTTGGCGGCACCGGTCCGCGGTCGCTTCTTGAGTTCGACGACCCCGAGCTGCACGTCTTCGGTCGACAGGGGCTTGCCGCTCTGCGTCGCGAAATATTCGAGGGCGGAACGGGCGTGCTCGCGCGCCCGCACCTGTCCGGCGCCGCCGCTGGTGCCACCGATCGTGAAGCGCGCGCCGCGCCGCTTGATGGTCACGTCGAACGCCGACTCGATCTGCCGCAGGTTCTCGTCGAGCACGCCGCACAGGTTGGCGAGACGCGCGTTGTCGAGGTCGGCGAGATAGTCGATGGTCTTGTCCTTCATCGGGGTCGGGCCATCACGCGGCGATGGTCCATGCAGGATGGTCGGCGGCGACGACCCCGCGCAACGTGTGCGCGTTGGCGGCCGTGATCTCCACGTCGATCAGCGCGCCGACCGACGTGTCGACGTCGGGATGGGGCACGAAATTGACCACGCGGTTGTTGTCGGTGCGGCCGAACAGCTCGTCGACGTTCTTGCGGGCCGCACCTTCGACCAGCACGCGCTGACGGGAGCCCACCATCGATTCGCTGATGCGTCGTTCGTTGGCGTCGATGGCGGCCTGCACGCGCTGCAGTCGCGCACGCTTGACGTCCGGCGTCACCGTGTCCGGCAGGCCGGCCGCCGGCGTGCCCGGTCGCGGGCTGTAGATGAACGAGAACGACGCGTCGAAGCCGACG
>CAZZWS010000167.1:725-8980 GCA_964657795.1 Beijerinckiaceae bacterium
GCTTCGAAGTCCGCATCGGTCTCGCCGGGGAAACCGATGATCAGATCGGTCGACAACGACAGCCCGGGTCGCACGGCCCGCAGCCGGCGCACGATGGACTTGTATTCGAGCACCGTGTAGCCGCGCTTCATCGCCATCAGGATGCGATCGGAACCGGACTGCACCGGCAGATGCAGATGCGAGACGAGCTTGGGAATGCGCGCATGGGCATCGATCAGCCGCTGCGTGAATTCCTTGGGGTGCGACGTCGTGTAGCGGATGCGTTCGATGCCGGGGATGTCGGCGACGTATTCGAGCAGCGTGGCGAAGTCGGCGACGTCTTCGACATCTGCAGGATCGTTGACTTCGCAACCATTCGTTCCGGGGAGCGGCGCGCGGTACGCGTTGACGTTCTGTCCGAGCAGCGTGACTTCCTTCACGCCCTGGGCGGCGAGCCCCGCGATCTCGACCAGCACGTCCTCGAAGCCGCGCGACACTTCCTCGCCGCGCGTGTACGGCACCACGCAGAAGCTGCAGTACTTGGAGCAGCCCTCCATGATCGACACGAACGCCGTCGCGCCATCGACCTCGGCCGGCGGCAGGTGGTCGAACTTCTCGATCTCCGGGAAGCTGATGTCGACCTGCGCGCGACCGGTCGTGCGACGCGCCTCGAGCAGTTGCGGCAGGCGATGCAGCGTCTGCGGCCCGAAGACCACGTCGACGTACGGCGCGCGCTTCGTGATGGCCGCGCCTTCCTGGCTCGCGACGCAGCCGCCGACGCCGATCACGAGGTCGGGATTGGCACGCTTCAGTTCCTTCACGCGACCGAGGTCCGAGAACACTTTTTCCTGCGCCTTCTCGCGGACCGAGCAGGTGTTGAAGAGGATGACGTCGGCGTCCTCCGGCGTGTCGGTGCGGACCATCGTGTCGCCGGCGGCGAGCGACGCCTCGCGCAGCACGTCGATCATCTTGGCCGAGTCGTACTCGTTCATCTGGCAACCGAACGTCTTGATGTAGAGCTTTTTCATGTGGTCGAAGTGCGCGGGTCAGTTCGTCGGTACCGGCTGCGCCGGGTCCGCCTGGGGCTGGCTGCGTCGCCAGAACTGCCACCATGGCCGCGTCAGGATCTCGTCGTCCGCGAGGATCCAGATGCGTCGTACGTCGCCGTTGAGATCGGTCTGGATGCGGACGATGGTCCCGGCCGGCAACTGACCGCGGACGATCGTCATGTTGCCCGGGTTGAAGACCAGCACGCCGGGCGCGAGGTGATAGGTGTCGCCATCGGCGACGATGGCGTCGTCCGCGACCGCGGTCACCTTGACCTGACGCGAGTTCTGCGGGAACTGGCGCGCCGCCCACGCGGGGTCGCAGCCCACCACCGACGCGAGCAGCAGCGAGAGACAAAGCGCGCCGGTCGTGGCGCGGATGCGAAGGAAGGGCAGGTTCAAGGGCGAGGCGACGTCGCTGGATTCGATCGGGTCGTCGATGTTACCTGCGCGATGCTGCCGAAGGAACCTTGCCGGTTCAGGCGCCCTCGCCGATGCAGCGACGTCGCGTCGTGCGCGATGCGTCGCCGCTGCAGGAATGCGTCAACGATAACCGGACTCGGAGGCCGAATTGATGATCCAGAACAGATTGCCGCCGCCGAGATTGCCCATGCTGCCGCCCGCGAAGATCAGGCGTCCCCAGCCCTTGTAGACGAGTTCGTAGCGATAGCGGTCGGACCCGAAGTAGAACGGAATGAACGCCTTGCCGGTGATGTACTGGCCCTGGTCGGTCGGCTGTCCGACGAGGTCGGTCACCTGCTTCAAGCCCATGCCGATCTTCAGCAACCCGAACTTGGAGCCGGGCGCCAGCTTGCCGGTGATCTCGCCGTCGGTATCGTTGATGCCCTTGACCTTGGTGCCGTAGCCGCCCTCGACCTTGGATGCATCGGTGACGTTGCCAGCGGCGTCCATGCCGGGTCCGGGACCCTTTGGCGCCGACGCGGCCGGTGCGGTGGATGGCGACGACGATCCCCCATTCGTCTGCGCACAGCCGGCCATGCTCGCAACGATCACTAGTGCCGAAACTTTCCATCCGATGGACATACAGACCCTCCCAGGTTGTCGATGACGTCGAGGCTCGTCGCGAGTCGATGAACACGCGATGCGATCAGGAAGCATACGACGTGGTTCGCAAACATGGAAAGCGCGGCGCGAGCCGCGTCGCGACCGAAAGGCAACGCAGTCGAGCGAGTGACCGCTTGGCCGCATCGACCGGGCCGCCAGCGCGGCCCGAAGTGCGCGACCAGCTTCGCGGCGACCTCGTCCGGCGCCTCGCGTTGCGGGGAGTGCCCGACACCCGGCAGCGTCACCATCTCGAACGGTCGCGTGAATTTCGCGGGGACGCTTCTGCTCGCCGACGGCGGATTGATGCCGTCGACCTCGCCCTGGAAATGAAGGGTGGGGCAGCGACAAGGTCTTCGTCGCCTCGACCCTGTCTTCGAGCCAGGCGCTTTTCGGGTCCGGCTCCGCTTCGTCCCAGCGCGCGCGATGGCTGGTGCAGCGTGACGTCGAACGACGAGGCCAGTTGCGCGAACGTCGCTTCGGCTAATCAGCCGGCACGCGACCAGTCGACCCAGTGGAGATGGGCGAAGCCGTGCGGGTCGGCGCGCACGGCCGCCGCGCCCCGCTTCGTGGCCATGAACCAGTGATACCACTGGCGCTGCGCCGGCTCCTGCGGCGACAACAGGCAAAGCATCGCGCGCACCCGCCGAAGCGCGTGCCGAACAACGCGATGTCGGTGTATCGCGGCGCTTGGGTTCTTCGGCGCCGCGGCCGTGTCGGGATCGCGTCCTCGCAGCTGGATCGGTGACGTCGCGGTAGGTTCTCAGTTTGATCGTGAAGGCATACCCCTTCGCGGTCGGCTTGCTCGCGATCGGCGTGTAGTCGTCCCGCCGACGAAGTTGCCGTGCAAGCCCGGGACCTGGACGACGGCGTACCTCGTCGGAGCCTTCGGTTCCCACAGCAGCGCGTCGAGCGGCGTGTGGTCCGATGCGTAGTGGCTGACGAAATCGGCGAGCGGGGCGCCGTCGCGTGCCTGCGGCGCCGGGCTGTTCGTGAACGCTGGCTCAGCCGCTGACCAGCGCTGTCGCCATCAGCGCGACCGAAGCGATGTTGATCGTGCGGCGGAACCGCACGGGTACGCGCGTCGCGTCCGGGTCGGTGGGGTTCGAGTCGAGGGTTTACCGGTGCTTCGGATCTGTTCGACAGACCGGAAGCAGCATTGCAAGTGCCCGGATTTCGCGCGGTCGGCGTAGCGCTGAACGACGCGTGGGCCGTGGCGTTGCGGGTCAGATCCGCTGTACGGGGAAGGAGTGCGATCCGTGGTGGCTCGGGGCACACTCGAAGAACAGTCGTAGCACGTTGATCTACTGCATTGTCCTAGCTTTGTGCCTCGGCTGGTGCCCCCGAAAGTGCCCCCTTCGTGCGCTGCGACTACGGGAAATCGGAGCCGCTAAGTACTGAGGCTAAGCGGTCAGCGAACGGCCATCGGACCTGTTAGATAATGCCCTCTCGACCTCCGGCCCTCGCCTAGAGGCGAATTTTCTCAGGGCTGACGATGGCTATCAAAGCTGCGGTCATCAATTTCAAAGGCGGCGTCGGAAAGTCTACGTTGACTTTTCACCTCGCTGCACGCCTCGCGCAGAACTCAAAGGTGCTCGTGGTCGATGTCGATCATCAATCCAGCCTGTCGATCGTGATGATGGGCGGCGCATTGTGGGAGAAGGCCGCTACTGATCGGACTACCTGCAACACGATCTTCGAATCTTTCTGCAACCGCAAGGTGGCTATGCCCGGTAGCGAGATCATTCACGCGAACGTACTGCATCAGCGCAGCCCTTCTTACGATCTCTACCCCAACCTCGACCTCGTCCCTGCGCAGTTTGAACTGGACGACACAGAAATTGAGATGGCGTCCACCACGATGGGCTCAGCGATGCTGTCGGAGTGGCATAAGCGAACACTGCTGGCTGAATGGCTCGACGCAGTTGACGCAGATAACGTCTACGACTACGTCTTCTTCGACTGCCCCCCAGCAACGAAACTTGTCAGTCAGAACGCTCTAGCCGCTAGCGACTACTACATCATTCCTGTGATCCCAGACGCGATGTCGAGTCGCGGAGTCACGCACTTTAGGTCGCTCGTCGCGAACAAGATCGACAAGAAGTTAGATTTTCTGCGTAGCGGTTCGGGCGTGGCAAAGAAGGACATCCCGACATCGTATGTCCCCGCGACGAAAATGGCAGCGATCGTGCCATTCATGGCGAAGACAGCGGGCCGAGCAGCGTCGGGCCTGACCAACATTCATACCGAGCAGCTCAGTGCGCTTCGCCGGCAATGGGCGGGCGACATGATCGATCCCGTCGTAACTCACATGACCGGAGTGGCTGAAGCGATCGACGCAGGATGGCCAGTTTGGACCGCTTACGAGACACAGAACATCACCAAGGTTATTCCAATGATGGAAAGCGCCTGCGATGCTATCGCCGCGAGGTTGGTATGACATCCAAGGAAGAGACCAATAGTAGCGAAGAGCTGACAACCGTCGTCGACCTGCTTGAGAAAAACTTAAAATACTTAACAGCGATCGGGATAAGCGAAGGCGCGCTCCGTTCGTATCACAAGGTTGTGATTTACCTTCGCAGTTGCTCAGGCGCCGAGGTCAACAGAATCTTTGGGCAGCGATCGCGTGTATCTTCAAAAAAGATGCTTGATGAATTCGCTCTGACCGATGACGAAATTCGAGAGCTAGACTTAGTACGGGTGAAGGCCTATCTGATCGACCCGAAGTTGCCGAGAATATCGTTGGAGCGTATTGCATCGATACGCTTCGGGATGACGAAAGGTGCAATATCAAGCCTCGGGAACCGTCGCGCCCTTATCGATAAAGTTCAAACATTGATCGATCATGAAGGAACGCACGAGGTGATCTCTAGAGCAGCAGTCGGTAAACCTGATTAACCCGATCAACTGGCCGCGTGACGAATATTGCATCTCCCTATCGATAGTGCCAGACGCAGAACCGAGTTAAGCTGCCAAATGCATGGGCACAACCACTTCGGGAATGTGCAAGTCTTTCGAGAAAAACATGACTTCAGAGCCTTTGTATCGGTCTTGGGCGCTATAGCTGAGGCCATACACGATATTTCGAGATTTAGGATACATGAGGCCGATCTGCGGCGTATTATCATATGACACGATCCATTGCTGACTTTGCATTCTTGCAACGCGTTTGGCGATTTTTAGATGATCTGCATGTTCGTAATGATGCAAATACAGATCACTGCCTTTCACGTAGTACGGTGGATCAAGATAAATGAGACTCTTTTTTGGTAACGAGGCCGTGATTTCGTCCAAGAAAGCCAATGCATCCATTTGGCGAAACTCAATTCTGTTGCGGACGCGAGCAATTGTTTGTATCCGCTGGATCAGGTCTGGTGCGTTAAAACGAGCGTCCATTTTCCATTTCCCCGACTGCTCTTTTCCGCCAATCACCCCAGCCGACAGTATTCCAGAACGATTTGTCCTGTTTAAATAGAAGAACGAGTACGCGACATCTATATCACTGTGTTCACTTGGGCGCTGTTGAACGTCACGCTGATACCGCCACTCTTCAATAGTGAGTTTTGCACTGGATATCGCGGCGCATAATGCGTCCGTATCATCAAGTACACATCGCCAAAACGCGGCTACGCCCGCGCTTATGTCGTTGATGTAGACCTTCCTAACGTACTCGTGAAGAAGTAGTTCCATCGCCACAGCGGCTCCGCCCGCATAAGGCTCGGCATACACTCCGTCAACGAGATCGTTGGCTTCCAGAATCCGTTTGACGTATGGCACCAACTTGCCCTTCCCTCCGGGATACCGAAGGGGCGTATAGAAAGGGGACGGCCGAGGCCCTTTATCCATCTTTAGGCCCAAATCTTTGTGAAGGCGACCTGAACCTCTGACCACCCAGTGCGCAATTCTGCGGCAGTGGGTAATTCATATCGACTGTGAATTACACCGTGAAGCCGGTCTATGCTGAGCGCCCGGTTGGGGTTGCTCGCCAAGGCCCTAAATGCTTGAAGATCACGCTTATTTACTCCGGTTGCTTGAAGATGCGATGCCACAGCCTCAAGCTTCGGCTTTAACGTCATCGTGTCGGCGTTGTAGCCAGCGACCTTCTTCTCGGATGCATAATGGTCTAATGAAAGCTCGAGAAAGACTCTGAACGATGCAGCTATTGCCACAGGGTACGTGTCTAGCGGAAGCTTTCGAAGTTCGCGGCACATCTGTTGGAGCTTGTGATCATTTATATTTAATGCTGATTGTGCCTGCGAGGGAATTAGTGCTTTCCGATCAATGAGCGACTTGGAGGCTGTGGCAGAAGTTGATTTTGCGCTTGCCTTCGCGTTGGCGGTAGCTGCTAATCGGTCAAGCGGTACCGGTGTTCCAGTTCGCTTGGTCAAGTCCGGCAAACGCGTTCCCAAGGACTTGATATAGGTCACTCGCTCGTGCTTACCTTTAAGTTGTCCCACTGTCACAGACTTCGAGCTGAGATCTGTGATGATCTGACGAAGCGGAGCGACTAGGGATGCTTGCGGTAAGTCAGAAAGCAAGTCGCCGCCCTCCATCTTCAAGCCCAACAGGTCGCGCACTTCCGGCGTACCGAGAAGGCGGTCTAGGTTCGTAATAGGAAAACGTTCAAGTGCAGCGACTTCCGCGTCGCTTAGTTTTGCTGTAGCTTTTACGAAGTCGAGAACCTTTAGCGACGTAGTCTTGCCGAGATAGCGAGCGGTTGCAATTCCGTCCCAACCAACTACACCCCTACCCTCGTTTTCGCCGGTATTATCGCTTCAATCCAATGGCGGGCTTGAGCCTCGCTCCCGCAGATAAAGACGTCAAGCGGTTGTATTTTGTCGAGATCAAAGCCCTTTGCAAGGTTGCGTAGCTTATCTATGGTCACGTCGCCCACACCGGACATTCCGTCCAACGCCGAAGGATTGGCCAGAATTCTTATTGCGGCCAGCCTTCGGTTTCCATCGACAACAACGTAGCCTTCCGCATTGCGACCTTTAGCCTTGACGACCAACATGCGGTGAGCAGGGCTAATACCGTTTACGACTATGTCTTCCGCTAGATTAACAAGCTTACTTCCCTGCGAAATCACGATCTTTTCGAGAGCTTCTCTTTGGTTGCCCAAACCATCGAACCTTGGATTTTTCAGGTCAAGGCTCAGTTCATCTATGTTCAGCTCGACGTTGCCCATAGTTTGTTTTTCTCGGTCTTTTCTGATGACGTGCAGACGGTCTTCCGTGACGTTGTCTTGTGTCACGCGTCGGGTGTGGGGCGAGTTTACGGGTAGTCGGCCCTTCCGAGAAGCCAATACAGTGATCAAGCTAACCGAGGTCGGCAGGATTCTTGGCGTCGCACCCGCAGGACAGCCTTCGCGTTTGGTGCCTGCGCAGGCTGTGGTCTGTGGTGTGAGGCAATCTTTCTAGAGCACTGCGCCCGATGCGTTTCCTTCGAACAAGCGAGTATCACGGATATATCTCGTGAGCATCTGGACAGAGCGATGACCTGACTGTTCCATGATCTTTTGAAGACTGACCCCTGCTTGTGCCGCGCTTGTGACGAGACCTGCCCGCAGGCTGCGACCGGAATACATCGTCGGGTCGTAGCCAGCAGCTTTGGCGTAGTGTTTGATGACGCGGTTCACCGAGCCGGCGCGTAGTTGCGTGTTGTTGGCAACGCCCGACCGTCCAATGGATACGAACAGCGGTCCTTCGGTCAACCCGCTCCGTTCCAACCAGATCCTCGTCGCACGAACTGCGCATAGCTGCGTTCGCCCGAGCGGGATGGCAACTTGCCTGCCGCATCCTTCCTGATCTGTCTTGCTTCGGTGCAGTTGAACAAGCATGCCTTCAGGCGGGAAGGATAGGTCCGCCACTTGGAGCGCTACCAGTTCGCTTCTGCGAAATGCGCCCGCAAAACCTAACAGCATCAGTGCGCGATTTCGGACGCTTATAAGTTCAGTAGTCGTCGGCACGGTGATCGCCAAGTCAGCTCGAAGGAGCGGCGTTGCTGCCGCTGATCGGCGCCCAGTCGCCGCCGCATTCCTCGCAGCACGGTTCTAACCAAGTCATTCGCGCAAGGGTCATTGATCCCGATCGCTCGATGTGCGTGACCTGCCCCCTTCGGCCATGCCAATCATTAGGATGAAGTCCGGGTTGCAAGGTTAGTGGATGT
>CAZZWS010000168.1:0-8966 GCA_964657795.1 Beijerinckiaceae bacterium
GAAGAAAGTCGCAACGAAGAAAGTCGCCGCCAAGACCGTCGTCGAGAAGGTCGCTGCCAAGAAGGTCGCTGACAAGAAGATCGCCGCCCGGAAGGTCGCCGCCAAGCAGGCGCCGGCGAGGAGCGCCGCATCCGCCGCGGTCCGGAAGACAGAACGCAAGACCGCCCCTTCCCGCTGACGCGTCGCGACGAGCGCGCGACTGCATGCAGCTCGTCATCGCCGCGGTCGGCGCGCGCATGTCGCGCTGGGTCGACGAGGCGTTCGCCGACTACGCGGCCCGCATGCCGCCCGACCTGCGGATCGAGCTGCGCGAAGTGCGGCCCGAAGCGCGCACGGCCGGCAAGACGGTCGACGCGATGATGCACGCCGAGGCAGCTCGCCTGCGACAGGTTCTTCCGAAGCACGGTCCACGCATCGCGCTAGACGAGCACGGCCGAGATCTCACGTCCGCATCGCTCGCGACGATGATCGCGCAATGGCGTCAAGACGGGGACGACGTCACGTTCATGGTCGGCGGCCCGGACGGCCTCGACGCCACGCTGAAGCGCGAAGCGCAGATGCGGGTCCGCCTGTCGAGCCTGACGTTGCCGCATGGCCTCGCACGCGTGCTGCTGGCCGAGCAGCTCTATCGCGCCTGGTCGATCACGCAGAACCATCCTTATCATCGTGCCTGATCGCGACGTCGCGACATCGAGGTTCCAACGTGATCCCTGCAATCGACTTCTTCTACCTGGCATCCGCCAGCCCACGCCGTCGCGACCTGCTCGAACAGATGCTGGTCGCGCACGTCGTGCTGGAATCCGATGCCGACGAAGACATGGAAGCGCTCGAGGTGCGCGTCGAGGGCGAGTCCCCGCGGGCCTATGTCAGGCGTGTCGCGCGACTCAAGTCGGATGCGGCGCTGCGCCGGCTCGAACGGCGCGGACTCCCCCGAGCGCCGATCCTCACCGGCGACACGACGGTCGCTCTCGACCACGACCTCCTGGGCAAGCCCGCGGACGCCGAAGCGGCACGCGCGATGCTGCGACGATTGTCGGGACGCGTGCATCGCGTTCTGTCGGCCGTCGTCGTCGCCGATGCCACGCGCAGCGAAGAGGCGCTGTCGGAGTCGCGCGTCCGCTTCCGCACGTTGTCGGACGCCGAGATCGACACCTACATCGCCAGCGGCGAGCCGTTCGGCAAGGCCGGAGCCTATGCGATCCAGGGTCGGGCGGCAGCTTTCGTGGACCGGATCGCCGGCAGCCAGAGCGGGATCGTCGGGTTGCCGCTGTTCGAGACCATGCAACTCCTCGCGCGCTTCGGCGTCGCGCCCGGCTGATGGCGCCGGGCCCTACAATCCGCGTTCTATCTCAACGGCCAAGACATGAGTGAAGACATCCTGATCGACGTGACGCCGCAGGAAACCCGCGTCGCGATCGTCGTCCAGGGTGTGCCGCAGGAACTTCACGTCGAACGGGCGTCGTCGCGCGGCATGGTCGGCAACGTCTATCTGGGACGCATCGTCCGTGTGTTGCCGGGGATGCAGTCCGCCTTCATCGATGCCGGGCTCGAACGTGCCGCGTTCCTGCATGTCGCCGACATCTGGCGTCACGAACCGGGTCGCGACTCGCCGCAGCGCCCGGACGGCGTTCCCGACGAGCGTTCGCCGGCCAAGGCCCTGCTGGCCGCGACGGGCAATGGTCATCACGAACCCATCGAGCGACTGGTCCACGAAGGCCAGTCGCTGCTGGTCCAGATCGTCAAGGAGCCGCTCGGCACGAAGGGCGCACGGCTGTCGACGCAGATGTCGATCGCCGGCCGGCTGCTGGTGTATCTGCCGCAGGAGCCGCACGTCGGTCACATCGGCGTGTCGCAGCGCATCGGCGACGAGAGCGACCGCGAGCGGCTCCGCGAGCGCGTGCTGCGGCTGTTGCCCGCCGACGAGAAAGGCGGCTACATCGTGCGGACGCTGGCGGAGGACGCGAGCGACGAAGACCTCGCGGCGGACATCGCCTACCTGCGCAAGCTCTGGGACGACATCGTCTCGACCAGCCGCACCGCGCAGGCCCCGACGCTGCTCTACCAGGACCTCGGACTCGCCGAGCGGATGCTGCGCGACTACGCGGGCGACGAGACGGCGAGCATCCAGGTCGACTCGCGCGAAAGCTACCAGCGGCTCGTCGACTTCTCGCGCGCCTACACGCCGAAGGTCGCGTCCCGCATCACGCACTACATCGGCGAGCAGCCGCTGTTCGAGCGCTTCGGCATCGACGCCGAGATCCAGCGCGCGCTCGCCCGCCGCGTCGATCTCAAGTCGGGCGGCTATCTGATCATCGACCAGACCGAAGCGATGACCACCATCGACGTCAACACCGGCGGCTTCGTCGGGGGACGGTCTTTCGACGACACGATCTTCAAGACCAACCTCGAAGCGGCGCAGGCGATCGCGCGGCAGTTGCGGCTGCGCAACCTCGGCGGCATCATCGTGCTCGACTTCATCGACATGGTGAACGCGGAGCACCAGGCGGCCGTGCTGGTCGAGTTGCGCCGAGCGCTTTCCGGCGACCGCATGAAGATCACGGTCAACGGCTTCACGCAGCTCGGTCTGGTGGAGATGACGCGCAAGCGCACGCGCGAGTCGCTCGCGCACGTGCTGTGCGAGCCCTGCCCCACCTGCGCGTCGATCGGCCAGATCAAGACCGGCCGGACCATCTGCTACGAGATCCTGCGGGAGCTGATGCGCGAGGCGCGACAGTTCAATCCGAAGGAGTTCCGCGTACTCGCGTCGCAGTCGGTCATCGACCTGTTTCTCGAAGAGGAGTCGCAGAGCCTGACCACGCTCGGCGACTTCATCGGCAAGACCATCTCGCTGCAGGTCGAGACGGCCTACATGCAGGAGCAGTACGACATCATCCTGATGTAGCGGCCGGCCGTGGTCAGTGCAGCGGCACGCCGCGCAGCACGCTCTCGATGAAGCTGCTGCCGAAGCCGGAGCCCAACGAGGCGCCGAAGCGCCGCGCCATGCGTTCGCTGAGGCTCTGCTTTTCGGTGTAATCCACCACGTCCTCGGCCTTGACGACGTCGCGGGCCACGCTGTCGACGGTGCCGTAGTCGTCGGCCAGACCCAGCGCGATGCTCTGCTCGCCGGTCCAGAACAAGCCGCTGAAGGTGTCGTTGTTCTCTTTCAGCCGCGCGCCGCGACCGTCGCGGACGACCTTGATGAACTGCTGATGGATTTCGTCGAGCATCGCCTGCAGATGCGCCTTCTGCTCGTCGTTGATGGGACTGAACGGATCGCCGATGCCCTTGTTGCGCCCCGCGGTCTGCAGGCGCCGCTCGACACCCAGCTTGTCCATCAGGCCGGTGAAGCCGAAGCCGTCGGACAACACGCCGATGGACCCGACGATGCTGGCCTTGTCGACGAAGATGCGGTCGGCCGACGCCGCCGCGTAATAGCCGCCCGACGCGCACATCTCCTCGACGACGACATAGAACGGCTTGTCGGGATAGGCCGCGCGCAACCGCTTGACCTCGTCGTTGATCATGCCGGCCTGCACGGGGCTGCCGCCGGGGCTGTTGACGCGCATCACGACGGCCGCCGTGGCCGCATCCTTGAACGCGGCTTCGAGCGAACTGTTGATCTTGTCGGCCGATGCGTCGCTGTCCGCGTCGATCACGCCCCGCAGGCTGACGACCGAGGTATGCCGGCCGGACATGCCCGCCTTGTCGCCGCCCTTGCCGCCCGCGGCCCAGATCGACGCGATCAGCAGCAGGAAGACGAGCAGCCAGACGATGCGAAAGAAGATGCGCCAGCGCCGCGAGTCGCGCTGCTCGCGCAGCGTCGCGAACATCAGCCGTTCCAGGACGTCGCGCTCCCAGCCGGCGGGGCCGGGTCGTACGTCGCCCGCGACCTGCGCGGACAGCGGCGGACGGGGCGCCGGAGCGGAGTCGAGTGAAGGGTCGAGGCGGTCGTCGGACATGGATGCGCGGGGTTGGATTTTTCGGGACTGACGGCAACGCCCGAGTCTAGGTCGGCCGCGCCTGGACCGCCATGACTACCTCGTCCGGCTGCCAGAAAACCACCTTATCGCGCTCCACGACGACGATTCGGCGCAACGTTCCGCCGCGGCACGGGCCGCCGGCGCACCGTCCGTCGTCCGGCCGATAGACGGCGCCGTGCGTCGCGCACATCAGCAGCGTGCCGCTCGATTCGAAGAAGCGGCCCTTCTGCCAGTCCAGTTCGATGCCGGCGTGCGTGCAGCGGTTGAGGTAGCCGTGGACCCGGCCCTCGTAACGGATCACGAAGCCGGTGGCTGGCCGGCCGCCGGTCATGACCGGGAAACGCACGCCCGTGCCACCGTCGACGAGCGCATCGACGGCGCAGATGGCGATCAGCCGGTCGTCGCCGGTCACAGGTTGGTCGACAGCCAGGTGCCGAGTTGCGCGCTCGACCCGACGATCGCCAGGGCGCCGTGACCTTCGAGCGCGTGTTCGGGATGCGCCCCGTAGCTGACGCCGAGCGACGCCGCGCCGGCGTTGGACGCCATCAGCAGATCGTGCGTGGTGTCGCCGACCATCAGCATGCGCGCACTGCGCACGCCGAGCTCGTCGCCGAGCTCGAAGAGCATCGCCGGGTCGGGCTTCGAGCGGCACTCGTCGGCGCAGCGCGTGGCGTCGAACAGCGGCCGCAGTCCCGTGGTGCCCAGCGCCCGGTCGAGGCCGACGCGACTCTTGCCGGTCGCGACCGCGACGAAGTGTCCGGCTTCCTTCAATGCGACCAGGATTTCGCGGATCCCCGGGAACAACGGCAGCTCGGCGTCGCGCGTCAGATAGTGGTGCCGATAGCGCTCGATCATTTCGGGAAAGCGCTCACGCGGCAATTGCGGAACCGCGTAGGCGAGCGCGTCCGAGAGGCCGAGACCGATCACGTGACTGGCCCGCTGATCGGACGGCGGCGGCAACCCCAGATCGACGCAGGCGCGCTGGATGCTGGAGGCGATCACGGACGTCGAGTCCATCAGCGTGCCGTCCCAGTCGAAGACGACGACGTCGAAACGATGGTCGCGGCGGGCGCGCGGGTGGGAGACGGTCATGGGGTCGGCGTCTGACGGCGCAACGCATCGACGAACGCGCCGCAGTCGGGTGGCAACGGCGCCGACACGGTCAGCGGCTCGCCGGTGGATGGATGGACGAGCGTCAACGAGGCGGCGTGGAGGAACATCCGCTTGAACGCGGGCCGTTGCGCGCCGGTCGGCCGCTGCACCCGATGATTGACGTCGTAGTCGCCGTATTTGTCGTCGCCGACGATCGGCCGGCCGAGGTGCGCGAGATGGACGCGGATCTGGTGGGTGCGACCGGTGCGCAGCTCGATGTCGAGCAACGCGAAAGGACCGTCCGGACCGTCGAAGCGCTCGACCAGATGGAACACGGTGTGCGCCGCCTGCGCGTCCAGGTCGCCCTGCTTCGCGACGCGGACGCGCCGCTCGCCGTCGGGCAGGTGGAACTTGACCAGCGACACCTTGACTTCGCGGCGCTGCTCGCGCCACGGCCCGGACACCAGCGCCAAGTAACGCTTGCGGACTTTCCCTTCGCGCAGGTCCTCGTGCAGCTTGACGAGGGCGCTGCGTTTCTTGGCGACCATCAGCAGTCCGGACGTATCGCGGTCGAGCCGGTGGGCGAGTTCCAGGAAGCGCGCCTCGGGCCGGGTCGCCCGCAACTGCTCGATCACGCCGAAGCTGATGCCGCTGCCGCCGTGCACCGCGACGCCGGCCGGCTTGTCGACGACCAGCAGCACGTCGTCTTCGTGGACGGTCGCGAGCGCCACCATCTTTTCCCGCTTGACGTCACGGATGTCGGGCGCCGGCGGCCGTGCCGCGGTCCGCAGCGGCGGGACGCGCACGATGTCGCCTGCCGCGAGACGCTGCGATACCTCCGCCCGCTTGCCGTTGATGCGCACCTCACCGCCACGCACGATGCGGTAGATATGGCTCTTGGGCACGCCCTTGGCCGTGCGGAATAGGAAATTGTCGAGTCGCTGACCGGCGTCGTCGACGCCGATCGCCACGTGCGCGACGCGGTCGGCGGCGGGTTCGGACGCCGCGCCCGGAGCGGGCGGAACGAGCGTCTCCACGGCGCCCGACGACCCCGAATCACGCTGCTTGCGAACGCGTTGGCCTAAGCCGTTCATCCTGAACTATAATTTGTGTCGTTGGCAGGGAAGTGGACTAGCTGTACGAGTCCCGATGCGGTCTTCGCGATGCATCGAACGTCCGGGAAAGCGCCCAATGAGCGCTGCCCGGGGCTCGAGCAACAGGGCCTGAAGCGGGCTGCTGGACCGAACCTGACAACACGTTGCATGTAGTCCGTGGATGCGCACCGCCTCGAATCGAGCACGACCCCGGCATCGGACGCCGAGGTCAGCGATGCGCGGACGCGAGTTTACATGCCGGTCGTGATGCCCACCGTGACGGGCACACGCGCGAACGTCGCGCGACTGGCAGGGATGGCGCCCAAGCGCCCTCCGGCAAGCCGCACGATGGATGCGGAAAGATATTGGCGGTCGTCAAGAATCCTCGGGACGTCGAACTTTTCGACGCCTCGGCCTCGTTGCAGCACTGTCCGTTCGTCGTTCCAGAATGATCACTTTCGTCGGTTCCGATTCGATGCCTGCCCTGCGCGACCGCGCAGGCGCATCGTCGGTTCGATGACGGTGGCGACGAAGCGGTCCGTGCACAGCCGGCCAGTGCCCTAGACGCAAGACACGAGCCGCGTTGTTCGCGGCGTCTGACACGCGTCGTCCGGCAATTCCTGCCGCCATACGTCCTTCCTCGCGCTTTTTGAAGCCGTTGTCCGCTGCCGGGTCCGTCCCGTGCGCGAGGAGCCCTTATGAAACGCATGTTGTTCAATGCGACGCACGCCGAAGAGCTGCGCGTCGCCATCGTCGAAGGTCAGAAGCTGATCGACCTCGACATCGAAGCCGCTGGTCGTGAACAGCGCAAGTCCAACATCTACAAGGGTGTCATCACCCGCGTCGAACCCAGTCTCGAGGCGTGCTTCGTCACGTACGGCGAGGAGCGCCATGGCTTCCTGCCGTTCAAGGAGATTTCCAAGTCCTACTTCCGCGAAGGCGTCGACGCCCGCACCGCGACGATCAAGGAAGCCTGCAAGGAAGGCATGGAGCTGTTCGTCCAGGTCGAGAAGGAAGAGCGCGGCAACAAGGGCGCGGCGCTGACGACGTTCATCTCGCTGGCCGGGCGCTATCTGGTCCTGATGCCGAACAACCCGCGCGGCGGCGGCGTTTCGCGTCGCGTCGAAGGCGAGGACCGGCAGGAACTGCGGGACACGATGGACCAGCTCGAACTGCCGCAGGGCATGAGCATCATCGCGCGCACCGCCGGCATCGGCCGCAGCGCGCCCGAACTGCAGTGGGACCTCAATTACCTGATGCAGCTGTGGCGTGCCATCGAAGGCGCCGGCAACTCGCAGAACGGCGCGTTCCTGATCTATCAGGAGTCGAGCCTCGTCATCCGCGCCATTCGCGACTACTTCCAGCCGGACATCGGCGAATTGTTGATCGACACCGACGACGTGTACGAGCAGGCGCGCCAGTTCATGGCCCACGTGATGCCGGACATGGTCAACCGCGTGAAGCGCTACCGCGACGACGTGCCGCTGTTCTCGCGTTTCCAGATCGAGCATCAGATCGAGACCGCGCATTCGCGCACCGTGCCGCTGCCGTCCGGCGGCGCGATCGTCATCGATCACACCGAGGCGCTGGTCTCGGTCGACGTCAACTCGGCCCGCGCCACCCGCGGCGGCGACATCGAGGAGACCGCGACCCGCACCAACCTCGAAGCCGCCGAAGAAGCCGCGCGCCAGATGCGGCTGCGCGACCTCGGCGGCCTGATCGTCATCGACTTCATCGACATGGAGTCGGCGCGCAACCAGAAGGACGTCGAGCAGACGCTGAAGGACGCGCTGCGCTACGACCGCGCGCGCGTCCAGACCGGCAAGATCAGCCGCTTCGGGCTGATGGAATTGTCGCGCCAGCGCCTGCGCCCCAGCCTGTCCGAAGGCAGTCACGTGGTCTGCCCGCGCTGCAACGGCACCGGCCACATCCGCGACACCGAATCGTCTGCCCTCCACGTCCTGCGCATCATCCAGGAAGAGGCGATGAAGGAGAACACGGCCGCCGTGCACACCCAGGTGCCGGTCGAAGTGGCGACCTTCCTGCTCAACGAGAAGCGCGGCGACATCGCCACGATCGAAGCGCGGCTGAAGGTCAACGTGGTCCTGCTGCCGAACAAGAACCTCGACACGCCGCACTACACGCTCGAGCGCCTGAAGCACGACGATCCGCGCCTCGAGACGACGAAGGCCAGCTACGACATGGTCGAGGCGCCCAGCGAGCCGGACGCCTATCAGAAGAGGATGGTCGATCCGAACGCCAAGCCGCGTCAGGAAGCGGTGGTCCGCGGCATCACGCCCGATCAGCCGGCCCCGATCGTCGAGCGTCCGGTGCAGCCCGTCGCGGCACCGGCGCCGGTCGCCGCCGTGCCCGCCCCGGCTCCGGCACCGATCATCGTTCCGCAGGCGCCGCAAGGCATCCTCGACCGCATCGTGAACTGGTTCAAGGGTCCAGTCGAAGCGACGCCGGCTCCCGCGCCGGTCGCCGTGCAGGCCGTCGTTACGCCGCCGACGGCCCCGGCCGATGTCGCGTCGCGTGATGGCGCGAAGGACGGCCGCTCGCGCGGCGCACGCGGCGGCCGCAACGGCAACGGTCGTGGCGGCGAGCGCAGCGACCGGCCGAACGGTGACCGTCCCCGCAACGGACGCGCCGAGGGTGGGCGCGGCGAAGGTGGACGCACGGAAGGCGGGCGCGGTGAAGGCGTGCGCGCCGACGGCGAACGCAAGCGGGATGGCGAAGACACGCGGACGCCGCAACCGCGCGCCCCGCGTGGCGAAGGTCGTGAAGCGCGCGAGCCGCG
>CAZZWS010000169.1:0-8949 GCA_964657795.1 Beijerinckiaceae bacterium
ATCTCAAGGATGATTGATGCGTTCTCACAAGGTTCGTGACCTCGTTCTCGGACGTGCCCTCGATCCACTGAAGAGCGAGACCCGCCATTCGCTGGCGCTGGTGGCTTTCCTCGCCTGGGTCGGTCTCGGCGCCGACGGCCTGTCGTCCTCGGCCTATGGTCCGGAAGAAGCCTTCAAGGCGCTCGGCGTCCACCAGCACTTCGGCCTGTACCTCGCCATCGCGACCGCGGTCACGGTGTTCATCATCTCGCTGGCCTACAACCAGATCATCGAGTTGTTCCCGAGCGGCGGCGGCGGTTACCGCGTCGCGACGTCGCTGATCGGGCCCTACGCCGGCCTGACCGCCGGCGCCGCGTTGATCGTCGACTACGTGCTGACGATCGCCATCTCCATCGCCAGCGGCACCGACGCGTTGTTCAGCCTGTTGCCGGTCCCCTGGCAGCCGATCAAGCTCTACGTCGAACTGCTGCTCGCGATGGTGCTGATCGTCCTCAACCTGCGCGGCATGAGCGAGTCCATCAAGATCCTGCTGCCGATCTTTCTCGCGTTCGTGGCGACGCACGTCGTGCTGATCATCTACGGCATCTTCGCGCACGCCGGCGGCCTGCCGAGCCTCGTCCCCGACACCATCGCCGAGACGCGTCATCTGGCCAAGGAGACCGGCTGGGTGTTCGTCGCCGCGCTGTTCCTGAAGGCCTACTCGCTCGGCGGCGGCACCTACACCGGCATCGAGGCCGTCTCCAACAACGTGCAGTCGTTGAAGGAACCGCGCGTCCGCACCGGCAAGCTGACGATGCTGTACATGGCCGCCAGCCTGGCGTTCACGGCCGGCGGCATCATCCTGCTGTACCTGCTGTGGCACGCCATGCCGGTCGAAGGCAGCACGCTCAACGCCGTCGTGTTCGGCAGCATCCTCGACGACATGGGATTCAGCGGCAGCGGCCTGGCGATCGCGCTGGTCGTCGTGCTGGCGACCGAGGCCGGCCTGCTGTTCGTCGCCGCCAATACCGGTTTTCTCGGCGGCCCCGCGGTGCTCGCCAACATGGCAGCCGATTCGTGGATGCCGCACAAGTTCCGCTACCTGTCGACGCGCCTCGTCACGCAGAACGGCATCCTGTTGATGGGCGCCGCGGCGATCTTCATCCTCGTCCTGTCGCACGGCGCGGTCGACTTCCTGGTGGTGCTCTACTCCATCAACGTGTTCCTCACGTTCAGCCTGTCGCTGGCGGGTCTGTGCATCTACTGGATCAAGCACCGCGGCGACGCCAAGTGGATTCGTCGCCTGGCGCTGTCGGCGGTCGGCCTGGTGGTGACCGTCAGCATCCTGATCGTGACCACGATCGCCAAGTTCGATGAAGGCGGCTGGATCACGGTCGTCATCACGAGCGCGGTCATCGCATCGTGCGTGGCGATCCGCAAGCACTACGCCAACACGAAGGAACGCATCCGCGCCGTCGACGCCGTGTTCGCCAACACGCCGAACGGCCATGAGACCGAGTATCCGGTGCTCGACGCCGAGTCGCCCACGGCGGTGTTCATCGTCGGCACGTCGCGAGGCGGTGGCCTGCATGCATTGCTGTGGGTCCAGCGCATGTTCCCCGGCCACTTCCGCAACTTCCTCTTCATCATGGCGCGGACCGTCGACTCGCAGGCTTACGGGGCCGAGGAATCGATCCAGACGATGAAGGTCGAAGGCACGGAGGCGCTGTCGTACTTCGTCGACTTCTGCCACAGCCACGGCCTGGCCTCGACGTCGTATCTGGGCTTCGGCACGGACGCGGTGGAAGCGATCGCCGAGATCGCCGACCGCGTACGCATCGAGTTCCCGAGCGCGATCTTCTTCACCAGCAAGCTGATCACCGAGACCGAGAACTTCATGACGCGGCTGCTGCACAACCAGGCCGCGCTGGCCCTCCAGCGACGACTGCATCTGGAAGGCATCCAGATGGTGATCCTGCCGATGAAGATCTAGCTTCTCTTCGTCACCCCAGGCCGACGCGAACTCGTCGGCGTACCGTCGTAGAACAGGTCTTGCGTGATCAGCGCGACGTAGCGCTTCTCGTCCAGTTGCCGCGCCCGGCTGCGCGCTTCGTCGTGGCGGTAGATCCAGCGCAGACCCAGGATGGTCAGCGCCGCCCCCAGCAGGATCAGGCCAGACGCTTTCATCAGCAGGTTCGCCGCATCCGCCGCCGTGACGATGCCCAGCGCCCCGTAAAGATAGGGACTGCTTTCGTACCAGAGTCGTTCGAGGGTCATGGGCTTCTCCGTTGGCGTCAGCGCGCGTTCGAACGAACACGCGACGCGTGACGGTGCGAGAGAGCTGCAAGGAGCAGGCCCGCGATTGCCTGACCCCGCCCAAGATATTGATCCCGCAGGCAATCGTCGACCGCCTTCGCTGGCGGGCGATCGCGAAGCCGGAGGCGGCAGCGCCGGAGTGTCAAACAACGCGACACCGTCGGGGCAAGCACGGACCGACCGATGACCCGCTCGGCGGGTCGACCGACGATCATGCGGTCCCGGCGGGCCTGGCGTCGCGCGCAACGTCGAGCAGCCAGGCCTTGAACAGTTCCGCCGCCGGGCGCAGTGGCCGCTTGGGCCAGACCAGGTCGTAGCTCAGCCCGCTCACCAGCGTCGCCGCATCGGCCGCGATCAACGTGCCGTTGGCGACCTCGCGCTCGACGTACGGCGGCGGCTGCAACGTGACGCCCTCGCCGTCGATGGCGGCGATGATCGCGAGGGTGCCGTGACTGAAGTAGAGACCGACCTCGGCGTTGGGTTCGGCCAGCCTGCGCATCGCGAACCACGGCGTCCACATGTCGTAAGGATGGCTCTCGTGCAGCAGACGCGCGCGCGTCCACGCCGACGAGGAAGAACGCGCAGCCGCCTTGCGTCTGAAGACCCGCGCGAAGTAGTCGGGGCTGCAATACGGCCGCATCGTGTGGGGCAGCAGCGGCTCCGAGTGCAGCAGGGGCGAGGGCTGGTGGCTGGTGCGGATCGCAAGGTCGAAGGAGTCGCGTTCGAAGTCGGCCAGTTCGAACGACGCGTCGATGCGGACCTCGACCTTCGGATGGAGCGCGGCGAACCCGCGCAGGCGTGGCATCAGCCAGCGGGCCGCGAAATCCGGCGCGGCAGTGACGGCGATCCGCTGGCCATGCGGCTGCAACTGCTCGGCCGCCTGCGCGATGCCGCGCAGATGCCTGCTCACCGCGGCGTGGAACAGCTGACCTGCTTCGGTGAGACGGATCGCACGCGCCGAGCGCTCGAACAACGCGACCCCGAGATGGGTCTCGAGCGCACGGACCTGCTGGCTGATCGCGCCCGGCGTGACGAATAGCTCCGCTGCCGCATCGCGCATGCTGCCATGACGTGCGGCCGCTTCGAACGCACGGACCGCGTTGAGAGGAGGAAGCTTCATCGCATCGTCATGCGCGGGCTGTGGAATGGCTTAGATTAACTAAATCGTCATCCCAGATCAAATCGCTTGTCGAGGCCGACCTTCGAGCCGATCATCCATGCCGTCGGGAGTCCGACGATGCGGAGAAACCACATGAAGTTCACGATGAAGGACATGCCGATCGGCCTGCCCGCCCGCATGCCGCTCGAAGTCACCGAAGCGGCCGGCGCGACGTTGCGCGTCCTCAGGGGCCGCGTCTGGATCACGCAGGAGGGTTCGGTCGACGACGTGTTCCTCGACGCGGGCGCAGCCGGCCATACGTTCAGCGCGGATGGCAAGGTCGTCATCTCGGCGGAAGGCCCGCGCACGGAGTTCGCGACCATCGTCTTCGACGCGGCACTGTCCGTCGCCGGACGCACGACCTTCGCGACGTCGTTGAAACGTCTGCTCGCGTGGCACCATACGCCGTTGTCGACGCGATCCACAGGCTACGAAGGCATCTGATCGCAGGAGCCACGAGGGCGAAATGAAAAAGGGCTGTCTTCCGACAGCCCTTTTTTCAATCGTTGCTCGACGCGCGTGGCGATTACTCGAACGCGTGCTGGCGACCCGGCATGAAGGCAGCGACGCGACGACCAAAGTGCGCGGTCACCCAGGTCGCGAGCGCATGCCAGGGCGACTCGACCGCCACGGCCTCGACGGGACCCCACGAGAAGGCGGCCTCCTCCAGCGCGTAGACGAGCACGTTGCCCGGCCGGTCCGGATGGAATTGCTCGCCGGCCTTGAGCACGATGTCGCGGGAGTCGTTGTCCTGCGTCAGCCATAACAAGCCGCGCTCGCAGCGGATCTGCGTCGCAGCAGCGCCGGAAAAAACGGAAATGGCACCCTTGGAGAGGAAGAGGGGCGAAGCCTGGGTCGGGGTATGCATGGAGTCACTCCTTTGTTGTGCCTCCAATATGCCGGGCATATTGCGCTGCAACAACCGAGTTATTATCATCATTACATGAGAAAAACTCGCCAATGAAGTCGTTGTCCCGCTCCCCTCCTTTGAACGGGCTTCGCGCGTTCGAAGCGGCGGCCCGGCATCAGAGCTTCGCGGCGGCCGCCGAAGAATTGTTCGTGACCCCCGGGGCCATCAGCCACCAGATCGCCGGCCTCGAGGACTTCCTGGGCATGAAGCTTTTCGTGCGTGGTACGCGACGCGTCGCATTGACCGCACCGGCAAAGGCCTGCCTGCCGCTACTGACCCAGGGGTTCGCCACCTTGCAGCGCGCGATGGCGCTGTTGGAGCAGAGCGGCGCGGTGCTGCCGCTCACGGTCGATGTCGCACCGGCATTCGCCACGCGCTGGCTGCTGCCGCGACTGGCTGCGTTCACGAAGGATCATCCCGAGGTGGCGTTGCGCGTGTCGACCAGTCTCGGCCTGATCGACGAACCGCTTCGCGAGATGCCCGGCGGCGCATCGGAGGCGTCCGACCAGCAGGGCGTGGCGGACGTCTCGATCCGCTTCGGGCGCGGTCGCTATCCGGGCTTCTCGTCCGAGAAATTGCTCGAAGTCGAGGTGATGCCGGTCTGCGGCCCGCGTCTGCTCGGCGATAGGGCCGTACTGCCGACCGTGGACATCCTCCGGCACGCGACGTTGCTGCACGACGAGACGGCCTACTTCGATGCGGGTCGCGACGACTGGGCGGTCTGGCTCGCCGCCGCCGGTCTGGGGGATGTCGACGCGACGCGCGGGCCGCGCTTCAGCCATACCGCGCTGACGCTCGATGCGGCGGAGGACGGCATCGGCTTCGCCCTCGGGCTCACGGCGCTGACCGCGCGCGACATCAACGCAGGTCGGCTGGTCGCGCCGTTTCCATTGAGGCTGCCTTCGCATTTCGCCTACCACCTGGTCTATCACGCGTCGCTCGACGACCGCGCCGATCTCCGGACCTTTCGCGACTGGCTGGTGGCCGAGGCGGCGCGGGACGAGACGCTGAGCGGGTCACGGTAGTCGAACCTGCCCCTCGGGACCGCGCCGTCCGACCTTGTCGATCGCATCATCCCGCCGCGCCGTCAGCGGCAACCGACAATCCGATCAGGTTCGGATGGAGGACGCGATTCGGGGATTCGACGTTCAATCCTTGTTCCGTAAACGATCTGCGTGAAGTCGCGAGGAGAAGCCATGAAGGACGGATCGTATCGAATCAATCTGGCCGCGGACGGTTATGCAGGCCAGGGCGAACTCAATCTCTCCGGCAATCGTGGGCAGGGGCATGACGGACGGTATCGGCTCGATATCCACGTGCTTTCCGAGATGCCGACCCTGACCGCCCTCGTCAACATCCAGATGCACTCGCACACGATCCGCAACGCGCGAATCCCGGGTCACTATTCGCTCGAGATGACCGGCAACGGCCGTGGCGACGGATTCACGCTGATCGGCATCGGACCGCTCGGGCTGATCATCGAATTGAACGGGACGATGGCGATCGGCGACCGTCCATCGTGAAAGCGCGGCGGACGGCGTCGCAGGCGTGCCATCACGGGCGATGGGCCGTGGATCGCGCCCCGGTGTCCGACCTCGTTAGACTAGACGCCGTCGCAAATGACCGTAACGACATGACCACCTATCGCGAATTCCAAGAGGAACTCCAGCGGCTCCACCTGAAGTCGGAGTCGGCGCGCCGCATCGAAAAAGCCGAGGCACTCGAACGCATACGCGCACTGATCGTCGAATACCAGTTGCTGCCCAGCGAGCTCGGTTTCGGGAGCGCACCGGCCGGCAAGGCGGGCGCCGGGGCGGCGAGATACCGCGATCCGGCAACCGGCGCGACCTGGAGCGGCCGCGGCCGGCCACCGCGCTGGCTCGACGGCAAGGACCGCGCGACGTTCGAGATCGGCTGAACGTCACGCGGTGCGGAGCGTCGCCCGCACGACGGCGTGAGACCCGGACAGAGTCCGGCTCCCACGCTCCTCCGATCAGGCGATGTCGAAACGGTCGAGGTTCATCACCTTGACCCACGCCTTCACGAAGTCCTCGACGAACTTCTCGTGCGCGTCCGCGCTGCCGTAGACCTCGGCGACGGCCCGCAACTGCGCGTTCGAACCGAAGACGAGATCGACGCGCGCCGCGGTCCACTTGAGCTCGCCGGTCTTCCGGTCGCGCCCTTCGAACTCCTCGTTGGCGTTCGAGACCGGCTTCCACTCCGTGCCCATGTCGAGCAGGTTGACGAAGAAGTCGTTGGTCAACGTGCCGACCTTCTTCGTGAAGACGCCGTGCGGCGACTGGTCCGCGTTGGCGCCGAGCACCCGCAGGCCGCCCACCAGCACCGTCATCTCGGGCGCCGTGAGCGTCAACAACTGCGCGCGATCGATCAACAGCGCTTCGGCCGGGACACTGTAGCGCGCCTTCAGATAGCCGCGGAAGCCATCGGCCATGGGCTCGAGCGGCGCGAACGACAGCACGTCGGTCTGATCCTGCGATGCGTCGGTGCGACCCGGCGCGAAGGGCACCGTGACCGCATGACCGGCGTTCTTCGCGGCCTGCTCCACGCCGGCGGCGCCGGCCAGCACGATCAGGTCCGCGAGCGAGATCTTCTTGCCGGACTGCGCGGCGCCGAACTCGGCCTGGATGTCTTCGAGCGCCCGCATCACCTTCGCGAGTTGCTGCGGCTGGTTGACCGCCCAGTCCTTCTGCGGCGCGAGACGGATGCGCGCGCCGTTGGCGCCGCCCCGCTTGTCCCCGCCGCGGAACGTCGATGCCGACGCCCACGCCGTCGACACGAGCTCGGACACCGTCAGCCCCGATGCCAGCACCCTGGCCTTCAACGACGCGACGTCCTGCTCGTCGACCAGCGCGTGATCGACCGCGGGAATCGGGTCCTGCCAGATCAACACTTCTTCCGGCACATCGGGCCCGAGATAACGGACGCGCGGCCCCATGTCGCGATGGGTCAGCTTGAACCACGCGCGCGCGAAAGCGTCCGCGAACTGGTCGGGATGCTCCAGGAAGCGTCGCGAGATCTTCTCGTATTCCGGGTCGAGCCGCAGCGCCAGGTCGGTCGTCAGCATCGTCGGTGCGAGCCGCTTGGACGGATCGTGCGCATGCGGGATGGTGCCGGCGCCCGCGCCATTCTTCGCGATCCATTGCTGCGCACCGGCCGGACTCTTCGTCAGCTCCCATTCGAAGTTGAACAGGTTCTCGAAATACTCGTTGGTCCACTGCGTCGGCTTCGTCGTCCAGGTGACCTCGAGGCCACTGGTGATCGTGTCGCCGCCCTTGCCGCTGCCGAAGCTGTTCTTCCAGCCGAAGCCCTGGGCATGCACGTCGGCGGCTTCCGGCTCTTCGGCGACGTGGTCCGCCAGCGCCGCGCCATGCGTCTTGCCGAACGTGTGACCACCGGCGATCAGCGCCACGGTCTCCTCGTCGTTCATCGCCATCCGCGCGAACGTCTCGCGGATGTCGACCGCCGCGGCAAGCGGGTCGGGCTTGCCGTCCGGGCCCTCGGGGTTGACGTAGATCAGGCCCATCTGCACGGCGGCCAGCGGGTTCTCGAGATCGCGCGAGTGCGGCGCTTCGCTGTCGTCGTCCTTGACCAGCACGCCGTGATTTTCGTCGACACCGGGCGAGCCCTGCGAATAGCGGATGTCGCCTTGGAGCCACTTCGTCTCACGACCCCAGTACACGTCCTGGTCCGGCTCCCACACGTCGGCGCGGCCGCCGGCGAAGCCGAACGTCTCGAAGCCCATGGTCTCCAGCGCGACGTTGCCGGTGAGGATCATCAGGTCGGCCCACGAGAGCTTGTTGCCGTACTTCTGCTTGATCGGCCACAGCAGGCGACGCGCCTTGTCGAGGCTGACGTTGTCGGGCCAGCTGTTGAGCGGCGCGAAGCGCTGCTGACCGCGACCCGCACCGCCCCGGCCGTCGCCGATGCGATAGGTGCCGGCGCTGTGCCAGGCCATGCGGATGAACAGCGGGCCGTAGTGCCCGAAATCCGCCGGCCACCACTCCTGCGAGTCCGTCATCAGCGCCGCGAGGTCCTTCTTGACTGCGACGAGGTCGAGGCTCTTGAAGGCTTCGGCGTAATCGAAATCCGCGCCCATCGGGTCGGTCTTCGATGAGTGTTGGGCCAGCAGGTCCACGCGCAACTGTTTCGGCCACCAGTCGCGGTTGGTCGTGCCGCGGCCATCGCCGTGGCCGAACGGGCACTTTGCTTCGTCGTTGTCTCTGGGCATTTTCAGCTCCTCGTGGTGGGTCGGTCAAAATGAGATAGACATTCTCTTTTCGATTAACGAAAAACGCCAAGAAAAACTATCTATCCGCTTCATAGGGCCGTCTGCGAGGTCTGACCGGGCAATCGGCTCAAGGTGCCGCGTCGTCTCCGGGTTCGCGCTCCTTCCGAGCGCGCCCGTCGCGGCGGAGCAGCAGTCGAACGGCCCATGCGCACAGCGCGGCCAGCACGAACCAGGTGATCGCGTAGAGCAGATGGTCGTTGCGAAAGGCGATCACGGTGAGTCCGCCGATCGGACCGCCGCCGGATGTCGGCTTGCCCGTCACGGCCGCTGGGGTGT
>CAZZWS010000170.1:0-8848 GCA_964657795.1 Beijerinckiaceae bacterium
CTCATGCCGACTTCCCCGCATCGAGCCCCAACGTGCTGGCCTGCGGCGGCACGAAGATCGTCGTGTCCAACAACCGCATCACGTCGGAAGTCGTGTGGAACGAGAACCCGCAGAGCAGCGCGGGCGGTGGGGGCATCAGCGATCACTTCGCGGTGCCCGCCTACCAGGCGTCGGCCAACATCCCGCCGTCGGCGAACAAGGGGGCACGCAAGGGACGCGGGTTGCCCGACGTGGCGGGCGACGCCGATCCGCAGTCAGGTTATTCGGTGCGCGTCGATGGCCAGAACCTCGTCATCGGCGGCACCAGCGCCGTGGCGCCGCTGTGGGCCGGATTGATCGCTTTGGCCAACCAGAAGCTCGGCAAGCCGGTCGGCTTCCTCAATCCGCTGCTGTACACGTCGAGCAAGGTCAAGGCCGCGCTGCGCGACATCACGTCGGGCAACAACGGCGCGTACCGGGCGGGACCGGGGTGGGATGCCTGCACCGGCCTCGGCGTGCCGGACGGGCAGAAGCTGGTAACGGCGTTGCAGGCGCCGTGAGCAACGTGCGCTTGTCGTGACCGCGAAGGCGCGCGAAGGTGGAGACCCGGCGTCATTGCTCGGCGCCGAACCCAAGCCACCGGGTTCGCGCTCGCTCGGAACGACCGCATTTCGAGACCTTCACTTCGCCATGCCCGGCTCCGCCATCTTGCGGTGCTGCTCCACCAGCATCGTCGCAGGCATCACGTTGGCCATCGCCGCCCGCACCCTGTTCTTGAAGCCGGCCACGACGTCGGCTTCCCCGTCCATCATCGCTTCGAAGCCGACCTTGGCCACGTCGGCCGGGGCGTCCTTGCTGTCGTCGGTGCCGACCTTCGTGTCCATCATGTGCGCGCGCTGGAAGAACTCCGTGTCGGTCGCACCGGGCATCAGCACCGACACCGACACCCCGCTGTCCTTCAACTCGTTGCGCTAGGCGTAGGAGAACGAATCGACGAAAGCCTTCGTGCCGTTGTAGACGGCCTGGAAGCCGCCCGGCATCAGACCCGCGATCGAACCCGTGACGAGGATGCGACCGCTGCCGCGCGTCCGCATGTCGCGGCCGAGCTTCTGGATCAGGTAGATCGTGCCGACGACGTTGGTGTCGACGACGCGGCGCGCCTCGTCCCAGTCCTGGTCGAGAAATCCTTCGCCGAGGCCGCGGCCCGCGTTGGCCAGCAATGCGTCGACGGGGCGGCCGGCGGTCGCGGCGATCAGCCGGTCGACGCCCTCGAGCGTCGCCAGATCGGCTTCGATCGCGTCGACCATCGCGCCCTGTGCACGCAATTGCTGGGCGGCCTCGTGGATCCGTGCCTCGTCGGCCGCGATCGGCAGATCGAAGCCGTGTTCCGCGCATTGCCTGGCCAACTGGAAGCCGATGCCCGACGAGGCGCCGGTGACGATCGCGAACTGCTTGCCGCCGATGCTCGTGTCCGGCATGAATCACTCCTTGCGGTGTCGCGGTGTATCGCCTACTGGACGAGTCCCGGTGTCAGGACGACCTTGCGACAGTCTTCCTGCTTGTCGTTGAAGATCTGGTAGCCCTTCGCGGCATCGGCCAGCGGCATGTGGTGCGTGATGATCACTTCCGGACTCAAACGGCCGTCGGAAACGGCGTCGAGGAGTTCGGGCATGTAGTGCTGCGCGTGGGTCTGCCCGCCCTTGATCGTCAGGCCCTTCTCGAAGACGTCGCCGAACAGGAAGCCGTGGATGAAGCCGGCATAGACGCCGGGCACGCTCACCACACCGCCGCGACGGGTGGCAGCGATCTCCTGACGCATCGCCTTGCCGCTCGATCCTTCGAGCTTGACCGCGGTCAGTGCGGTCTCGAGCGCGCTGCCCTTGGCTTCGAAGCCGACCGCGTCGATCGACGCGTCGACGCCGTGTCCGCCGGTCTGCTCGATGATCATCTCGGCCGGGTCGTCGTTCTGGTCGAAGTTGATCGGCTCGACGCCGTAGGTCGCGACCGCGAAATCGAGCCGGTACTGGTGATGGTCGATCATGAGGATGCGTTCGGCGCCGAGCATCTTCGCGGACGCCGCCGCCATCAGGCCGACGGGACCCGCGCCGAAGATGGCGACCGTCGAGCCCTTGCCGACGCCGCCGTTGACGGCGGCCTGGTAGCCGGTCGGCAGGATGTCCGACAGGAACAGGACCTGATCGTCGGTCAGCGTCGAATCGGGGATGACCAGCGGACCGACGTTGGCCTTCGGCACGCGGACGAATTCCGCCTGGCCACCGGCGTAGCCGCCGTACAGATGGCTGTAGCCGAACAGACCGGCCCCCGGTCGCGTCTGCTTCTTGTTGATGATCGCGCCACGCCCGGGGTTGGTGTTCTCGCAGGCCGCGTACAGGTCCTTCTCGCAGAAGAAGCAGTGGCCGCACGCGATCGTGAACGGGATCACGACGCGATCGCCGGTCCTGACGCGCGTCACGGCCGGACCGACCGCTTCCACGATGCCCATGAACTCGTGGCCGAGGATGTCGCCGGTCTCCATGGCCGGGATCTTGCCGCGATAGATGTGCAGATCGGAGCCGCAGATGGCGGTCGACGTGACCCGCAAGATGATGTCGTCGTCCGCGACGATGGTCGGGTCCGGAACGTTGTCGATGCGGACGTCCTTGCTGCCGTGATAGGTCAACGCTTTCATGGGTTCCTCGGATCGGTGAAGCCGGACGTGCGAGTCCCGTAGCCGGATGCGCATCGTGCAATGGCACCACGCTACGTCGCGCTCCCCGCGCACGGTTCGGGAACGCACGCATCGCCGGGTAGGACCGCACGGAGCTTCGCGGTCATCCGCGAACCGGCGTTGTCGGCGACGTGACGACAGCGACTTCACGCTGTCGGACAAGGCGCCGCAAGCGCCGGCATTGCCGATCCGCAGGACGGGCGCATCGACGATTCGGATGAACCTCTCCCATGCGAGGCTGGTCCGAGAATCCATCGGGGCATCGATCCTCATCAAGGAGCCTTCATGCAGAAACTGACTTCCGACAACCTGGCCGTGCTGTTCCTCGACCTGCAGGACGGCACCGTCTCCGGTGCGAAGACCATCGGACGTCACAAGCTGCGTCGCGTCGCGGGCACGCTTGCCAAGCTCGCCGCATTGCACGGCCTGCCGGCGTTCCTGTCGACCATCCCGCCGGCCGGCGATGTGCTCAAGGGCGTGCTGCAAGCGCTCGACCATCCGCCGTTGCATCCGCGGACCGTGACCACGGCGTTCGGAGACCCGGCGTTCGTCGACGCCGTGAAGGGTGCGGGACGCCCGGTGCTGCTGATCGCCGGCGTCGCTTCGGAGATCGTCGTGCTGCGGACGGCGCTCGATGCGGTCACGGCCGGCTACGAAGTGCACATCGCGATCGACGCGTGCGGCGGCTTCTCGGAGCGCACCGAAGCGGCCGCCTGGAGCCGCGCCACCGCGGCCGGCGTCACGATGAGTTCGGTCGTGACCGCGGCCTCGGAACTGGCCGGCGACTTCACGAGCGACCTCGGCGCCAAAACGCTGGAACTGATCTACGAAGCCGCAGGGAAATCATGAACGACGCGAACAGATCCGTCCTCGATCGGCGCTCGTTCCTCGCGCTGGGCGGCGGGTCGCTGGCCGCGGGGTTGATGGGCGCGAGCGCCGCGGCGTCGGCGTCGGCGATCTCCACGCCGAAGATCGACCTGCCTCCCCTGTTCGCGCCGAGCGAGGTGCCCGGCGACATCGAGCCGTTGCCGCTCGAACCCGGCAAGCGCGTGGGCTACGCCATCGTCGGCATCGGTCATCTGACGATGGAGGCGATCGTGCCGGCCTTCGCGAAGACGAAGTACTCGCGGATCGCGGCGCTGGTCACCGGCGATCGCGCGAAGGGCATCGAACTCGCGCGCTCGCTCGGGCTGCCGGACTCGCGCGTGTACGACTACGCGCACTACGAACGCCTCGCCGACCAGCGCGACGTCGACGCGGTGTACATCGTGCTGCCCAACAGCATGCACGCCGAGTACACGGTCCGCGCGGCGCACATCGGCAAGCACGTGCTGTGCGAGAAGCCCATGTCGGTCGACGTGGCGCAGAGCCAGCAGATGATCGACGCGTGCGACGCCGCGAAAAAGCTGTTGATGATCGCGTATCGCCAGCAGTACGAGCCCAACAACATCGCGCTCGGCAAGATGATGCGCGATGGCCGGCTCGGCACCGTCAAGCAGATCTTCGCGTGCAACGCGCAGAACGAGGGCGATCCCGATCAGTGGCGTCACAAGCGGGCGCTGGCGGGCGGCGGCGCGTTGCCCGACATCGGCCTCTACTGCCTCAACGCGACGCGCTTCCTGTCACGCGAGGAGCCGGTCGAGGTGATGGCGCAGACGTATTCGACGCCGGGCGATCCACGCTTCAAGGAGATCGAGGAGACGATCCATTTCCAGATGCGCTTTCCGAGCGGGCTGATGACGCAATGCGCGGCCAGCTACGGGGCGCACCTGTCGCGTTTCATGCGCGTCAACGGCACCACCGGATGGACGGAGATGTCGCCGGCGTTCTCGTACACGGGCCTCAGGTTGCGGGGAAGCGCGTTGGTCGATGGTCGCGAGACGGCCTTCGAACCAGCGATCAAGGAGGTCGATCAGTTCACGCGCGAGATCGATCACATGAGCACGTGCGTGCTCACCGGCACGCAGCCGCATACCGGCGGCGCCGAGGGCCTGCAGGACATGAAGCTGATCGCCGCCATCTACCACGCGGCGGAGACCGGACGGGCGGTGGCGCTGGAGCAGCCCGCCGGGCCGACCCGCGGACCCGAGCCTCAGTCGGCCCAGGACGGGCCCCGCGGGGGCTGATCAGATCTTGAACTGCAAGCGGATATGCGCCGCCGCATTCTCCCCGATGGGCCCCTGATCGAGCTCCTCGACCAGCTCGGCGCAGTGCTCGGCGACCATCCGCGCAAAGGCGACGGCCGCTTCGGGTGGCCCGCACTCGAGGTGACGCGCGACTTCCAGAATCTGTTCCGGCTTCATGCTGGCATCCCTTGAAAGCGTTGCTTCCCCCCTGCTACAGCCCGCAGGGATACCGGTGCCGAGCGACGCTCGTCTCGTCGGTGCGACGCCTTTGCAGGATAAGGCAGACGCCGAGCATTGGGGTGCGATGTCGTCGCTATCCTGTGTGATGAACCAGCCCCGCCACGCACCCATCGAGAGGAGACCGCCATGAGCGTCGACCGACAGCAGGATCAGGCAGATGCATTCATCCGAAGAATCGAAGAGCTGATCGGCCGCGCGCTGACGAGCGATGAGGTGAGGCTGGCCCACGACCTCGCCGGTGACAAGACGCCGGAAATCATCGCTCGCGAACTGCAGGGTGCGCCGATCATCGACCCCAAGAAGATCAGGCCGGAGCACAAGGACACGGCGAACGAATGACGAAGCGCCGCGCGATGTCGTCGGCGCGCGACCGTTGCTCCATCCCGCTTTTTGAAAGAACCTGAACATGGACGTCGCCTTCCTCGGCATCGGCAGCATGGGCGCGGCGATGGTGCCGCATCTGGTCAGGGCGGGTCATCGTGTCTCGGTGTGGAACCGCAGCCCCGAAGCGAGCCGGTCCCTCGACGGCGTCACGGTGCTCGAAACGCCGACTGCGGCATTCGACAACGATGTCGTGATGACGATGCTGGCCGACGACAGGGCCGTGCGCGGCGTGATCGTGGATTCCGTTGCGCTGGCGGCCGCGCGCGAGGGCTGCGTCCACGTGATGATGGCCACGATCTCGCCGGCACTGGTCGACGAACTTGTCCCGCTGCATCGCTCGGCCGGCGTCGGCTACGTGGCGGCGCCGGTGTTCGGCGTGCCGGCGGCGGCCGCGAAGGCGCAACTCAACATCGTCGTGGCCGGGGACGCGGCGGCCATCGCGCGCGTGCAACCGTTGCTGGACGCGCTCGGGCAGAAGACGTGGCCGCTCGGCGACGATCCGAAGCGTGCCAACGTCGCGAAGATCGCGGGCAACCTGATGATCACGCTGGCCATCGAAGCCATGGGTGAAGCCAGCGCCCTGACCGAGAGCTATGGCGTCAAGGCGGCCGACTTCCTGAACATCGTCACCAATACCTTGTTCGCGAGCCCGAGCTACCAGCGCTATGGCGGCTTCATCGGCAGCGACACGTACGAGCCGGGCTTCAAGCTGACCCTGGGCTTGAAGGACGTCGACCTCGCGCTCGATGCCGCGAAGGCGAGAACGGCCAACCTTCCGTCAGCCGCGATCGTTCGCGACCACATGCTCGAGGCCATCGCCGAAGGCATGGGCGGCAAGGACTGGTCGATCCTCGCGAAGATCGCGCGGCGCCGCGCGGGGCTGGACGACAGCGTGGCGTGAACGGGTGGCCGACGGGTCGACGCGGTCGCGCTCCAAATAGTCCTTAAGCTGATCAAAATCCTGCCGATAACCGGGATGCAGGCGATTCATCGCCTGACATATCCACGGTCGAGGCCTGCATGTTCCCGTCTGTTCCCCTGTCGACGAGCGAATGGGTTCGCACCGCGCGCGCGAAGGCGCTCGCACTGCTCGACAGCGAGCCGGACACGTTGTTCCAGTCGCTCGCCGAGGCCGCGGCCCTGCTGTGCGACGCGCCGATCGCGCTGGTCTCGATCGTCGACGAGCATCGCCTCTGGTTCAAGGCGAGCGTCGGCACGACGATCAGCGAAATGCCGCGTGAAGCCACCGTCTGCAACGACGTCGTGACGAGAGACGAGGCGCTGCAGATCTGCGACGCGCTGCGCGACGAGCGATACGCGAGCCATCCGCTCGTCACCGGTCCGGCGCACGTCCGGTTCTACGCGGGCGCGCCGCTGCGCTGGTCGGACGGCGTCGTGATCGGGACCCTGTGCGTCGTCGATCGGAAACCGCGCACGTTGACCGCCTCGCAGCTCCAGGGCTTGCAGAAGCTCGCCGACAGCGTCATCCATGCGCTCGTGGCGCGCGAACGCGCCACGGCTGCCGTGATCGAAATCGACGAAGCCAGGGCCCAGCTTTCGCGACTCTATCGTGCGACGCCGATCCCGTTGTTCTCGATGGATCTGGAAGCCCGCCTGCTGGATGTCAGCGACGCCTTCGTCGACGAGACGGGCTTCACGCGTGACGAGTTGCTGGGCAGCGTGGTCTTCGATCTGCTCACGCCGGGCTCGCGGCAACGCGCGCTCGAAGTGGGCATGTTCTTTCTCGAGCATGGGCGTACCGAACGGCGCGAGTATCAGGCAGTCCGCAAGGACGGCGCCATCATCGACATCCTGGTCTCTCACGTCACGGAACGCGACGGCGACGGCCATTACGTGCGGACGATGGGCGTGTTCGAGAACATCACCACGCGACGCAGCGCCGAGCGCGAGCTGCGCGAAGAAAGCGTCTTGAACGCGCGCATCATCGAGGCCACCAACGCCGGCACGTGGGAACTCGATTGCCGCACCCATCAGACGCGCAGCAACGAACGCTACGCCGCGATCATCGGCCACACGCTCGCGGAACTGGGAGAGACCACGCTCAACACCTGGGCGGGCCGCGTCCATCCGCACGACCTCGCACGCGTCGAAGCGGCCATCAAGGATCACATGAGCGGCCGTTCGCGCAGCTACAGCGTCGAATACCGCCTGCTTCACAAGAACGGCACGTGGGTCTGGATCCACGATTACGCCTGCGTCATCGAGCGCAACGCGGCGGGCTGGCCGTTGTCGCTGCACGGCGTGTGCACCGACGTCACGGCACGCAAGGAAGCGGAAGAGGCGTTGCGGGCGAGCCAGGCGTTTCTCGAACGCGTCGCGCAGATCGCCGGCGTCGGCGGCTGGGAGCTCGACCTCAAGACCCGCGCCGTGACCTGGTCGGCGCAGACCTGCCGCATCCATGACCGACCGGTCGGTTTCAGGCCGACCCTGGGCGAATCGCTGGCCTACATCGCGCCTCACGCGCGCGTGCTGATCGAGCAGGCGATCGACGATGTGCTCGCGCTGGCCCGACCGTTCGATCTCGAACTGCCGATGTGCACCGCGGAAGGCAGGCGCTTCTGGACTCGCACGATCGGCGCCGTCGAGTACGACGAAGGCCGACCGGTGCGGCTGGTCGGGGCGATACAGGACATCACGGCCAGGAAGCAGAACGAGGTCGACCTCGCTCGCAGCCGACAGTTGCTGCAGGTCACGCTCGACTCCATCGCCGATGCGGTGATCACGACCGACAACGAGACGCGCGTCCAGTGGCTCAACCCGGTCGCCGAGCGCATCACCGGCTGGAGCAAGTCCGACGCGGTCGGCAAGCCGCTGACCGAGATCTTTAGGATCGTCGACGAGACGACCCTCGAACCCGTCCGCGATCCGGCGTCGATCTGTCTGGATGGCCAGTTCGCGGTGGGCCGGACCGGAAGGACCACGCTGCTCGCGCGCTCCGGCGATTACGGCATCGAGCATTCGGCGTCGCCGATCCGCGACGAAGCCGGCGCGGTGCACGGTGCGGTGCTGGTCTTCCACGACGTCTCGGAGCAGCGGCGCCTCGCCGACGAGATGAGCCATCGCGCGACGCACGACCTGCTGACCGGCCTCCTCAACCGCAGCGAATTCGAGACGCGGCTGACGCGGGTGCTCAACGGTACGGCCACCACGGCCGACGCGCATGTGCTGCTCTACATCGATCTCGACCAGTTCAAGCTGGTCAACGACGCGTGCGGCCATGGCGCCGGCGACCGTCTGTTGCGGCAGGTCAGCGTCATCCTCGCCGATTGCGTGCGCGCGCACGACTCGATCGCCAGGCTCGGCGGCGACGAGTTCGGCCTGTTGCTCGAACGCTGCGACCTCGCCAACGCGCAGAAGATCGCGCAGAAGA
>CAZZWS010000171.1:0-8836 GCA_964657795.1 Beijerinckiaceae bacterium
ACTCGCGCAGGGCCTGTTCGTCGGTCCGATCGTCGTCCTGCAGGAACTCGTCCTCCTGCGCAACGCGCTCGACGGCGGCATGCTGCCGCAACTTTTGCCCCTCGGCTGGATGGTGCTGGCGGCGTGCGTGGTCGTCGCCCAGCGGCGCGCGGCAGCGGCGCTCGCGGCGCGCCTCGCCACCCGCATCGACGAAGAGCGCCGCGCCCACGAGCAGGCCACGTTGCTGGAGAACGCGCCGTTCGGCATCCTCGTCGTCCGCAACACGCAGATCGTCGCGTGCAACGAGGCGCTGCTCCAGATGTTCGGCTATCCGACCAAGGAGGACCTCGTCGGCCGGGAGCTGCGCGTCCTGCTTTTCGACGAGGCAGCGTTGCTGGCCGTGTGCGCCCACGTCGCGGAGACATTGCAAGGCGCATCGGCGGCCAGGATCGTCCGGCGCCGACGCTTCGACGGCACGGCCATCGACCTGATGCTGAAACTCGCCGTCGTCGGCGCCGACGCTCCGGAGCGTGAGTTCATCGCCATCTACGAGGACCTCAACGAGCGGACCCGCATCGAGGGCGAGTACCAGCACCTCGTCCGCATGCAGCGCCTGGTCTTCGAGGCGGCCGGCGAGGGCATCGCCATCGTCAACGACGGCTTGATCGAGCAGGGCAACCAGGCGCTCGCCGACCTCGTCGGACTGCCGATGGCGCAGCTGCCGGGCAAGCCGCTGAAGGACATCTTCGAAGACCCGGAGAACTGGGCGAAGATCGCCGGGCACTTCGACCGGCTCGGCAACAAGCTCAAGCTCGAACGCCGCGTGCTGCGTCCCGACGGGCGCGCGTTGTGGGTCAATGTGACCGGTTGCCTGGTCGAAGCCGCCCATGCCGGCGTCGTGCCCCGCGGCACGCGTTCGATCTTGATCCTCGCGGACCTCAGCAGCCAGAAGCAGAAGGAAGCCGAGAACTGGCATCACGCCAATCACGACATGATGACGGGGCTCCCCAACCGTCGTTTCCTGCAGGATCGACTCGATCAGGCACTCGCCTCGGCGCGGCGCGACAGCCGCAAGGTCGGCATCGTCATGCTCGACCTCGACGGCTTCAAGGACGTCAACGACACCCACGGTCATCACTGCGGCGACGCGGTGCTCCAGGAGGTCGCGCGTCGACTGTCGCTGGCGGTCCGCGAACTCGACACCGTCGGTCGCTGGGGCGGCGACGAGTTCGTCCTCGTGCTGAGGGAGATCGAGTCGTCCGACGTCGTCGAGGACACGGTCCGGCGCGTCATCGCCCGGCTCGCCGAACCGATCGACTTCGAAGGACATCGCCTGACCGTCGGCGCCAGCATCGGCATCGCGCTGTATCCCGACCACGGCGACGAGGTCGAGGTGCTGATGCTCGCGGCCGACCTCGCGATGTACGAAAGCAAGGGTGCCGGCGGCAACACGTGGCGCTTCGCGAACGCCATGGTGAAGCCGCCGCGCGGCAAATACCGTCCGGGCGAGGTCGCGGTTTCCAGCCTTCTCAACTGACGCTGTCGCGACGCCGCCGCGAACGACGCCCCGCGACGGGTCGTTGCATTCAGGCCTGCGCGAGCTGCGCCTGTTGATCGCGCAGCTCGTCCAGCGTACTGACGAACTTCGCGAGCCGCTCCCGTTCCTGCGCGACCACCTCCGGCGGCGCCTTGCCGACGAAGCTCTGGTTGCCGAGCTTGCCGTGGGCCTTCTTCACCTCGCTTTCGAGCCGACCGATCTCTTTCGCGATGCGTTCGCGTTCGGCGGCGACGTCGATCTGCACGTCGAGCATGAGCAGCGCGTCGCCCACCACCTGCACCGGCGCGTTGCTGCTCGGGTCGAGCGCGGCGACGATCGTCACGTCCGACAGCCGTGCCAGCGCTCGCAGGTAAGGAGCCGCCGTGGAGAGACGGGCACGCACCTCGTCCGTCCTGCCTGCAGCGACGAGCGGCACGCGCGTCGCCGGCGACATCCGCATCGCGCCGCGCAGCTCGCGCACGGCATCGACCGACGCCTTGAGATCGGCGAACCACCGGTCCGCGACCGCATCGATCTTCTCGGGCTGCGCGACCGGATAGCGTTGGACCATGATGCTGGTTTCGATGCCTTCTTCCATGCGACCTGCCAGCGGCGCGATGTGTTGCCACAATGCCTCGGTGATGAACGGGATCACCGGATGCGCGAGGCGCAGCGTGGTCTCGAGCACGCGCAATAGCGTGCGGCGTGTCGCGCGCTGCTGCGCGTCGGTGCCGGTCTGCAGCTGCACCTTCGCGAGTTCGAGATACCAGTCGCAATAGTCGTCCCACACGAACTGGTAGATGGCGGTCGCGGCCTGGTCGAAGCGATAGTCGGCGAAGCCCTTCGCGACTTCGGCCTCGGCCCGCTGCAGGCGGCCAATGATCCAGCGATCGGCTTGCGACGGTTCGAGAGGACTCGAAGGGTTGCCAGCCGCATCGTCGTCGACGCCGCGAGCGGCCGCGTCGAGCCCGTCGACGTTCATCATCACGAAGCGCGTCGCGTTCCACAGCTTGTTGCAGAAATTGCGATAGCCCTCGCAGCGCCCGAGATCGAAGTTGAGGGTCATCGACAGCGGTGCGAGCGCCGCGAACGTGAAGCGCAGCGCGTCGACGCCGAACGCCGGGATGCCGTTTGCGAAATTCTTTCGGACGTATTTCGCGGCGCGTTCCTTGTGTGCTTCGAGCAGCAACGCGTCGGTGGACTTGGCGAGCAGCGCATCGAAGCCGATGCCGTCGATCAGGTCGAGCGGATCGAGCGTGTTGCCCTTCGACTTCGACATCTTCTCGCCGTCGGCGTCGCGGACCATCGCGTTGATGTACACGTCGCGAAACGGCACCTGATCGGTGAAGTGCAGCGACATCATGATCATCCGCGCGACCCAGAAGAAGATGATGTCGTTGCCGGTGACGAGCACATCGGACGGCAGGAAGGTCTCGAGATCCGGCGTCCGATCGGGCCAGCCGAGCGTCGCGAACGGCACGAGCTGCGACGAGAACCAGGTGTCGAGCACGTCGGCTTCGCGGGAGAGACCGGCAGCACCGAGCCGTTCTCCTCGGTCGACCTCGATTCCTTCGCTGCTCGAGCCGAGCGTCAGCAAATCCTTCTCGAACTTCGCCAGGGCTTCCTCTTCGTTACGGGCGACGTAGACGTTCCCGTCGGCGTCGTACCACGCCGGAATCCGATGGCCCCACCAGATCTGCCGTGACAGGCACCAGTCCTGGATGTTCGACAGCCAGTGGTCGTAGGTGGCCTTCCAGTGATCGGGATGGAACCTGATGTCGCCGTTGTCCACGGCCACGAGACCGCGCGCGGCGAGACCATCCATCTTCATGAACCACTGGTCGGTCAGCATCGGCTCGATGACCGCGCCGCTGCGGCCCGAGCGTGGCTGCGCCATGACGTGCTTCTTCGCGTCGAGCAGATAGCCGTCGCGTTCGAGCTGCGCGACCACGGCCTTGCGGGCGACGTAGCGGTCCATGCCGCGGAATTCGGCGGGACCGTTGTCGTTGATCTTCGCGTCGAGCGTGAAGATGACGATCAGCGGCAGGTCGTGGCGTTGGGCGGCGCCGTAGTCGTTGAAGTCGTGTGCGCCGGTGATCTTGACGCAGCCCGAACCGAAGGCCATGTCGACCATCGTGTCGGCGACGATAGTGATGGTGCGATCGCAAAGCGGCAGGATCACCTGACGGCCGACCAGGTGCCGGTATCTCGGGTCGTCGGGATGCACGGCGACAGCGCCGTCGGCGAGCATCGTCTCGGGTCGCGTCGTGGCGATGGTGAGGCCGCGCAGAGTTTGCGTGAGGCCATCCGCATCGACGATCTCCTGCGGTCCGTCGACGAACGGATAGACGATGTACCAGAGCGTGCCGTCGACCTCCTGGCTCTCGACCTCGAGGTCGGAGACCGCGGTCATCATCACCGGGTCCCAGTTGACGAGTCGTTTGCCGCGATAGATCAGGCCGTCCTCGTACAGCCGCACGAACGCCTCGACGACCGCGCGATTCATGTGCGCGTCCATCGTGTAGTAGCCGGCCTGCTGGCCCTCGGCGTCCGCGTAGTCCCAATTGGCCGATGCGCCGAGCCGACGCATCTGCCGCGTGATCGTCGCGCCCGACACCTGTTTCCACTCGCGCACCTTGGCGACGAAGGCTTCGCGGCCGAGCGCCGCCCGGCTGCTGCCCTGCGCTTCGAGCTGACGCTCGACGACGATCTGCGTGGCGATGCCGGCGTGGTCGGTGCCGACTACCCAGTTGGTGTTGTAGCCTCGCATCCGGTGATAGCGGACCAGGATGTCCATCAACGTCTGCTGGAACGCGTGGCCCATGTGCAGCGTGCCGGTGACGTTGGGCGGGGGTAGCTGGATGCAGTACGCCCGGTTGTCGTCCTGATTCGTCGAATCGTGCTCGGTTGGACGATGCCGGAAGTAGCCACGCGACTCCCACAGCGGATACCAGTACGCCTCGATCGCGTGCGGCTCGAAGCTCTTGGCGAGGGTCGCGACACCCTGCGCGGTGGCGTCCGGGGTCGGTGCGTCGGACGGTGATGAAGCAGGGGAGGGGGAGGGCATTGAAGACTCGATCTCTGGCAGACTCGCAAACTTCCGGATTTTAGATGAGACGAGGGCGTCGAGCACGATGCGGCGCGCCGTCTCGCGCGGGCGCACGTGACGAAGTCTCACGACGCGCCGAGCCCTATGGACGATCAGGGATGACGACTGACCAGCGCATGTGCATCATCGGCGGTCGAGCAAGGCTCGCCGTGGCCATCATCGCGGTGGCCATCGTACTCGGTGGATGTACGACACCCCGGGCCGGCAGTACGCCTGACGGCGGCGCCAGCCGGACGGCGGCCTCGTCGTCGGCGCCGGTGGGCTCACCCCCGGGCTCGACCGGAGGCACGCCCGCGACCGGCGCCGCCGCGACGCCGGCGACCGCCGCCGGCAGCCGTCCCGACAACGCGTCGCTCAAGCCCTTTCGCGAGATCGTCGCCGGCGCCACCGAACTGAAGGGCCTCTTTCCGCTCTGGCAGAAGGACGACAAGGTCTGGATCGAGATTCCGGTCGAGCGCCTCGACCAGCCGTTCTTCTTCTCGTACAACGTCAGCGACTCGGTCGGCGAGCGCGGCGCGTATGCCGCGCAGATGGGCCGGCGTCATGTCGTCGTGTTCCATCGCGTCGGCAACGCGATGCAGCTGATCGCCCGCAACACGCGCTTCGCGGCCGAGCCCGGCTCGCCGGCCGAGCGTGCCGTGCGGCAGAGCTTCTCGGACAGCCTGATCGGCAGTGCGCCGGTGCTGTCGCAGCCGAAACCCGACGGCAAGTCGGTGCTGATCGACGCCAGCGCGTTGTTCATGACGGACATACCCGGGTACTCGACGACGCTGGAGGCGGCGTTCCGCATCAACTACACGCTCGACCGGGCCAACTCCAGTTTCGTGAAGGTCAGGGGGGACGACCGCAGCGCCAGCTTCGCGGTGCGCGACCACTTCTCGACCGCTCGGCTGCCCGGGATCATCCAGCCCAGCGTCCCGGGTTTGTCCACCCCGCAGCCGATGCCCCCGAGCACGCCGCCGGACGCCCGCAGCGTCTTCATCGGCTTCGTCTACAACTTCCTGGCGTTGCCCGAGCCGATGAAGTCGCGCTACGCGGACGACCGGGTCGGACTCTTCACGACCACCATCGCCGACTACGCCACCGACGCCGCGCCCAACGCGCGGCGTTACTTCGTCAATCGCTGGCGACTCGAGAAGAAGGATCCGTCGGCCGCGTTGTCGGACCCGAAGGAGCCCATCGTCTTCTGGGTCGATCGCAACGTGCCGCTGGCCTATCGCGACACCATCGTCGAAGGCATTCTGGCGTGGAACGCGGCGTTCGAACGTATCGGCATCTCGCACGCCATCGTCGCGAGGATCGAACCGGACGACGCCGATTTCGACACGCTCGACGCGCGTCATGCGTCGGTGCGCTGGTATCTCGGCGCCGATGCGGGCTTCGCCATCGGACCGTCGCATACCGACCCGCGCACCGGGGAGATCCTCGACGCGGACATCGCCATCCCCGACATTTTCACGCGCAGTGCGCGGACGCTGGTCAGCGAGGCATTGCCGCAGCCACCGAAAGCCCTCGAAGGCACCATCGCCGGCAATGACGACGAGACCCTGCGCTGCGACTACGCGAGCGAGGCCGTCGGCGAGGCGGCGTTCGCGCTCGGCCTGCTCGACGCCCGCGGCGAGGTGCCGATGGACAGCGCCCAGGCCGATCGCTTCGCGAAGGACTATCTGCGCGGCGTGGTGACCCACGAGGTCGGCCACACGCTCGGGCTGCGCCACAATTTCCACGCGTCCACCATCCACACCGAGGCGCAGCTCGAGGACGCGGCGTACACGCGCGCCAACGGCCTGACCGGTTCGGTGATGGACTACACGCCGTTCAACATCGCGACGCGCGACGAGCAGCAGGGCGAGTACGTGATGAGCGGCCTCGGGCCGTACGACTACTGGGCCATCGAATACGCGTACAAAGCCATCGATGCGGCCACGCCCGAGGCCGAGCGTCCCGAGCTGTCGAAGATCGCCGCGCGCAGCGGCGAGCCGACGCTGGCCTTCGCGACCGACGAGGATGCCGATGCCGGTCCCGACGGCATGGACCCCGAAGTCAACCGCTTCGATCTCGGCAGCGATCCGCTGGTCTATTACCGCAAGCGTTTCGCGCTGTCGCGTGAGTTGTGGGAACGGCTGCAGAACCGGCCGATGCGTCCGGACGAAAGCTACCTCGCGATCCGCCGCAACGTCGAGCGCGGCTTCAACGAGATCGCCCGCGCCGCGCCGCTGATCGCGAAATACGTCGGTGGCGTCCACACCAGTCGCAATCACGCGGCCGCCGTCGGGGGAGCCGACCAGCAGGTCGCGTTCCAGTCGGGCGGAGCGCTGTTCGTACCGGTCGATGCGCTTCGCCAGAAGCAGGCGCTGGCGTTGCTCGCGACGCAGCTCTTCGCGGTCGACAGCTTCCGCTTCGATCCGGCGTTCGTCAGCCGCATCGGCATCGACTACCTCGACCGCGGCGATCGCAATGGCGCGTACAAGGAGTCGTTCTATCTGTCGGGTCGGGTGCTCGCCATTCAGACCGAAGCGCTCGATCACCTGATGTCCGATCCGGTCGCGCGACGCATCGGCGATGCCGAGAACATGAGCAGTCGTCCGCGCGACCTGCTGACGCTGTCGCAGCTCTACGGCACGTTGCAGCGGGCGGTGTGGAGCGAGATCTACAGCGGACAGGACATCACGCGGATGCGGCGAAACCTGCAGCGTGAGCATCTCAGGCGCGTCGTGGCCCTGTTGCTGCGCCCGAGCAGCGCGACGCTCGCCGACGCACGCAGCCTGCAACGGGACAATGCGATCGCTCTGAAGCTCGCGATCGATCACGCGCTGGCCGGCAAGCGGATGTCGGCCGACAACCGCGCCCATCTGCGCGAGAGCGTGGCGACCATCGACAGTGCCTTGAAGGCCAGCGTTCTCCGGATGGGCGCGTGATGCACGTCCAGGACTTCAAGGAAGGACCGCCGACCGAGGGTCTGGTGTCGTCCCGCGCCGCGCACGACGACAAGCCGATCGTCATCGGACAGGCCAACACCGGGCCGATGACGAAGGTCGATGCGCGCGGCGCGGCGCTCGTCACCATCGCGCTGCTGCTCACGTTGTTCGCGTTGCAGACCGCCGCCAACTTCGTCATCCCCATCGTCCTCGCCGTGTTGCTCGCGTACGCCCTCGACCCGGCGGTCTCGTTCCTGGGCCGCTTCCACATTCCGCGCTGGCTCGGTGCGCTGATCGTGTTGCTGATCCTGATCGGGGCCAGTGCGATGAGCGTCTATTCGTTGCGGTATCAGGCGCAGGCCATCGTCGACCAGTTGCCCGGCGTGGTCCGCAAGGCGTCGCGCGTGATCGACGCGTTCGACTCGGGTCCCGGCCTCGGCTTCGACAACATGCGCCGCGCCGCCGAGGCATTGCAGAAGGCCACCGATCACGCGACCGGCAATACCGGGGCGCCCCCCGCGAACATCGTCGTCGTGCAGCAGCCGGGCATGCGCCTGCAGGACGTCTTTCTGAGCGGCGGCCGCAGCGCGCTGGCGGTCATTGGCCAGCTGATCATGGTGATCTTCCTTATGTATTTCATCCTCGTGTCCGGAGACAAGTTCAAGCGTAAGTTCGTCAAGGTCGCGGGACGCTCGCTGACCGAGAAGAAGATCACCGTCCAGATGTTCGACCAGATCAACCTGTCGATCCAGCGCTTCATGGTCATGCTGCTGGTGTCCAACGCCGTGCTCGCGGTGCTGACCTGGGCGGCGTTCCGCGTCATCGGGCTCGAGAACGCGGGCACCTGGGGCATCGTCGCCGGCGTGTTGCATATCGTGCCGTACTTCGGGCCGGTGATCCTCGCCGCGGCGACGGGCGTGGCGGCACTCGTGCAGTTCGGGTCTCTCGAGATGGCCGTGCTGGTGGGCGGCTCGTCGCTGATCATCGCGGCCTTCGTGGGACTGGTGCTGACGACGTGGATGACCGGGCGCATCGCAAGGATGAATACCGTCGCCGTCTTCATCGGCCTGTTGCTGTTCGGATGGATCTGGGGCGTGTGGGGAGTGCTGCTGAGCGTGCCGATCGTCGTGATCGTCAAGGTCGTGTCCGACCACGTCGAAGGGTTGAAGGCTTTCTCGGAATTCCTCGGAGATTGACGAGTCGGCATGACGCATGACGCATGACATGGAACGTCTGACGTGTGGGGCGCGCGCGTGACTCATGGTGTGAATCACGAATCGAATCACGAAAGAC
>CAZZWS010000172.1:0-8737 GCA_964657795.1 Beijerinckiaceae bacterium
CTTTCTTGGCGGTTCAAGAAAGTAACTGGCCCCCGCAGGGGGACATACGCCTTCCGTGACGATTCGAGAAAGTAAATGGCATTGAAAGGGGACACACGCCTTCCGCCTCTTTAGTCACTTCCTCGGCGGTCCAAGAAAGTAACGGGCGGGACATACGCCTTCCGCCTCTTCAATCACCTTCTTGACGATTCAAGACGTCACTCGCCTCCGAAGTCGGCCACAACGCACCCTCCCTTAAGCACCCCTTAAGAATTCCTTCCCATCATCCGGCATCCACTACAGGAGGTGCCGGATGAAACTCAATCGTATGGTCAAGAATCTCGTGCTCGCCGGCGTCCTCGGCGGGGCCGGCTTCGCGCTCGCCCGCTACGAAATGCCGCTGGTCGACAACGCGCGGGCCGCCGTCGAGGCGCCGACCGTGCAGCCGCTCGTGCCGACCGCCTCCGCCGCGCAGCAGATCGCGACGCCGCAGGTCGCTCTGCCCAACTTCACCGGCCTGGTCCAACGTTACGGCCCGGCCGTCGTCAATATCACCGTCACGCAGCGCGCGTCGAAGGCGAGTTTCAACCCGCATCGCCAGAGCCCGCAAGGCGACGACGACGGCGACGACGATCCGTTCAGCCAGTTCTTCCACGGCATGCCGTTCGGCCCGAACGGCCCGCAGATGCAGATCCCGCGCGGCGGCAACAACGGCGGCAACGGCGGCGTCATTCAGCGCGGCCTCGGCTCGGGCTTCATCGTCAGCGGCGACGGCTACATCATGACCAACGCGCACGTCGTCGACGGTGCGACCGAGGTCATGGTCAAGCTGACCGATCGTCGCGAGTTCAAGGCCAAGGTCATCGGCAGCGACAAGAAGAGCGACATCGCGGTCATCAAGATCGATGCGAAGAACCTGCCGGTCGTGTCCACCGGAAGCTCGGATCGGGTCAACGTCGGCGAGTGGGTCGTGGCCATCGGTTCGCCGTTCGGCTTCGAGAACACCGTGACGGCCGGCATCGTGTCGGCCAAGGCGCGCTCGCTGCCCAACGACAGCCTGACGCCGTTCATCCAGACCGACGTACCGGTCAACCCGGGCAACTCGGGCGGTCCGCTGTTCAACCTCAACGGCGAAGTGGTCGGCATCAACTCGCAGATCTTCTCGGAGTCCGGTGGCTTCCAGGGCATCTCGTTCGCGATCCCGATCGACATCGCACTCAACGTCAAGGACCAGCTGATCGCGCACGGCAAGGTGACGCGCGCGCGGCTCGGCGTGACGATCCAGGACGTCAACCAGCAACTCGCCAACTCGTTCAAGCTGCCGCGGCCGATGGGTGCGCTCGTGTCGGAGGTCGAGGGTGATGGGCCGGCGGCGAAGGCGGGTCTCAAGTCCGGCGACGTCATCACCAAGCTCGACGGTCGCGACATCGATCGTTCGTCCGATCTGCCGTCACGCGTCGCCGCCCTCAAGCCGGGCTCGTCGACCCACGTCGAAGTGTGGCGCGGCGGCAAGCCGGTCGACATCACGGTCGCGCTCGGCGAACTGAAGGACGCGACGGTGGTGGCGAAGGCCGACACCGGCGAGGAAGGCGGACGTCTCGGCGTCGCGGTCCGGCCGTTGCGTCCCGAAGAAGCCAAGCAGCTCGGCGACGCGGCCGGCATGGGCGGGCTGGTGGTCGAGCAGTCCACCGGTGCGGCGGCCGAGGCGGGCATCCAGGCGGGCGACGTGATCCTGTCGTTCAACGGACAGCCGGTGCAGTCGGCCGATCAGTTGAAGGGCCTGATCGGCAAGTCCGGCGGCAACGCGGCGTTGCTCGTGCAGCGCGGCCGCAATCGCATCTTCGTGCCGGTGGAGATGGGTTGATCTGCCAGTGACCCACGAGGGCGCCCGCGGGCGCCCTTGTTCTATCGCGACGCGGACAACAGACGGGCGACGATCAACTTCGACGCGGTCCGGTCGAATGCCCACAGCGTTGCTCGGCGGATGCGGCATGCAGGCAATCCCGCGAATGTCGCGTCGCCACCCGCATACAGCGCCAGCGCCAGCGCGACGGCGACGATCGATTCGGATTCGAAATCCAGTTCGACCGAGGACAGGAGACGGGCGAAAGTTTCGAGGACCGTGGTCTTTCCGAAGCCGTAGCGCGATCGCGGAACCCATTCGAGTTCCAGCGTGACCGCACGCACTCCACCTTCACGACCACTTGTCACCCCGGCGGAGGCCCGGGGCCCAAGTTCGTGCCGATGGCTACGAAGGTGCAATTGGGGCCCGGCCTTCGCCGGGATGCCAAGGAAGAGAGAGGTGCTTCAGCAAGACGCGTGTGAACGCGCCGAAGAGCGCCGAGCCATCGGCCATGGCGCGCCGAAGGAGCATTTCGACCGCTGCGAACTGAGCCTCGTCACAGCGACGATGAAACGCACGAGCCCGTTCGTATCGCGCGCGGCCATCAGCGCCGGGCGCTCATCTCGTCGATGGTCACGTGCTTGCCGCGCGGCGGCTCGAGACGACCGGCAAGGTCCATGATCGAGCGGTTCTTCGCCCGCACGACGACACTGCCATCAGGCAGCGGATACGAGGCCAGCCGTGTGCCCACGACGGCGCCCAGTGATTCGCGCACTTCGCTGGGAACGGTCGTCTGGCCTCTGGAAGTCACTTCGGAAGTGACCGTGGACTCGAACATTCGGCGCGCCTTATTTTTCGACGGAATGTAGTTCCGTCCATTTCATGACGTGCGGGCGTCGATGTCATCGTCCGTTTGTCGTACTCGAGGAGTCCGCTCTAAACTGGCTGAACGCGGTTCGCTCGCGCATCAAGAAAGGGAACATCGATGAGTCACGTCCTGAGGATCAGAGCCGCGCGTTCGCTCATCTTCGTCGGTGGTGTAGCGGCCTGTTGCTTCGCCGCAGCGCAGGCCCCCATGCCCCAACCCCACACGGAGGACGGCGTGACCTACCTCAACGGCGGCGCGGGCGACGAGGAGATCCAGTTCGTCAAGCAGTCGCTGAAGGACTACACCCTCGCGCTGGCGTTCTCGCGCAGCAGCGGCGAGTACGTCGCCAGCGTGGCCGTCACGATCAAGGACATGAAAGGTGCGACCGTCTTCGAGGAGCCGTCGGTCGGGCCGTACCTGCTGGTGAAGCTGCCGCCGGCCCGTTATTCGGTAACTGCCAACTACCAGGGGGATTCCAAGACGCAGCCCGTCACGGCGTCCCACAAGGCATCGATCGTCAACTTCGCCTGGCGGTGACGCGTCGTTGTTTGACGCCGGTCACGGCGATCGGCTACTGTCGCGCCTCGATTGCAGAGGCGCCGATTTGATTCCGCGGATATTGCGGCTTCAGCTTGCGGGCGCCGGGCACGACGACTCCGGTCGCGTTCGCCCGAACAAATACGGCTAAAGCGAGCGACGGATCCGACCGCCCGACCCTGCCGCAGTCGATGCGCGTCGGATGATCGACCGGACCGTCGTCCTTGGATTCTTCAGAGCCTTCTTCCGTACTGCCGTCTCGCGGGACGTCGCGCGTCGTCGTCCCGCAACGTCACGCGTTCGTCGAACCGTTGCCCCTGCAGAGCGGCGCGACGCTGCCGTCGTACGAACTGGCGTTCGAGACCTACGGGACGTTGAACGCCGAACGTTCCAACGCGGTCCTGATCTGCCATGCGCTCAACGCGTCGCATCACGTGGCCGGGGTGCACGTGCTCGACGACGGGTCGATCGACGTCGGCTGGTGGGACAACATGGTCGGCCCCGGCAAGCCGGTCGACACCGATCGCTTCTTCGTCATCGGCGTCAACAATCCGGGCTCGTGCTTCGGCTCGACCGGTCCCGCATCCAGGGACCCGCGGACCGGCAAGCCCTACGGCGCGTCGTTCCCGGTCGTCACGGTCGAGGACTGGGTCGCCGCGCAGGCCCGGCTCGCCGACGTGCTCGGCATCCACCGCTTCGCCGCGGTGATGGGCGGCTCGCTCGGCGGCATGCAGGCGCTGGCGTGGGCCATCCGCTACCCCGAGCGCGTCGCGCACTGCATCGCGATCGCGTCGACGGCCAGGCTGTCCGCCCAGAACATCGCCTTCAACGACGTGGCGCGACAGGCGATCCGCACCGATCCCGAGTTCCACGGCGGCCACTACTACGATCACGGCACGGTGCCGCGCAACGGCCTGCGCGTGGCGCGGATGATCGGTCATATCACGTACCTGTCGGACGACGACATGGCCGAGAAATTCGGGCGGACCATGAAGGCCGACGACCTCTCGTTCAACTACGAGGCCGAGTTCGAGATCGAGAGCTACCTGCGCTATCAGGGCGCGAAGTTCTCCGAGTACTTCGATGCCAACTCGTACCTGCTGATCACGAAGGCGCTCGACTACTTCGACCCGGCGGCCGCGTACGGCGGCTCGCTGACCGCGGCGCTGGCGGGCGCGACGGCGAGCTTCCTGATCGCGTCGTTCACGACCGACTGGCGCTTCGCTCCGGAACGCAGCCGCGAAGTCGTCAAGGCGCTCGTCGACAACCGTCATCCGGTGACCTATGCCGAGATCGACGCGCCGCACGGCCACGATGCCTTCCTGCTCGACGACGCGCGTTACCACCGGCTCGTCGCGTCGTATTTCGACCGCATCCATTGGTCGATCGGGGCGACGCGATGAAGGCCATCGCGCAAGGCGCATTGCGCCCCGACCTCACGGCCATCGCCGACTGGATCGCTCCCGGCTCGTCGGTCCTCGACCTCGGCTGCGGCGACGGCTCGCTGCTGGCATGGCTGCAGCGCGAGAAAGGTTGCCGCTGCGTCGGCGTCGAGCTCGACGACGCCAAGCTGCTGGCGTGCGCGAAGAACGGCGTCGACGTGATCCAGCAGAACCTCGAGGACGGGCTCGCGCTGTTCGCGGACGGCTCGTTCGACACGGTGCTGCAACTCGAGACGCTGCAGATGGTGGTGCACACCGAAGCGATGCTGCGCGAACTCAAGCGCATCGGCCGCGAGAGCATCGTGAGCTTTCCCAACTTCGCATTCTGGTCGCATCGCGTGTCGATCGCGATGGGTCGCATGCCGGTGACGCGCAGCCTGCCGTACCAGTGGTACGACACGCCCAACCTGCGCTTCTCGACCTTCAGCGACTTCCGCGACCTCGCGCGGCGGAGCGGCTTCGCGTTGCGCGACCAGTTCGCGCTGCGCGACGGCCAGGTGATCCGCGTGTGGCCCAACCTGTTCGGCCGCGTCGCGGTGTTCCGGCTCGCCGGGCCGCGATGACGCATCGGCGGGCGCTCACCGTGCGCATCCTTCGCTACACTTGACTCGCCCGCCACCCACGACGCCCGCTCGACCATGTCCGCCGTCCGCCACTTCTCCGAAAGCTACGCCGAGGCACGCACCCGCTTCCTCGAAGCCGCGGCCCGGACCGGCGCGCCCATCGAGACGTTCGAGAATCCGGTCGGGCTCGGACCGGGAGGCGAGGTCCTGGCGACCGACGTCGCGCTGTTCGGTCCCGAGGACGCGACCAAGCTGCTGATCCTGATCTCCGGCACGCACGGCGTCGAGGGCTTCGCGGGGTCGGGCGTGCAGATCTCCATGATCGAGAGCCTGCGCTTCGCGGCGCTGCCCGCGCGGACCGCGGTGCTCGTGGTCCACGCCATCAATCCCTACGGTTTCGCGTGGCTGCGCCGGGTCAACGAGGACAACGTCGACCTCAACCGCAACTCGATCGACTACGCCGACCTGCCGCCGTCGTCCGCGGACTTCCGCGCGCTCGCGCCGCATCTCGTTCCGCTCGACTGGCCCGCGCTGGCCGCAGCCGAACCGGTGATCGAGGATTTCATCGCCGTGCACGGCTTTCGCCGCTTTCAGGAGGTCGTGACCGGTGGGCAGTACACCCATCCGGACGGCCTGTTCTACGGCGGCAACGCGCCGGTGTGGTCGACGCGCACGTTCCGCGAGATCGTGACCGGCTACACGGCCGGCAAGGAACGGCTGGCGGTGATCGACCTGCACACCGGCCTCGGTCCGAGCGGCTACGGCGAGCCGATCTTCACCGGTCACGACGACGCCGAAGCGGCCCGCGCGCGCGAATGGTACGGCCCCGACGTGACCGCGATCTTCGCCGGCAATTCGAGCTCGGTCGTCGTGGAGGGTCCGATGATCAACGCGGTCCCTTCGTTCTTCGACGACGCCGATCGACCCGAGATCACGACGCTCGCGCTGGAGTTCGGCACCGTGCCCGAGGAGATCGTGCTCGACGTGCTGCGTGCCGAGGCGTGGATGCACGCGCATGGCGACGCGTACTTCGACACGCCGGTGGGCCGCGCGTTGAAGCGCCGGTTCCGCGATGCGTTCTACGTCGACACCGATGCCTGGAAGCGCTGCATCGTCGAGCGCGCGGTCGAGATGACCGGCAACGCGCTCGCGGGTCTCGCGAGCTGAACGTGCTGCAAGGGTCGGTCGCTGGGGAGGTGGCGGCGACGCGACCGTCATGGTGGCACTGGTTCAACAGGCGCATGATGATCTGCGTCTTCCTCGGCTTCGCGTCCGGGCTGCCGCTCTACATCCAGCTGACCCTGCTGCAGGCCTGGCTCAAGACCGCAGGCGTGTCGCTGCGCGACATCGGGCTCTTCGCGCTGATCCAGTTTCCCTACACGTGGAAGTTCGTGTGGTCGCCGCTGGTCGATCGCTATCGGGTGCCCGGTCTCGCCTGGCTCGGTCGACGCCGCGGCTGGATGCTGGTCACGCAGCTCGTGGTCACCGCCTTGATCCTGTCGCTCGGATGGCGTGACCCGAGGAGCGAGATCACGATCATCGCCGTCACCTGCGGCGCGCTCGCGTTCTTCTCGGCGAGTCTCGACATCGTGATCGACGCGTTCCGTCGCGAGCTGCTGCCCGACAGCGAACTCGCGCTCGGCACGGCTATGTACATCAACGCGTACAAGCTCGCGAGCTTCGTCCCCGCCTCGCTGTCGCTGATCCTCGCGGACCACCTGCCGTGGGACGCGGTCTTCGCGATCACCGCTGCCTTCATGCTGCCGGGCATCGTGCTGGTCTTCTTCGTGGCCGAGCCGACCACGTATGGCGAGCCGCCGAAGTCGTTGCGCGACGCGATCGTGCTGCCGTTCGTGGAGTTCGTGACGCGTGACGGCTGGACGCAGGCGCTGGCGGTCCTCGCTTTCATCTTCCTGTACAAGATCGGCGACTCGATGGCCACGGCGCTGTCGACCGCGTTCTATCTCGACATCGGTTTCACGAAGACCGAGATCGGCCTGATCGCCAAGAACGTCGGGTTGTGGGCAAGCATCGCCGGTGGCCTGATCGGCGGGGCGTGGCTGGTGAAGCTCGGCATCAACCGCGGGCTGTGGATCTTCGGCTTGCTGCAGCTCGTCGCCGTGTTCGCGTTCGCGTGGCTGGCCGAGGTCGGGCACGACCGGGTCGTGCTGGCGCTGGCGATCGGCTTCGAAGCATTCGCGAGCGTCGGACTCGGCACGGCCGCGCTCGGGGCGTTCATCGCGCGCTCGACCGACCGGCGCTTCACGGCGACGCAGTTCGCGCTGTTCACGAGCCTCGCGGTCGTGCCGCGCACGTTCGCCAACGCGGGCGCCGGCTTCCTCGTCGAGAGTTCGGGATGGTTCGCCTTCTTCATCGTCTGCGCGCTGCTCGGCGTGCCGGGCCTGCTGCTGCTGCCGAAGGTCGCGCCGTGGAACGAACGCGAGGTTCTGACGTGATCGCATCGACGTGGCGCGCCGTCGTCCCTTCCTTTGCCATCGCCTTCATGCTGACCTGTGCACCGGTCGCCGCGCAGGCCCAGTCGCTCGAGGCCCAGCTCGAACAGCAGGCCGCGCAGCAGTACCGCCAGCTCGTCGACCAGGCGCGCGCGAAGGACGCGCTGGCGACGCCGCGCAACGTCGACCTGCAGCGACTGATCCGCATCCAGGGCCGCATCCTGCCGTACACGTACGCCGTCAACCCGCTGGCGCGCGAATGGCGCTGGGAGGTCAACCTGCTGCGCAGCGATCAGGTCAACGCGTTCTGCATGCCGGGCGGCAAGATCGCGTTCTACAGCGGCATCATCACGAAGCTCGACCTGACCGACGACGAGATCGCGATCGTGATGGGGCACGAGATGACACATGCGCTGCGCGAGCATGGCGTCGATCAGGCGAAGAAGCAGATGTACGGCAGCGCCACGGCACGCATCGCGGGCGCGCTGGTGTCGTCCTGGCTCGGCATCAACCCCTACATCACCGACATGGGGGCGCGCGCGGCCAACGGGCTATTCCAGTTGCGCTTCTCGCGCGCCGACGAGAGCGAGGCCGATCGCATCGGCCTCGAACTCGCGGCGCGCGCGGGCTTCGACCCGCGTGCCGGCGTCGCGCTGTGGCGGAAGATGGGTCAGCTCGCGAAGAGTTCGCCGCCGTCGTGGCTGTCGGACCATCCGGCCGACGGCAATCGCATCGCCGCCATCCAGGCGCTGCTGCCGCGAGTCATGCCGATGTATGCGGACGTGCTGCACACGACGGTCGATCGTCTGCCGCCGTATGGCAAGACGCCAGCGGTCGCGCGCTGACGAGCCTGACCGCGCGTCGCTACCCCGGGTTGACGCCTAGAGCCGCAGGCCAGCGGGTTGCGTAGACTCGCTCGCTCGATGGACACGGAGGGTCGGCGCCAGACCGCCCCCGCGTCGTTCACAATCACGATCGATGACGAGGAGACAACCTTGAACGGATCGACCCCCAAGACGAGTCGACGCGAGGTCCTGAAGATCGGCGGCGGC
>CAZZWS010000173.1:0-8684 GCA_964657795.1 Beijerinckiaceae bacterium
CAATGTAGGTGGACCTTCGCGACGCGGCCAGTCACACTCCCACACATTCGATCGAACTGTATGGACTCAAAGAGGCACACACTTTGCCGGGATGCGAAGCCTGAGGGTCAGCCGGGGATGACCAAGACCGGAGCTGTCATGGACGAGATCAGGACGCGCGTCGCGAGCCGCGCGCTCGCCGCGGGTGATCGTCTGCCGTCGATCCGCGGCCTGGCCGCCACGTTGCGGGTCTCGTCGTCGACCATCGTCGATGCCTACGACAGGCTGGCCGCCGAAGGCCTGATCCGCGCGCGTCGCGGATCCGGCTTCTACGTCGCGACGGTGCCGACGTTGCAGCTCGCGACCGCCACGTCGCGACGCGACCGGGCGGTCGACCCGTTCTGGGTCTCGCGCGAGTCGCTGGACGCGGACCCGTCGGTGGCTCGGCCAGGCTGCGGCTGGTTGCCCGCGGACTGGATGCCGGTCGATGCGCTGCGTCGGGCGGTGCGGGCGCTCGGGCGCGCCGATGCGAGCGCTCTCGTCGACTACGCCGGCACGCGCGGCTCACTCGTGTTGCGTCGCCTTCTCGCCGCGCGTCTCGCTGCCGAAGGAATCGCCACATCGCCCGACCAGTTGCTGCTGACGACATCGGGAACCTCGGCGGTCGACCTGGTCTGCCGCTTCATCCTGCGACCCGACGACGTGGTCCTGATCGACGACCCGTGCTACTTCAACTTCCGGGCGCTGTTGCGCGCGCACGGCGCGGAAGTGATCGGCGTGCCGTACACGTCCACCGGGCCCGATGTCGTCGCGTTCGAAGCGATCGTCGCCACCCGGCAGCCCCGCCTCTATCTCACCAACTCCGGCATCCACAACCCGACCGGCGCGACGCTGTCGCCGCAGACCGCGCATCGCGTGCTCAATGCGGCGACGACGCACGGCATGACGATCGTCGAGGACGACATCTTTTCGGACTTCGAGCTCGAGCCGTCCCCGCGGCTCGCCGCCCTCGATGGTCTCGACCGTGTGATCCGCGTCGGCAGCCACTCGAAGACGCTGTCCGCGTCGCTGCGTTGCGGCTACATCGCCGCGCGGCCGGACTGGCTCGAGGCGCTCGTCGATCTGCAGGTGGCCACGGGATTCAGCGGTCCCGGACCCGCGATCACCGACATCGTCGCGCACGTGCTGGCAGGGGGAAGCTATCGCAAGCACCTCGACGAGGTTCGCGGCAAGTTGGCGCGCGCGCGGCGGGAGACGGCGAAACGACTGCACGGCCTCGGCATCGAGCCCTGGCTGATGCCGCGCGGCGGCTTCTATCTCTGGTGCCGTCTGCCGGACGGTTGCGACTCGGCCGACGTGGCCCGCGCCGCCCGCAAAGAAGATGTGGTCCTTGCGCCAGGCAACGTGTTCAGCACGTCGCAATCGGCTTCGGGATTCATGCGCTTCAACGTCGCGCAGTGCGGGTCGGGGCGGGTATGGGAGGTGCTGGGCAGAGCGTTGGATGCGTCGGTTACGTCGCGGGACAAGGTCGCCATTGTTGACGGATGCTGAATCCGAGCGGCCTCTTGTCGGTCAAACGGCATCGAGGAGATGGCGGCTTTCGACCCGAAGCGGAAGTTGAGTAGCTATCTCGTTCATTTCAGACGGGACGGTTACCGTCATACGGTACCAACTCTGGATAATTGAATCGTCTACGCCTTCCTTGAGTTAGTAGACTTCTTTGGAAGCCGATCCAATGCTTGGCTCATTCCGGCAAAGAAATTTGACTGGAGAGATCCAAACGACCGAAGCGCCTTAATCCGCCGCTTTGAGTCTGATGCCTCCAAATCTAGACGTTCACGATCCAGTTGAGCTGCCATTGCATCAGATTGCGCTTCTACGACTGAATGCATATCCATAGCAAGTCCCGCATCATGCTTTTGTAGAGCTTCAACCGTAAGATAGGATCGAATTTTGTGTGCCTTTTCAGAAACCACATTACTCCATAGTAGTTCGCCAGTCGCACGATCCTCTCCTTTGCGACCGACAAGAAGATCTACGAGCTGCACGATGCCAACGTGGCTAACCATGTACTCTGTAAGATGCCCAAAATTGGTTGAGGCCACGTCTTCATACAACTGGCGATCTGCGGTAACAAATAATGCCCTAGTGGTTTTAGAAAAATCGGCCTCAAGTAAAGATAGTTGCAACGCATCGTGCTCGAGCAAAATCGGCTGTTTTCCGCTCGAGAGCTTAGACGCATTAGCCCGCTCCAATAACCCGTATAGTTTTACGTAGACTTCGTTCTTGACCGACTCTGCCACGACAAAACCGGTTTTTTGGAGCCAGCGTCGCAGATCCGTTTCAGTAATATATGGCGCCACACGTTTAAGGAAACTACTGAATCCTCGCGCGTGACCATTTTCTACAGCATTGACATAAGCTCCAATATACACATTAATGTTTCCCGGTCCATGATACAGAGCGTCACTCCGCGCCAAATCGTCAAACTCAAGACCAGCCTCTCTTTCATATACAAGCGCGGCATTTCTTTGACTAATCATTTCATTGATATAGCCACTGTATGCAACCAATTGCAACCTTAGTCCAGCCGCGATAGAGGCCGCACGTAATCGTCGCAGCGTATCACCATAGACTTCATATAATGGATGACCTTGAACAAAGGCTGGCAAAAGCAGATTTGTATCAAAGTAGACGCGCTGTGGAAGTACGGCTTTGTGCAGTAGCATTGTTCGTGGAGCCTGAAAAGCCAGCTCGACCGCAAAACTAATCCTTCCCAATTCGCCGAGGATGGACGCTTCTTTCTCCGTGGGTCGTTGGAACAGACTTTCAATCGCTCGTTCGATGCGCTCCCTATCGAACGCGGAGAGTCGGTGTGAAAACTGTGCCAGAACAGAGCGGAAAGCAACTGGATCGGGGGCCTTTCCGGCGGCAAAAGCAGCGCCGAGATCCCAGCCGCGCTGATGGACAATCTCCTTCAAGAAGTCTTTAAGAACATCGCCAACATGCACCGGCGGTTTCCAACCCTCCTGGACGTGCGCGCGATCACATACACCTACTGTAAGTGAGTCAATTGCGTTCGCCAATAGGGAAACTTCACCTGGCAAACTGATCCAAGCGAATTTCGATCCTTTCACACCAGTTGTTCTGTGCTTTCTCACCAAATGTGAATCAACCAATGACCTTGTTGCAGCTTCAACTAACGCATTTACGTCTTTACCTTTAATGCCGATTGATTTTCGAATGACTTCGTGTAGGTCTGCAGTGCCAAGTGATGCAGGATATTCACGCTGCAGCGCCGCGGAGAGAATTCCTTCCACAACAATTTCTTTAAGCGGGGTATCTTCGGACGCAACACTTGCTCGCGCATAACAAGCGGCGAGATACTGCTTTGCTTCTGAGTGCGAACGAGCTAGTGAAACGGCGGTCTTAAAATTCTTTGTTACGCACGTCTTTACGTATTCGGCAACGCCTTTCCAAAGAACATCGTGTTTGTCTTGCGGATCATACAAAACAACACTGATATTCAGCCGATGTGCTTTCTGAATTAATTCCGAAGCGTTTGTACTGGGTAAAATCGCTAAATGCCTTCCTGGTGGCGCGCTGCCAGACTTCTTTTCGATCTGTTCAAAAACGTACTTAATAGCTGGATCGTAAAAAGAAAAGCCTAAGAAAATAACTCGCTTTTGCTGAAAGAAGTTTGTTAAGAGTTCAATGTAGCTATCATCAATAAGTAATTTATCAAATTGCGAGTCGCCAAGGATCATGGATTGCGGAGATTCAATGCATCCGTGAATTCTAGCGACAAACATCTCGGTGTCCCATATTGCTTTTGCAAAGGTCGCGTTGCCAAAACAGTAGTCTCTGGGGGCTTTACCTTTTGCTAGTGATATTGCGTCCAAAATGCTACGATCGAAATTCGTTGTGAGAACGGCTTTAAAAGGAAGCGACGCGACAGACTTTACCGCCCCGCTGTCATAATTATTAAGTATTGTCTTAAGCACAGATGACTTATCGCCATCAACAATATCTTCAGATAACCAGAAATAATCTGCGGCCTTAGTCAGTCGACCTTTCGCAATAGACTGTGTCATTATGTTTGCTGTCATCGCATCAGAAGAGCGGATTGACTCAGCCATCTGAGTCAAAAGTCCTTTCCAGTCAGGAAGACCAGCAAGTATTGAGACGCCCGCTCCGGCGAAAAGTATTGAGTCTCCTTCAGTCCCGAAGAACTCGCTTAGGGCCTTGGCGATCGACTTAGACGGTTCATTCATAGTAAGTAGTTTTTTGGCATCTGTAGAGTGAGCATACCCTTTCGACGCCTCAAAGCTTAAGGGCTCTTCAATCGTTTCTTCCAGCGGCGCGGGGCTGTTGTGATGTGACTTAGAGGCTAGGACAAAAAAACCTGCTTTTTGGGAGCGGCGCGTCGAGCTGCACGACACAGCCCCCAAATTCTTGTCCGCTTCTGGCCGAAAGCAGTCCGACGCCATCAGCGTGGAGAAAGTAGCGATCCAGACGGGCTCGACCCGAACGCCTCGGCATCCGGTTCCGCACTCGTGGGGAACGACGCGGCCGCGCGTTCTTCGAGCCACGCGTCGTGGTGATGCGTCTGCAGACCGTCGGCGCCCGGTCGTGCCGATTCACGGGCACTCGTCGGGCGGCACCGCGCGCATTGTGTGAACATGGACCTTCTCGCCGGTCTTCGTGTCGACAATGCGGTCTGCTGTCGTGATTCATCGCAGCGCGACCGGGTCGTCGATGCAGGTTGGCAGCCGAAAACAATCTGATGCGGGGACGTCCATGATCCAGATCCATCGTAATGTTGCCGCCGCACTGTTGATCGCCGCTCTCCCGCTCGCTCCCGCCCAGGCGCAGCAGGGCGCCGTGGTCTTCAAGCACTTCCACACATATCCGAAAGGACAGTGGCAGCAGGTGATGACGTCGACCCGCGGCGGCGTCTCGATGGGACCTCCCATCACCCAGACCGTGTGCTTGGCGCCGCTCGACACGCGCGAGGCGGCTGCGGCCGCTCAGGAAACCATCCGGATGGCAAACGCCGCGGCCTCGAATTGCACGATGCGTGCGCTTCGCGACGAGGAGTCGACGGCCGAATACGAACAGGTGTGTGCCCTGGGCCCGGGGCAACAGCGGATGCATTCGACGATGCGCGTGGTTGACGATCGGACGATCGACAAGGAGACCCGGATGACGATTCCCGGCGTTCCCGAAATGGTCATCAAGACCCGGATGAGCTACGAGGGGCCTTGTTCGACACAGGCCGCAGCGCCGCAGATCGATTGCGCCGAGGTGGCCGAGATGCGTGAGCAGATGAAAGAGGCCCCGGGTCAATGTGCCCAGTTGCCGGCACCGTACAAGGAACAGTGCGACGCTCGCCTGGGCATGGTTCGCCAGATGGTTGCCGCGCAGGCAGGTCGTTGCCACTGAGCACGACGCGCGGAACGCATCGTCGGGAAGGCGGCTGCGAGAGTCGCCATCGGCAATGACGCGTTCTATCCGATGCCTGCGAATCAAGGGGTCAAGATCGAGTCGCCACCGGTCCTGAAAGATTGAAGAAGTCGTACATGCCGGAACGTCGCACGGCTCGATTTCGAGATTCTTACCATCGTCTCAGGTGCCCTCGGTTATGCCATGAACCGGGACTGCGTAACCGCTCCTGGCCGCTAGCAGCCAATCAATCAACATCAGCCCCGCCCCTCACCCCATTCCGATGAACAACCCCGCGATCGTCGCGCTCATCAAATTGCTCAACGTCCCGGCCGCCACCACCCGCAAGCCATAACGCGCGACCTCCGACCGCAGCGACGGCAGGATCGCGCCGAAGCCGCCCGCCAGGATCGCGATCGACGAGAAGTTGGCGAAGCCGCAGAGCGCGAACGACAGGATCGCGAGCGTCTTCGGGTCGAGCACCTGCAAGCCGGCGGCCGTCACCGCTGCCGCGTCCTTGAGGTACGGCGCCAGCCCGATGTACGCCACGAACTCGTTGAGGATCAGCTTCTGCCCGAGCAGGTTGCCCGCGATGCCGGCCGACTCCCACGGCACGCCGATCATCCACGCGACCGGCGAAAACAGCGCGCCCATGATCGCTTCGAGGTTCCACTGCGGATAGCCGATCAGGCCCATCACGCCGCCGACCACGCCGTTGAGCAACGCGATCAGCCCGACGAACGCCAGCACCATCGCGCCGACGTTGACCGCGATCTTGAGGCCGACGGCCGCGCCGCCCGCGGCCGCGTCCATCACGTTGGCGGGCCGCGTCTCCTCGAACTCGAGGTGCTCGAAGACGATGTGCGACGGCTCGGTCGACGGGCAGATGATCTTGGCGAACAGCAGGCCGCCGGGCACGGCCATGAAGGACGCGGCGATGAGGTATTCGAGCCGCACGCCGAGACCCGCGTAGCCGGCCAGCACCGAGCCGGCGACCGACGCCATGCCGCTCGTCATGATCGCGAACAGCTCGGGCCCGCGCAGTTGCAGGATGAACGGCTTGACGGCCGCGGGCATCTCGGACTGGCCGAGGAAGATGGTGGCGACGGCCGAGAACGACTCGATCTTCGACACGCCCACGATCTTCTGGAACAGGCTGCCGACGCCACTCACGATCCAGCGCATCACGCCGACGTGATACAGCACCGAGATCAGCGCGGTGACGAAGATGATGGCCGGCAGCACGCGCAGCGCGAACACGAAACCGAGGCCGCCGAACACCTCGAACATCTTCGGCGACACGAGGCCGGCGAACATGAACTCGATGCCCTTGTTGCCGTATTCGAGGACGTGGTTGACGCCGATGGCGACGGAGCCGAGCACCGATTTGCCGAGCGGCACGAACAGGATCAACGCGCCGATCGCGATCTGTGCGGCGAGCGCGGCGAAGACCACGCGAGGACGGATGGCGCGGCGGTTCATCGACAGCAGCCACGCGATGACGAGCAGGCCGACGATGCCGCCGATGCTGCGCAGGACATCGATCCAGCCGACACCGGCCATCGTTCCGTCCGCCATAATCGTCGTTCCTCCGTTCGTCGTCGCGGACGTCGCCCGCCGACGGTCCATCGCTTCGGAATCATAGATGAAGCTCCTGCCATGACGCCGTCTGCAACCACCTTCGAACCAGGCGCCGACTGGTACGACGCGTTGCTCGCCGCCGCACGCGATGCCAGTCCTCGGGCCTACGCGCCGTACAGCCGCTTCCACGTCGGCGCGGCGGTCCTCGCCGACGACGGCCGCATCTTCACCGGAGCCAATGTCGAGAACGCGTCGTACGGGTTGAGCTCGTGCGCGGAACGCAACGCGATCTTCGCGGCGGTGCATGCCGGCGTCACCAAGGTCGTCGCGGTCGCGATCCACACGCCGACCGACACGCCGGTCTCGCCGTGCGGCGCCTGCCGGCAGGTGATCTTCGAGTTCGGGTCCGAGGCACGCGTCGTCAGCGGCTGCGATGGCGACGCGATCCATCGCTGGACCATCGATCAGTTGCTGCCGGGCGCCTTCGGGCCGGACAGTCTCTGAAGCGACGCGGTCGACCGCGAGTCCGTCAGAGGTCCTCGAGCACCCGGCCCACCGTCTCGATGACGTGCGTCTGCTGCGCCTCGAGCCCGAGCCACATCGGCAGCCGCACGAGGCGTCCGGCGCATGCGGACGTGTGCTCGAGCGTGCCGTGGCAACGTCCGAAGCGCCGACCCGCCGGCGACGAATGCAGCGGCACGTAATGCGACACGGCCGCGACGCCCCGGGCGGACAGCCGATCGAGGAAGCCTTGCCGCTGTCCCGCGTCGGGGAGCAGGACGTAATACATGTGGCCGTTGCCGACGGCGTGATCGGGTACGATCGGGCGGCGCAATCGACCCGCCTTCTCGAGCGGTTCGAGCCCGCCGTGATAACGGTTCCACAACGCGATGCGCGTGGCGGTGATCCATGCCGCCGCTTCCATCTGGCCCCACAGGAACGCGGCGGTCATCTCGCTCGGCAGGTACGACGAGCCGATGTCGACCCACGTGTAGCGATCGACGAGGCCTTCGAGGAAGCGCGTGCGATCGGTGCCCTTCTCGCGGATCAGGCGGGCGCGTTCGACGAGCGCGGGCCGGTTGATCAGCAGCGCGCCGCCTTCACCGGACATGATGTTCTTGGTCTCGTGGAAGCTGATCGTGCCGAGATCGCCGATGCTGCCGAGCGGCCGGCCGCGCCAGGTCGACATCAGCCCCTGCGCGGCGTCCTCGACGACGAACAGGCCGTGACGCCGCGCGATGTCCATGATCACGTCCATCGCGCACGCGATACCCGCGTAGTGCACGACGACGATGGCCTTGGTCTGCGGCGTGATGGCGGCCTCGATCAACCGTTCGTCGATGTTCAGCGTGTCCGGGCGGATGTCGACGAAGACCGGCACGCCGCCGCGCAGCACGAACGCGTTGGCGGTCGACACGAAGGTGTACGACGGCATCACGATCTCGTCGCCGGCTTCGATGTCGATCAGGATCGCCGCCATCTCGAGCGCCGCGGTGCACGAGTGCGTCAGCAACGCCTCCTCGCAGCCGACCTGACGCTCGAGCCAGCGACTGCAGAGCGCGGTGAAGCGACCGTCCCCGGCGAGTTGCAGGTTGCCGTGCGCCTGCCGCACGAAGTCGAGTTCGGTTCCGACCATGTACGGCTTGTTGAACGGGATGGAACCAAGCGGGATGGACCCA
>CAZZWS010000174.1:0-8682 GCA_964657795.1 Beijerinckiaceae bacterium
GAGCCAGATCCAGGCGGGCCGGTGCGCCGACACGATCGAAGTCGAAGCCGCCGATCTCCCCCGTCTCCAGGAACGCGGCTCTCCGCGAAGAACGTGATCACCAGCGACACCCTCATCCTGTCGAAGCGGATCGTTTCGAGCTCCTCCCACCACGCTGACCCAGCACGCGGCATGCCTCCGGACGATCCGCCGTCGCTCAACTTCCCGGCGCCCCGCGTCCCGAAGAATCCGGTCCTCGGCTGGGCGTCGTTCTCCCGGGCGCCATCACGGTCGAGAACCGATCGCGAGCGGCAGGCCAGCGCCTATCCCAACATCCTCGCGTTGCCTCACAAGCAGTACGTGACCAGCGCGCGGGTCGCGATCGCGCTCGCGTTGCAGCGCCTCGGCGTCGGCGCCGGCGACCGCGTGCTGGTGCCCGCCTATCACTGCCTGTCGATGGTCGAACCCATCGTCTTCTGCGGTGCGACGCCGCTCTTCTTCCCGCTGACCGCGACGCTCGAAGTGCCGCTGGCCGCACTCGCCGCGACCGACCTCACCGATGTCCGCGCGATCATCGTCACCCACTACTTCGGCTTTCCGCAGGCGATGAAGTCGATCGCCGCGTTCGCGCGCGCCCGCGGCATCCCGGTCATCGAGGACTGCGCGCACGCGGTCTTCGGCATCGCCGACGACGCGCCGATCGGCTCGTGGGGCGACTACGCGGCGGTCAGCCTGATGAAATTCTTCCCGGTCTACGACGGCGGCTGCCTGATCTCGGCCCGTCACTCGCTGGCCGATCTCGCGTTGCAGCGACCGTCCGGTCGCTTCGAGGCCAAGGCGTTGCTGAACTCCATCGAACGCGGCCTCTTCTATCGGCGCTTTCCCGGCATGCAGGCCGCGGCGCAGACGACGTTGTCGATGAAGGATGCGATGTGGCGCGGCTTCAAGCGCCTGCGTGCCCGCAGCGCGAAGCCTTTCGCCTATCACGACCCGGCCGCGTCCGACGGCGTCAACGGCCTCGACCCGGCATGGCTCGACCGCCGCATCTCGTTCGCATCGCAGCAACTCGTCGAGCGCCTGCCGGTGGCGCGCATCATCGAGCGACGTCGCGCCAACTATCAACGGCTCGACGACGCCTTGCGCGAACTGCCGTCCGCCCGTCCGCTGTTCGATCACCTGCCCGCGGGTGTGGTGCCGTATGTCTTTCCCCTCTGGGTGGACCGGCCCGATCGCGTCTTCGCACGCCTCAAGAACGACGGGGTCCCGCTGTTCCGCTGGGAGCGGCTGTGGAACGACGAAGCGGCGCGGATCGATCCGCTGTCCGCGCGTTATGCCACCGAGATCTTCCAGTTGCCCTGCCACCAGGAGATCACCGACGATGAACTCGGCTGGATCATCGAGCGCGTGAAGGCGGCCTTCGCGGCCGCGGGTGCCGCGGGTGCCGCATGTTGAAGCCGCGCTGGCAGGTGGTCGACGCCGCGACCTTCGCCGATCGCGCCGCGCAATGGAATGCGCTCAACGACGCGGGCTTCGGATCTCCGGTGCTGCATGCCGACTTCGTGGCGCCGCTGCTGACGCATTTCGGCACGGGCGCCGAGCGCATGGCGTTCGTCGACGGTGGCGCGGGATGGACGCAGGCGTGCGTCGTCGCGAAGTCCAACGCGTTCGTGCAGGACACGTTCCAGCCGTCGCAGGCTCCCCTCGGCTTGTGGCTGCAGATCGATCGGGGGCTCGCCGACGGCGAGCTCATGTCCGCGCTGGCCGCGGCGCTCGGAGCGACGACCGCGATGGTCGGCATCAGCCAGCTCGACCCCGAGCACGTGACGCGGCCCGCGAACCCCGGGGTGACCAACCCGGCCGTCACCGCCGACTACATCGACACCGCCCGCGTCACGATCACCGGAAGCTTCGACGACTACTGGTCGGCACGGGGCAAGAACCTGCGCGCCAACATGAAGAAGCAGCGCAACAAGCTCGAGTCGGAAGGCGTCGGCGTGCGCTTCGACTGCCTGACCGAAGTCGCCGACATGCCCGCGGCCATCGTCGACTACGGCCGGCTCGAGAGCGCCGGCTGGAAGGCTTCGGGCGGCACCGCCGTGTCGGCCGACAACGCACAGGGTCGCTTCTATCGCGACGTGTTCGAGCGCTTCGCCGCGCGCGGCATGGCGCGCATCTATCGCTGCTTCTACGGTCCACGGCTGGCGGCGATGGACCTCTGCATCGAGCATCGGGGCGTCATGGTGATCCTCAAGACGGCGTTCGACGAGACCATCCGCGGTACCTCGCCGGCGTTCCTGATGCGGCACGACTACTTCCCGGCCATCTTCACCGAGGGGCGGTTGAAGCGCATCGAGTTCTACGGTCGCGTGATGGAATGGCATACCAAGTGGAGCGAAGAGGTGCGCACGCTGTATCACGCCACGACCTATCGCTGGCCGCTCGTCGCGAAGCTCGACGCCGTGCGCCGTGCCCGCGCGGCGCGTCTTGCGGCGGTGGACGCCACGCCCGCACCGACCGCCGAAGCCGTTTCGGCCCCCACCTGAACATGGACAACCATCTGCTGCATCAGCTGATCACGGCCTCGGCGCAGCGCGCGCCCGACGCTCCCGCGCTGTCGGCGCAGGGCACGACGCTGAGCTACCAGGACCTCGCCGACCGCGTCGAGCGCTTCGCACGGGCCGTCGCGGCGATCGGACTCGCGCGCTCAGAACGTCTCGCGGTCTATCTCGACAAGCGCGTCGAGTTCGTCGTGTCGGTCTTCGGCGCGGCGGCGGCCGGCGGCGTCTTCGTGCCGGTCAATCCGCTCCTGAAGAGCGAGCAGGTCGCGTACATCCTCACCGACTGCGACGTCCGCATCCTCGTCACGTCGCGCGACCGCTACTACGGTCTGGTCGATGCGCTGCCGGCTTGTCCCGATCTGCACACGGTCGTGTTGACCGATGGAGTCGACGCGGACCTCGACGCCGAACTCGACGGGATGACCGGCCAGCCGTGGCAGGTCATCGGGTGGGAGCAACTGTTGGCCGAGAGCACCGGGGGTGCAACCGTCGCGCGCGTCGTCGACACCGACATGACGTCCATCCTCTACACGTCCGGCAGCACCGGCAAGCCGAAAGGCGTCGTGCTGTCCCATCGCAACATGGTGGCCGGCGCGAAGAGCGTGGCAAGCTATCTCGAGAATGGCCCGGGCGATCGCCTGCTCGCGGTGCTGCCGCTGTCGTTCGACGCGGGCTTCAGCCAGTTGACCACCGCGTTCGCGACCGGCGCGACGACGGTGCTGATGAACTACCTGCTGCCGCGCGACGTGCTGACCGCGCTCGGCACCGAAAGGATCACCGGCCTGACCGCCGTGCCGCCGCTGTGGATCCAGCTCGCGGCGCTCGACTGGCCGGCGTCGATCACCACGCACCTGCGCTACATCGCCAACACCGGCGGCCGCATGCCGCGTGCGACGCTCGACGCGCTGCGGGCGCATCTGCCGCACACGAAGCCTTTCCTGATGTACGGCCTCACCGAGGCCTTCCGCTCGACCTATCTGCCGCCTTCCGAAGTCGATGCCCGTCCCGATTCGATCGGGAAGGCCATCCCCAATGCGGAGATCCTCGTGCTGCGCGAGGACGGCAGCGAATGCGCCGCCGACGAACCCGGCGAGCTGGTCCATCGCGGCGCGCTGGTCGGCATGGGCTACTGGAACGACCCGGTCAAGACAGCCGAACGCTACAAGCCGATCCCGCGTGCCGCGGGCGGCGCGACGGCGGGTCTCGTGCTGCCGGAGATCGCGGTGTTCTCGGGCGACAACGTGAAGCGCGACGCCGAGGGCTATCTGTACTTCATCGGCCGGCGCGACGAGATGATCAAGACCTCGGGCTATCGCGTCAGCCCGACCGAGATCGAGGAAGCACTCTACGCGAGCGGCCTGCTGGCCGAAGCCGCGGCGTTCGGCGTCGAGCATCCGGTGCTGGGCCAGGCCATCGTCGTGATCGCGATGGCGAAGACGAAAACCGACGTCGTCGCCATCAAGCGAGCCTGCCAACGCGCGCTGCCGGCGTGGATGCAGCCGGCCGTCATCGAACTACGCGACGACGCCCTGCCCCGCAACCCCAACGGCAAGATCGACCGCAAGAAGCTGTCGACCGAGTTCGTCAATCCCTTCGTCGACGTCGCGGTCCCCGAAGCCCGCGTCGGATCGGCATGACCACGATGACGACCAGCGACCGGCCGAAGCTGCTCCATGCGGTATCCGATGCCTACCCGTTCGTCGGCGACCAGCTCACCGTCGGCGGCATTGCGCTCGACCGCCTCGCCGCGCGCGTCGGTCAGACGCCGTTCTACGCGTACGACCGCGCACTGCTGACGAAGCGCGTCGCCGAACTGCGCTCGCACGTGCCCGCCTCCATCGACCTGCACTACGCGATGAAGGCCAACCCGATGCCCGCCGTCGTCGCGCACATGGCGCGCGAGGTCGACGGCATCGACGTCGCGTCGGGGCGCGAACTGCGGGTGGCGCTCGACGTCGGCACCGACCCGCGCGAGATCAGCTTCGCCGGACCCGGCAAGCAGGCGGGCGAATTGCGGATGGCGATCGCCTCGGGCGTGCTGATCAACGTCGAGTCGCCGAACGAGCTCAAGGTCATCGCCGGCATCGCGACCGAGCTCGGCATCGACGCCCGTATCGCGATCCGCGTCAATCCGGACTTCGAACTCAAGTCTTCGGGCATGCGGATGGGCGGTGGCCCCAAGCAGTTCGGCATCGACGCCGAGACGCTGCCCGACCTGTTGCCGACGATCACTGCGCCGCTGATCTTCGAAGGCTTCCACATCTTCAGCGGCTCGCAGAACCTGCGCGCCGAGGCCATCGTCGAAGCGCAGACGAAGGCGGTCGAGCTGGCTTCCAGGCTCGCCGCGCACGCACCGTCCCCGGTCCGCACGCTCAACATCGGCGGTGGCTTCGGCATTCCCTACTTCCCCGGCGAGGACCGGCTCGACCTCGCCGCGATCGGCACGCACCTGCACGGCCTCGTCGACGAAGCGCGACGGCTGTTGCCGGAGGCGCAGCTCGTCATCGAACTCGGTCGCTATCTCGTCGGCGAGGCCGGCGTGTACGTGGCACGTGTCATCGACCGCAAGGTGTCGCGCGGTCAGGTCTACCTCGTCACCGACGGCGGCCTGCACCATCACCTGTCGGCGTCCGGCAACTTCGGCCAGGTGATCCGCAAGAACTATCCGGTGGCCATCGGCACGCGCGGTCCCGATCGCGAGCGCGAGGTCTCGTCGGTGGTCGGACCGCTGTGCACGCCGCTCGACCTGCTCGCGGACCGCATGGATCTCGCCCGCGCCGATATCGGCGACCTCGTGGTTGTGTTTCAATCCGGCGCCTACGGTCTCACCGCGAGCCCGGAACACTTTCTCAGTCACCCCGCGGCCGTCGAAGTCCTCGTCTAGCGCATCCTCCGGCAGCCGACGATTCCGACGTCGGCCCGCCTCCCGCTGTCGTGGACCCATGATCAAGGCCATCGCATTCGACGCTTACGGAACGCTCTTCGACGTCCAGTCGATCGGGCTGCTGGCCGATGCGTTGTGGCCCGGCCGTGGCGCCGAACTCGCCGCGTCGTGGCGCACGAAGCAGATCGACTACACGCGCCTGCGGACGATGTCGGATCGCTACCAGCCGTTCAGCCGCGTCACGCGCGACGCATTGACCGCCGCCGCACGCGTCCTCGCATTGCCGCTGGCCGATGCCGATGCCGAAGCGCTGATGACGCGATACGATCGCTTGGCCGTGTTCTCCGACGTCGCCCCCGCGTTGCGCCAGCTCAAGGCGATCGGGCTACCGCTCGCGATCCTGTCCAACGGCGATCCGCCGATGCTCCAGGCCGTGGTGTCCAACGGCGGCCTCGACGGCGTCTTCGATCATCTGCTGTCGGTCGATCGTGTCGGCAGGTTCAAGACCGCGCCGGAGGCCTACGCATTGGGACCGGCGGCATTTGGTTGCGAAGTCAACGAAATCCTCTTCGTGTCGAGCAACGGGTGGGACGCGTGCGGCGCGACCTGGTACGGCTACACGACATTCTGGATCAATCGGGCCGGCCTGCCGTTGGAGGAGCTCGGCGTGCAGCCGACGGCGACCGGTCGCACGATGGACGAGGTCATCGCATTCGTCTGGACGCATCGTCACTGATCGACCGCTCATATTCATAACTCTCAAGGAGAACCCATGACCACCCTGCCCCACGGCATGACGATCGGAGCCGAGATCACGCCCGCGTTCGCGGAGATCCTCACGCCCGAGGCCCTCGCCTTCGTCGCGAAGCTGTCGCGTGCGTTCGAGTCGCGTCGCCACGAATTGCTCGCGGCCCGCGTGGACCGCGCGAAGAAGCTCGACGCCGGCGAGCGCCCCGACTTCCTGCCGGGAACGCAGGCGATCCGCGACGGCGACTGGAAAATCGCGCCGATTCCCGAGGCGTTGTACTGCCGGCGCGTCGAGATCACCGGACCGGTCGAGGCCAAGATGGTCATCAACGCGTTCAACTCCGGGGCCGACAGCTACATGACGGATTTCGAGGACAGCAACGCGCCGTCGTGGACCAACCAGATCCAGGGGCAGATCAATCTCAAGGCCGCCATCCGCCGCACGCTGACGCTCGAACAGACGACGGCGGCCGGCACCAAGACCTACCGGCTCAACGACAGGATCGCCACGCTGCAGGTACGTCCGCGCGGCTGGCACCTCGACGAGAAGCACGTGCTGATCGACGGCCAGCGCATCTCCGGCGGCATCTTCGACTTCGGCCTGTTCGTGTTCCACAACGCGAAGGAACAGGTCGCGCGCGGCGCAGGTCCGTTCTTCTACCTGCCCAAGATGGAGTCGCATCTGGAGGCGCGGTTGTGGAACGACATCTTCACGATGGCCGAGCAGGAAGTCGGCCTCGCCCACGGCACGATCAAGGCCACGGTACTGATCGAGACCATCCTCGCCGCGTTCGAGATGGACGAGATCCTCTACGAACTGCGCGACCACTCGGCCGGCCTCAACGCGGGCCGCTGGGACTACATCTTCTCGTGCATCAAGAAGTTCAAGGCCGACCAGGATTTCTGCCTCGCCGACCGCGCCAAGGTCACGATGACCGCGCCCTTCATGCGCGCCTATGCCCTCCTGTTGCTGAAGACGTGCCACAAGCGCGGCGCGCCGGCCATCGGCGGCATGAGCGCGCTGATCCCGATCAAGAACGACCCGGTGAAGAACGAGACGGCGATGGCGGGCATCATCGCGGACAAGCGGCGCGATGCGACCGATGGCTACGACGGCGGCTGGGTCGCGCACCCGGGCCTCGTCGCGCCGTCGATGAAGGAGTTCGTCGAGGTGCTGGGCGACCGGCTCAATCAATTCGACAAGCAGAAGCCCGAGGTCGAGGCGAGCGCGGCGGACCTGCTCGACTTCAGGCCCGAGACTCCGATCACCGAAGCCGGCCTGCGGATGAACATCAACGTCGGCGTCCACTACCTCGGCGCCTGGCTGGCCGGCAACGGCTGCGTGCCGATCCACAACCTGATGGAAGACGCGGCCACCGCCGAGATCAGCCGCAGCCAGGTCTGGCAGTGGATCCGCACGCCGAAGGGCGTGCTCGACGACGGCCGCAGGATCACGGCCGACATGGTCCGTGCGCTCGTGCCCGAGGAACTCGCGAAGATCAAGGCCGGTGGTTTCGAGGGCAAGTTCGACCGTGCCGCCGAGATCTTCAAGGAGATGAGCACGAAGGACGCGTTCGAGGAATTCCTGACGTTGCCGCTCTACGAAGAGATCTGAGCGTCAGGCAGCAATGCGAAGATGCGACGCGACGCCATGACCCACCTCGGCGGTGGCGCCGGAACCGCCTTGTTCACCCGGAGATATTCAACATGCCATCCAATAAAAACCCGTCTCCCCTCATGCTCCTGCCGCTGGTCATCGCGCTGTCGGCCTGCGCCGGGGCGCCGGGCGCCAAGACCGACTCGACGCTCAAGGCTGACAACGTGCCCGCGGTCATCGCGGTGCCGAGCGGCAACAAGCTGGCCTTCTCGTTGCATGGATCGGGGCTGCAGAACTACGAATGCCGGGTCAAGCCGGGCGCCGCGGGCGGCTACGACTGGGTGTTCGTCTCGCCCGAGGCCGCGCTGTTCGACAAGAGCAATTCGCTGGTCGGCCGGCACTACGGCGGCCCGACGTGGGAATACGGCGACGACAGCAAGGTCACCGGCAAGGAACTGGCCGAATCCCCGGCGCCCGCAGCGCTCAGCATCCCGTGGATTCTGTTGCAGGGAAGCCCTGCGCCGCGGACCGGTGTGATGAGCGGCGTGACGTATGTGCAACGGGTCAATACGGACGGCGGGGTGGCGCCGTCGGACATGTGTGGCGTGGGGTCTGTCGGGGTGAAGAAGGGGGTTCGGTATTCGGCGGATTATTTGTTTTATAAGGGTTGAGGATGGGCGTTTGAAGTTGGCCTTTATTGATCGCTCGGTATTTGAAAGCGCATGTCACCCTGCGGGGGTTAGTTGATTGCTTAGGTCCGCAAGAAAGTAATTAAAGAAGTGAATGCTTATGTCCCTCTGCGGGGGCCAGTTACTTTCTTGAACCGCAAGACGGTAACCAAGGAGGCGGAAAGATGTATGTCTGAAGTTGACTCGGTTTCGCGGACATCCGATCCTTTTGATGGGAGGTGTCCACGA
>CAZZWS010000175.1:0-8621 GCA_964657795.1 Beijerinckiaceae bacterium
AGTACGCTGTGACCCACGCCGTGACCCACGCTGTCACGGCCGCCGTGGAGCGGGTCGCGGACCGGCTGGTCTGCGGCATAGAGCGCGGTACCGGTCACCTTCGCGGGGCCGTCGCGGCGGTCCAGCGGCTTGCCGAGCACTGCATTCGGATCGATCGTCATGGTCTGTCCTCGCTCAAGCGACGGCGTTGCCGATCGCACGGACGATGGACCGTCGTGCCAGCTCGACCTTGAAAGCGTTGTCGCGATGCGGCCACGCGTCGCGGCCGAACATCGTCGCGGCGGCCGTGACGTTGTCCGTCGTCGGCACCTGGCCGTTCAACGCGGCCTCGACCTCGACCGCGCGCCACGGCTTGTGAGCCACACCGCCCAGCGCGATGCGCGCGTCGCGGATGCGTCCGCCATCGACATCCACCGCGGCCGCCACCGAGACCAGCGCGAACGCGTAGCTCGCCCGATCGCGGACCTTGAGGTAGTGCGCGTGATCGGCGAAGCGCGATCGCGGCAGGTCGACCGCGACGATCAACTCGCCGGGTGCGAGCGTGGTATCGCGCTCGGGGGCGCTGCCGGGCAGCCGATGGAAGTCGCCGAACGCGATGCGTCGCTCGCCACGCGGTCCGGTGACGCGCACCGTCGCGTCGAGCGCGGCGAGCGCCACGCTCATGTCGGACGGATTGACCGCGATGCACGACTCGCTCGCCCCGACGATGGCGTGGATGCGGTTGTGGCCGTCGAGCGCCGCGCAGCCGGATCCGGGCATGCGCTTGTTGCACATCGTGAACGCGGTGTCGACGAAGTAGTAGCAGCGCGTGCGCTGCAGCAGGTTGCCGCCGACGGTCGCCATGTTGCGAAGCTGTCCCGACGCGCCACTGACCAGCGCCTGCGACAACAGCGGGTAGCGCGTACGGATCAGCGGATGGTCGGCGAGGTCGCTGTTGCGGACCATCGCGCCGATCGTCACGCCGCCATCGGGCGTCTCGCGGATATCGGCGAGCGGCAGACGCGTGATGTCGACGAGGGTCGTGGCGTGTTCGACGCCGCCTTTCATGAGATCGATGAGATTGGTGCCGCCGCCGAGGTAGCGGACGCCGGGTCGCTGCCCGGCGGCGACCGCGGATGCGACGTCGGTCGCGCGTTGATAGTCGAATGCCTGCATGGTCGTCGTCCTCAGGCGATCGTTGCGTTGTCAACGAACGAGTCCGCGACCTTGTCGACGACCGCGATGTCGCTCACGGCGTGGATCACGCGATCGGACGTCACGGCTGCGGTGTGCGCGCCGTTCGCCACGCTGCGCAACGCGCGGACGATGTTGGGATACGCACCGCAGCGACAGAGGTTGCCGCTCATCCGTTCACGGATCTCGGCATCGCTGGGTTCGATGCGCGACGTACGCACGTCGGGCGTCGCGGCGCTCACGGAGCCGTCCCCGATCTCCTTGAGCACGGCCGTCGCCGAACAGAGCTGGCCAGGCGTGCAGAAGCCGCACTGGAACGCGTCGTACTCGATGAAAGCGGCCTGCAGCGGCGCGAGGCGCGGACGGGCCGGATCGCCGGACGCGAGTCCCTCGACGGTCGTGATCCGTGACCCCTCCGCCTGCATCGCCAGCATCAGGCATGCATTCACACGGCGTCCGTCGAGCAGCACGGTGCACGCGCCGCATTGCCCGCGGTCGCAGCCCTTCTTGGTGCCGGTCAGGCCCGCGTACTCCCGCAACGCGTCGAGCAGCGTCACGCGAGGTTCGAGCTGCAACGTCACGTCGCGTCCGTTGATCGACAGCTCGACGGGGCGCGCCGCGGGGTTCGGGTCGGACGGGACCACGGCATCGGCCTGTGCGTGTGCCATCGGCACGCCGACGACGCCCGCGGTCGCGACCGCCGTCTGCAGGAACACCCGCCGCGTTACGGTCGCACCACCCGGTCGGGCGGTCGTACCGAACGCCTCGTCTCCGTGGCGATCAGCGTCGTGCGTCACTTCATCCATGGGTTCCTCCGATGATCCCGAGCAACGGCCGCGCCAAGAGCGCGATCCGGTCGATCATAGGCGTCGACGCGCCGGATGCCCGGTTCGATCGGACGATTCAGCCGATGTCTCACACGGCGGCGTCGCCCGGCATGAGGTCAGCCGGTCAGCCGGACGGGAACGTGGAGGAAGCCGCGAAAGCGGGCGCGGCCGCCGCGGGTCGGCTCACCGTCGAGTCGGTACCCGGGGAAGCGCGCGAGGAAGCGCGCCACCGCGACGCGTCCTTCGAGTCGCGCCAGGGCCAGTCCCACACATTGATGCGGACCCGACCCGAACGCGAGATGACGATTGGGCGCGCGACCCACGTCGAGCCGGTCGGGATCGGCGAACTGTTGCGGATCGCGGTTCGCCGCACCGATGCACAGATGCACCGGCGTGCGGGGCGCGAGCGCGACGCCGCCGAGCTCGACGGCCTCGGTCGTGATGCGGTTGCCGAGCTGGTTGGAGCTCTCGTAGCGCAGGAATTCCTCGATCGCCTTGTTGATCAGCGACGGATCGTCGATCAGGCGTGCACGTTGCTCCGGCCATGCGGTCAACGCCACGAGGCCGTTGCCGATCAGGTTGGTGGTCGTCTCGTGGCCGGCGTTGAGCAGGAAGATGCAGTTGTGCATCAGCTCGTCGGGCGTGAGGCGTTCACCCCCGTCACCGCCTTCGCCGGCGATCAAGCGGGACAGCACGTCGGTCTCGGGATCGCCGGGATGGGCGCGGCGTTCGGCGATGAGCACGTCGAGATAGGCCAGGAACTGTTCGACCGATCGATTGCCGGCGGCCTGTTGCTCGCTCGTCGGCACCGGTTCGAGCGCACCGAGGATCGCGAGCGACCAGTCGCGCAACGGCTCGCGCCGGTCGTGCGGGATGGCCAGCAGGTTGCCGATGATCTCGATCGGAATCGCCGACGCGAAGTCCTCGATCAGGTCGACCGAATGCGTCTTCGACCCCTCGCCACGACGCGTCCGTGCGTCCATCGCGTCGAGCAGATGTTCGACCCGGGCGATCAGCGCCGGCTCCATCGCCGCGATGTGTTTGGGCGTCAGCGCACCGGCGATCAGGCGACGCACGCGCGTGTGCAGCGGCGGGTCGTTGAACACGAGGCTGGTCGTGTGATGGGCGTAGAGAGCGGTGTCGCCGTACTTCGGCAAGAACTCCTCGCGCTTGTCCGAGCTGTAGCGATCGGTGTCCTTGTAGACGGCGACGAGGTCGGCATAGCGCGTGAGGAAGACCGAGCCGTCCGGCAGCCGCTTGACCGGCGCCTCGTCGCGCAGCGCCCGATAGGTCGGATACGGGTCGTCGTAGAACGACGGTAGCAGCCGCCGCAGATCGAAGTCCGCGGCCAGTGATGGGTGGGTCATGTCGTCGGAACTCGGGCTCGATGTCGTGGCTTCGCCGCGGGACCGCGCACCGCAGGCACGCCGCCGAAGAAGAGGTCGGTCACGATCGGTGCCAGCGCCTCGTGGGTCAGCGCGCCGCCCGGCTTCATCCACGTGAACATCCAGTTGATCATGCCGAACAGCAGCATCGTCAGGGGCTTGGTCAAGTCATGCTTGTCGAGTTCGGACGTCGCGTGCTCGGGCCGCCAGGCCGCGATGGCCCGTGCGAAGCCGTCGACGACGCGGCGCTCCTTGCCGATGATGCGTTTGCGATCGGCCGGTTCGAGGAAACGGACCTCGCTCGTCAGCACGCGATGCGCGTCCTCGGCTCCGGCGTATTCGGCCATGATCCGCGCGATCAGCATGCGCATGTGTTCGTCCGGCGCCAATCCCTCGGCTTCGACATCGACGATGAGCGTTTCGAGCTTCGACACGTGACCTTCCGCGATGTCGACCAGCAACGCGTACTTGTCGCGGAAGTAGTGATAGATGCTCGACTTCGACAGGCCGGTCGCTTCGGCCACCGCGTTCATCGACGTGCCCGGATAGCCGCCATGCGCGAAGAGATGAGCGGCCGCGATGAGGATCATCGCGCGCTGCTCGTCGTAGTTGGAAGCGCGACCGCGAGCCATCAGGGCGCTCTGGTCCGCGCGAACAGATTGAAGTCGCGCGGTCGTCCGCGCACCAGCTTCTTGTTCTTCATCAATCCTTCGTGGGCGTAACCGGCCTTCTCGAGCACGCGTCGCGAAGCGCCGTTCGTGTCGAGCGTCGTCGCTTTCATGCGGACGAAGTCATGGGTGTCGAGCATCCAGTCCGTCACGGCCCGGGCGCACGCCGTCGCGAGTCCACGTCCCGACTGGATCGGGTGGAAGTCGTAAGCCAGTTCGGCCGTGCGAAAGCGCCACACGATCTGATTGATCCCGATCGTGCCGGCGAGCGAGTCGCCGTGTCCGTCGACGATCGCGAAGCGGGCAATGGTCTCGTCGTGCGACGCGCTGCACGCATCGACGATGCGCGCGAGATCGTCCGGGCCGGCGATGCTCCAGCTCGTGTGCTCGATCACCGCGGGGATCGAAAGATAGGCGTACCAAGCGTCGACATCGCTGCGTTCGAGAGGACGCAGATGAAAGCGCGGATCGGCGAGTGACGGCGGAGACTCGAGCCGCATCAACGATCGTCGAACGACAGCACGACGCGTTCGGTGATCGGGTGCGCCTGGCAGGTCAGCACGAAGCCGGCGGCGAGCTCGTGCTTGTCGAGCGCGAAGTTGCGTTCCATGCGGACCTCGCCTTCGATCAGCTTCGCGCGGCACGTGCCGCAGACGCCGGACGTGCACGAGAACGGGACTTCGAGGCCGGCCGCCGACGCGGCGTCGAGGATGCTCGGCTGGTCGCGACGGAACGTGATCTCGCGGCGCAGGCCGTCGCGGACGATGACGATCCTGGCCTGCTCGGCGTCACCTGGTCGTGGCTCGTGGACAACGGCGTCGACGAACGCCGTGCTCGTGGCCTGCGCGACGCCGAAGCGTTCGATATGGATGCGCTCCTCGGGCACGCCGGCCGCGAGCAGCGCAGCTTCGGCCTCGTCGTTCATCTGGAACGGACCACAGACGTAGACGTGGTCGATCGACGCGGCGGGGACGATCGACGACAGGAACGAGCCGATCTTGTCGCGGTTCATCACGCCGTGATTGATCGGCGCATCCGCGTGGTTATCGTCCGCGTCGTCGGAGAACACGTGCTGCAGCGTCAGCCGCGTCATGTAGCGGTTCTTCAGATCCTCGAGCTCTTCCTTGAACATCGTCGACCTGAGCTGACGATTGCCGTAGATCAGCGTGAAGCGGCTGTGCGGCTCGCGCGCCAGCACGGTCTTCATGATCGACAGGATCGGCGTTATGCCGCTACCGCCGGCGATGCCGACGTGATGGCGACGCGACGTCGGTTCGAGCGGCACGAAGAAGCGGCCCTGCGGCGCCATCACCTGCAGCGCGTCGCCGGGCTTCAACGACGCGTTGATCCAGTTCGAGAACACGCCGGACTTCACCTTGCGGACGCCGACCCGCAACACGTCGTCGTCGACGCCCGCGCAGATCGAGTACGACCGGCGGAGATCCACGCCGTCGACGTCTGCGCGCAGCGTGAGGTACTGGCCCTGCGTGAAGCCGAACGTCTCGCGCAGGTCGTGCGGGACGTCGAACGACACGATCACGGCTTCCGCGGTGTCGGGCTCGATCGCGCGGACGCGCAGCGTATGGAAGAGCGGGGCCACGTTGATCGAGCGTCAGAACGCCTTGAAGTGCTCGAACGGCTCGCGGCACGCGAGGCAGCGATGCAGCGACTTGCAGGCCGTGGAGCCGAACGCGGCGAGGCGTTCGGTCCGCGTGCTGCCGCAATGCGGACAGGGCGGTGCGGCACGTGACACGAAGCGCAGCGGCTGCGTGCCCTCGGGCAACGCGCGACCCGGCGGCGCGATGCCGTACGCGCGGAGCTTGTCGCGGCCGGCCGGCGTGATCCAGTCGCTGGTCCAGGCCGGCGCGCGGCGCAGTGTGACTCGCGCGGGGCCGAGGCCGGCGGCTGCGATCGCGGCCAGCGCCGACGATTCGATCGCTTCGGTCGCGGGGCATCCGGAGTAGGTCGGCGTGAACACGAGTTCCAGTTTGCCGTCGTCGTGCTCGACGACGTCGCGGACGATGCCGAGGTCGTCGATCGACAGCGCCGGGACTTCGGGATCGAGGACCGTGCGCAGCACGGACCAGGCTGCTGCGACGCGCGTCGGGGAGGCGCTCGTCGCGGCCTGCGTCTCACGCTGTTCGACAGGGCCGACGTGCGCAGGCAGCGTTCGAGCGAAGCCCTTCATCGCATCCTCGAAGGTCGCGGAAGCCGCGGTCGACGTCCTCGTGCTCACCACACGCCACCGGGATAGCTGCGCTGCAGGTATTGCAGATCGGCCAGCAGAAAGCCCATCTGCTCGCTGTGTCGGCCGATCTTGCCGGTGCTCGTGAACGAGGACGGGCGGATCGGCTGCGGCGGAGCGGGCAGGCGTGCCTCGTCGAACAGCACCGTCGTCTCGGCGAGCCACACCGGCTGCAATTCGGACCAGCGCGGGCCGAGACCGGTCGTTGCGGCGGCCTCGTCGACGTCGTCCGACACGAACAGCTCCGCGACGTAAGGCCACAGGCGATCGCGCGCGGCGAGCAGTCGGCGGCTCGATTCGTCGGTGCCGTCGCCGAGCCGCACGACCCATTCGCCCGCGTGCTGCTGGTGGTAGCGGGCTTCCTTCGCGGCTTTCGCGGCGATGGCCGCGACGGCCTCGTCGCTCGACGATTGCAGGCGTTGCCACAGCAGCTTGAGGAACGTGGCCATCACGACATTGCGGAGCGTCGTGAACGCGAAGTCCTTGCGGCCTCGCGTGCCGTTCTCGAGTTCGACGAGGGTCACGTTGAAGTAGTCGCGCTCGTTGCGCAGGAACGCGAGCTGGTCCTCGTCGAGGCGGACATCGTCACGCTGCCCGACGTGTGCGAGCAGCGCGCGTGCCTGACCGAGCAGGTCGAGCGCCATGTTGGCCAGCGCGATGTCTTCTTCGAGCACCGGCGCGTGACCGGTCCACTCGGCGAGGCGCTGCGCGTGGATCAGGCAGGTATCCGCGATGCGCAGCAGATAGGCCACGGCCGGATCGCGCGGAATCGTGGCGGAGCCGCCCGCCTGCGTCGTCGGCGCTGTCATCGTCGCTGTCATCGTGTGCACGTCCGTCATCACATGTGGTCGACGGCTGCGGGCAACGGATAGAACGTCGGATGCCGGTAGACCTTGTCTTCCATCGGGTCGAAATACATCGTCTTGTCGCCGGGATCGCTGGCGACGATGTGGTCCGAGCGGACGACCCACAGGCTCACGCCTTCCTGGCGCCGGGTGTAGACGTCGCGGGCGTTCTGGAGGGCCATTTTCGCGTCGGCGGCGTGCAGGCTGCCGCAGTGCTTGTGGTCGAGGCCCGCCTTGCTGCGGACGAAGACTTCCCAGAGGGGGAATTCGGCGGCGGCGTTGTTGGTGTCCATCGATCAGCTCCGTTTTTTCAATTCGTCGGTCCAGCGCAGGCGGGAACCCGGCGGCGTTCATGATCGCGTGAACCAGGCAACGACACTGGGTTCCCGCCTTCGCGGGAACGACGAAGCAAAGGGATGCGGTTCATCTGCGAGCTCGCTCGTCGTTCAATACCTTTGCCCCGGCGCAGGCCAAGCCCAAGTTCGTGCCACACCAACCAACAAGTCGCTTGGGCCCCGGTCTTCGCGGGGTGACCAATGGAAAATCGCGGTCGATCCGGCGGTCAGGCGGCAAGCCGTTCACCCGCCTCGCGCTCCGCCAACTTCTTCGCGTGCGCCATCGCCGCCTCCCGCACCCACGCCCCGTCCTCCCACGCGTCCACCCGCGCCTGCAACCGCTCGCGATTGCACGGCCCGTCGCCCGCGATCACCGCCTTGAACTCGGCCCAGTCGATCGTCCCGAAGTCGTGCGCCTGCCGCTCCTCGTTCCACACCAGGTCGGGGTCGGGCAGCGTCACGCCGAGGATGTCGGCCTGCTCGACCGCCGCGTCGACGAATTTCTGGCGCAGGTCGTCGTTGGAGAAGCGCTTGATGCCCCAGCGCATCGACTGCGCGCTGTTGGGCGACTCGTCGTCGGGCGGCCCGAACATCATGATCGACGGCCACCACCAGCGGTTCACCGCGTCCTGGACCATGTCCTTCTGCGCCTGCGTGCCGTGCTTCATCATCGTCAGCAGCGACTCGTAACCCTGCCGCTGATGGAAGCTCTCTTCACGACAGATGCGGATCATCGCGCGCGCGTACGGCGCGTACGAGCAGCGACAGATGGGCACCTGATTCATGATCGCCGCGCCGTCGACCAGCCAGCCGATGGTGCCCATGTCGGCCCACGTCAGCGTGGGGTAGTTGAAGATCGAGCTGTACTTCGCCTTGCCGATATGCAACGAGTGAAGCATCTGATCGCGTGACGTGCCGAGCGTCTCGCCGGCCGCGTACAGATAGAGCCCGTGGCCGCCTTCGTCCTGCACCTTCGCGAGCAGGATGGCCTTGCGTTTCAACGTCGGCGCGCGCGTGATCCAGTTGCCTTCGGGCAGCATGCCGACGATCTCCGAATGCGCATGCTGGCTGATCTGCCGCACGAGCGTCTTGCGATAGTTGTCCGGCATCCAGTCCTTGGCCTCGATGAAGTCGCCGGCGTCG
>CAZZWS010000176.1:0-8598 GCA_964657795.1 Beijerinckiaceae bacterium
CGCAGCGGTCGAAGACCGAGCGGGCGAGGGCGGCGCGGAGCCGGGCGATCACGCATGCGTGCGCCCGAGGATCAGGAACTCCATCAGCGCCTTTTGCGCGTGCAGGCGGTTCTCGGCCTCGTCCCAGACCACGCTCTGCGCGCCGTCGATGACGGACGCATCGACCTCCTCGCCGCGATGCGCGGGCAGGCAGTGCATGAACAGCGCCGTCGGCTTGGCAGACCACATCAGCCGGTCCGAGACGCGCCACCCGGCGAACGCCTTCTGCCGCGATTCGTTCTCGGCCTCGAAGCCCATGCTGGTCCAGACATCGGTGGTCACCAGGTCGGCGTCGCGACAGGCTTCGGCCGGATCGGCGAACGTGCGGTAGTGCGACGCGCTGTGCAGGCCGGCCCGCTCGGGTTGGACCTCGTAGCCCGGCGGCGTCGAGACGTGGACCGTGAAGTCGAGCACCTCGGCGGCCTGCAGCCAGGTGTTGCACATGTTGTTGGAATCGCCGATCCACGCGACCGTCGCGCCCTGGACGTCGCCGCGATGCTCGATGTACGTGAACAGGTCCGCGAGGATCTGGCACGGGTGGTACTCGTTGGTCAGCCCGTTGATGACCGGCACGCGCGAGTGCGCGGCGAACGTCTCGAGGCGTGCCTGTTCGTAGGTGCGGATCATGACCAGGTCGACCATGCGGCTGATGACGCGCGCCGTGTCCTCGATGGGCTCGGCGCGACCGAGCTGTGAGTCGCCGGTGTTGAGGTTGATGACCGACCCGCCCATCTGGTACATGCCGGCCTCGAACGACACGCGCGTGCGCGTAGACGCCTTCTCGAAGACCATCGCGAGCGTGCGATCGGTCAGCGGCTGATAGGGGACGTAGCGCTTGAAGCGGTCCTTGATCAGGCGCATGCGCTCGAACAGGTGACCGTAGTCCTCGCGCGAGAAGTCGTTGAACTGGAGGTAGTGGCGGATCGTCATCGTTCGGAGGGTCGGCCGACCCGGTCAGGCCCGCGTCTGTCGTCGTCAGGCGCGACGCGACCGCATCGACACGCGGGTCGCCACCGCCTCGAAATCGCTTTCAGGCCGCCTTCGGCACGACCTGGTTCGCCAGGAATTCGCGGACCAGCGTCACGACGCCTTCGGCCAGCCAACCCGCTTCCTCGACCGACATGATCAACGGCGGCAGCAGGCGGACCACGCGCTCCTGCGTCACGTTGACGAGCAGCCCGTAGTCGGCCGAATACGCGAGCGCGCGCTTCGGGATGTCGGCGCACGGACAGGCCAGCTCGATGCCCAGCATCAATCCGCGACCCCGGATGTCGATGACCCCCGCCAGCGACGACAACTCGCGCGAGAACACGCCGCGCAGGGTCTGGCCGATCAGCTCGGCGTGCGCGAGGAGGCCGTCGTCCTCGATCACCGAGAGCGTCTCGAGCGCCGCGCGGCAGGCCAGCGGATTGCCGCCGAACGTGGTGCCGTGATTGCCGGGGCCGAAGACATTCGCGGCGACGCCGCGCGCCACGACCGCACCGATCGGCACGCCGCCGGCGAGCCCCTTGGCCAGCGGCATCACGTCGGGCAGGATGCCGGCCCACTGATGGGCGAACCACTTGCCGGTGCGCCCGATGCCGCACTGGACCTCGTCGATCATCAGCAGCCAGCCGCGCTCGTCGCACAGCGCGCGCACGGCCTTCAGATAGTCGACCCGTGCCGGCGTGATGCCGCCTTCGCCCTGGATGGCCTCGAGGAAGACGGCGACGATGTCCGGATGATCGACGGCCGCATTCTCCAGAGCGGGCATGTCGTTGATGGGCACGCGCACGAAGCCCGGCACCAGCGGCTCGAAGCCCTTCTGGACCTTCGCGTTGCCGGTCGCCGACAACGTCGCGATGGAGCGCCCGTGGAACGCATGCTCGTAGACGACGATCTGCGGGTTGGCGATGCCCTGATCATGCCCGTACTTCCGCGCGATCTTGAGTGCGGCCTCGTTGGCCTCGAGCCCCGAGTTGCAGAAGAAGACCTTGTCCATGCCGGACAGCGCTGCGAGCTTGTCGGCCAGCGTCTCCTGCAGACGAACCTTGTAGACGTTCGACGAATGAATGATCTTCGACGCCTGATCCGCGATGGCCGCGACCAGACGCGGGTGGGCGTGACCGAGCGTGTTGACCGCGATGCCGGCCAGACCGTCGAGGTACTTTCGGCCCTGTTCGTCCCACAGCCATACGCCCTTGCCATGCGTGAAATGCACGGGCAGGTTCGCGTAGGTGTTCATGACGTGCGAAGCGGCGGCGGACTGCGCGGGAGCGGACGTCGATGCGAGCGCAGATGCAGTCGCGGATAGATGATTCATGGGCGCGTGAAACAGGTCTCGGACGGCCGCTCATGGTAAGCGATTTGCGCTGGGCTGACGAGGTTTGATGCCCCCGCCGCGCGTGTGGAACGCGCGTCGCCGCGACCGGGTTGACGGAGTCGAAGTCGTCGTCGCAGCCCTCGACGGCCGCGCAGACGGCGCTCGCTATAATCGCGGCCTTCGCGGGTCTCACGTCTGTCGCTTGCCGTCGGCACTCGACTCCGCGCCCGCTTTCGTCGTCGCCGGGAGTGCAGCGATCTCCGATCCAACGTCCTCCATGTCCGATCCAGCGCCGCATCGCGAACTGATCATCAAGGGTCTCACCAGCGACGGCGGCGCATTTCGGCCGAGCGATTGGGCGGAGCGACTGTGCGGTGTGCTCGCGATGTATCGGCCCGGCTACGTGGCGACCCGCGGCCCCGTGTTCGGCTACTCGCCGTATGCGCAGCCGACGATGGTCGGCGGCGTGCGTTGCGTCATCGTCGATTCGCGGTTGCGCGATCTGGAGCCGCGTGCCTGGGACTTCGTGATGAGCTTCGCCGTCGACAACGACCTGGTGACGCTGGACGCCGCGGACCTCGTCGCGGCGCCGACGCTGCCGGCGATTCCGCCCGCTGCCGGCTGACTGCTCGCTGAGCCTGGAAGGCGAAGCCGGCCAGCGGACGAAAAAAAAGCGCACCGGAGTGCGCTTCTCGAAAAAGCATGACGCGGATCAGGCGCTGAGGGCCTTGACGGCCGCTGCGAGGCGGCTCTTGTGACGCGCTGCCTTGTTCTTGTGGATGATCTTCTTGTCCGCGATGCGGTCGATGATGCTGGTCGACTTGCGGAACTGCGCGAGCGCCGCGGCCGCGTCGCCGCCGGCGATGGCCTTGCGCACGGCCTTGACCGACGTGCGGTACGCCGAACGCAGGCTGGAGTTGTGGGCGTTCTGTGCCGCGCTCTGTTGGGCGCGCTTCTTTGCTTGTACGGTATTGGCCATGAGTCTTCGGAGTGCGGCGGCAAGCGCCTGCAATGGGTTCGATCGATCTTCGGAACCGGCCTGTTTCGCGGCGACGCAACGGCAATTCGATGTCGTCGGGTGTCGTGGGCGCGTCGTTGGACGTCGTGATGCCCGAGGCGAAAGAAACCGAGCCCACGATGTTATCTACTGATTGTGAAAAACGCAACCAGTCGATGCGGCGAGAGCAGCAGAACAGGCCAGTTCGACCGTCCCCCTATAATTCGAACGATGAACCTGTTCCGCGTGCTGGCCACCGTCAGCGGGATGACGATGGTGTCGCGCATCACGGGACTCGTCCGCGAGAACCTGACCGCCACGTTCTTCGGCGCGGGCGTCGCGACCGACGCCTTCTTCGTCGCCTTCCGCATTCCCAACCTGCTGCGCCGCCTGTTCGCCGAGGGCGCGTTCTCGCAGGCGTTCGTGCCGATCCTCGGCGAATTCAAGGCCCAGCGGCCGGCGGAGGAAACGCGCGCGCTGGTCGATCACGTCGCCACGGTCCTGACGTGGACGCTGGTGGCCGTGGCCGTGATCGGCGTGCTCGGCACCCCGGCCGTCGTCTGGCTGCTGGCGGGCGGCCTCAAGTCCGATCGCTGCGGTGTCGCCACCGCGTCGGGGGTCACCCAGGACGGTTTTGACATCGCGGTGCTGCTGACCCGTGTGATGTTTCCGTACATCACGCTGATCGGCCTCGTCGCCGGCGCGTCGGCCATCCTCAACACGTGGCGACGCTTCGCGGTGCCGGCGTTCACGCCGGTCCTGCTCAATCTTTCATTCATTTTTTCGGCGCTCTTCGTGCGACGCTACGTCGATCCGCCGGTGCTGGCGCTCGGGCTGGCCGTCGTGGTGGGCGGCGTGCTGCAGCTCGCGATCCAGATCCCGGCGCTGATCCGCGTCGGCATGCTGCCGCGGATCGGCATCGACCTGAAGGGCGCGCTGGCCGATCCCGGCGTGCGCCGTGTGCTGCGGCAGATGCTGCCCGCGACGTTCGCCGTGTCGATCGCGCAGATCAGCCTGATCATCAACACCAACATCGCTTCGCGCCTCGCGTGCGGCAGCGTGTCGTGGATCACGTACGCGGACCGCTTGATGGAGTTTCCGACCGCGCTGCTCGGCGTCGCGCTCGGGACGGTCCTGCTGCCGAGCCTTTCCAACGCGCACGCGGAAGGCAAGCATGCCGACGTGTCGGCGCTGCTCGACTGGGGCATGCGGCTGACCTTCCTGCTCGCGCTGCCGTCGTCGCTGGCGTTGTGGCTGCTCGCGCAGCCGTTGACGGCGACCCTGTTCCACTACGGCAAGTTCACGGCGCTCGACGTGGTCGCCACGCAGCACGCGGTGACCGCATACGGCGTCGGGCTGATCGGCCTGATCCTGGTCAAGATCCTCGCGCCCGGCTTCTACGCGCGGCAGGACATCACGACGCCGGTGAAGATCGGCGTCGTCGTGCTGATCGGCACGCAGCTGATGAACCTGCTGTTCGTGCCGCTGTTCGCCCACGCCGGGCTGGCCCTCGCGATCGGGCTCGGCGCCTGCGTCAACGCGGCGATGCTGTTCGTCGGGCTGAAGATCAAGGGCGTCTACCAGGCGCGAGCGGGCTGGGCGGCGTTCGGCGCGCGGCTGGGGTTCGCGTTGTGCGTGCTGGGTGTCTTCCTCGGCTGGAGCGGCGCGCGCTACGACTGGATCGCGATGCGCAGCGAGCCGTTGCATCGCGTCCTGGCGCTCGGCGGTATCGTAGGCATCGGGGCCTTGCTGTATTTCGCTGCGCTGGCGCTCGCCGGGCTGCGCTTGCGACATCTGAAACGCACGATTTAGAAGCTTCATGAGAACTGCCGGCGATTCGGGCGATCCGAGGGGACTATGAAAGACGACGTCGTCATGACCCCGCTCGATTATTTCGCCACGCTCGTCGCGCCGCCCGACGACGGCGAGGACATTCCGTTGACCGAAGCCGCGCTGTCGATCGCGCAGGACATCGACGCGCGACTCGACCTCGCAACGGTGCAATCGGACATCGACCGGCTCGCCGCCACGCTGAAAGCTCGCCTGCCGGCCGACGCCGGGCAGGTCCACAAGCTGCGGCTGCTGAACCGCTACTTCTTCCACGAACTGGGCTTCGCGGGCAACGCCAACGATTACTACGACCCCGACAACAGCTACCTGCCTCGGGTGCTGGAGCGTCGCCGCGGCATTCCCATCTCGCTCGGCGTCCTGTTGATGGAGATCGGCCAGCAGATCGGCCTGCCGCTGCGCGGCGTGTCGTTCCCCGGCCACTTCCTCGTCAAGCTCAAGGTGCGGGCCGGCGACCTGTATCTCGATCCGATGACCGGCGCGTCACTGTCGCGCGAGAATCTCGAGGCGCGGCTCTCCGAATTCCTGGAAACGCTCAGGGGCGATGCCGAGAAGGCCGCGCGCATCGATCCGACGATGCTCGAGGTCGCGTTGGCGCAGGCGATCCGCGAGGCGACGTCGCGCGAGATCCTGGCGCGCATCCTGCGCAACCTCAAGGGCATCTATCACGGCAGGAACGACTACGACCGGCTGCTCGACGTGCAGAACCGTCTCGTCGTCCTGCTGCCGGACGAGCCCGCGGAGCGCCGCGATCGCGGCCTGGTCTACGCGCAGCTCGAATGCCCGCGGGCGGCGCTCGAGGACCTGACGGGCTACCTCGAGAAGGCGCCGGACGCTCCCGAGGCGGGCGAGATCCGCAGCACGATCGACGTGCTGAGGGGCGCCAGCGACCGACTCAATTGATGCCGCGGTCGGCGGCGGACGCGGGCGGCGGGAACCGAACGTTCCTGCGCCGCAGCCAGCGTCGCGACAAGGCTATTGACGGGCGCTCGATGAACCGATACGCCAGCGAGGCGCAGGCCACGGACGCGATCATGGAAACGAGGACGTACGACCAGAGAGGCGCGTCGGCGAGTGCCGGATGCCTCGACGCAACATGGAACAGGGGATAGAAGACGGCGGGGTGCAGGAGGTACAGCGAGTAGCTGATCGTCCCGATCCAGACGAAAGGGCGACCGGACCACGCCGATGAGCGAACGACGGCCAGAAACAGGAAAAGGCCGAGCAGCGTTCCGCGCCATTCCTCGCGATTCACCGTTGCGGAACCCAACGTGATCGCGAGCAGCGGACGTGCGAAGACCAGTGCGGTCATCGCCAGGAACGGCCAGCTTTGTCTCGACGCCGGTTCGGGAGCCGGCGTCGCCGGTGCCATCCGCGTTCTCAGCATCGCTCCCCAGAACATGACGGATAGAAAATATGAAAGGAAGGTCCAGACTTCGTTGTGGTCGAGGATCATTCGACCAACCCTGGTTCGGAAAAGGATGGGCCACAGGAGACTCAGCGCGAGAAGCGACCAAGCGATGATGTCCTCTCGGCCAAGCTTCGACGTCCAGAACAACGCGACCACGATTGCGTAGAAGATCAGCTCGACTTCGAGTGTCCAGAAGTGGCCCATCATCTGCGGCTCGCCGAACTCGAGCGGCACCATTGTCAGGTTGGCCGCCACCGTCGCTGCTCTCAACGGGTGACCGAACAACCACCAGACCGTCACGGTGGCAACCGCCACCGCGAACCAGTAAGGCGGGAACAACCGGAAGAAGCGCTTGATCAGGAAATCGATCGTGCCATCCAAACGAGGCCCGCAGACCGTCGGCACGATGACGTAGCCGCTGATCGCGAAGAACGCGACTACGCCCATTCGGCCGAGCCCGAGCAGATCGGCGATATCGAACGCAGCCGTGCCCTGAGCGGCGACCGCCGGTAAAGCGACGAACACTTCGGAGGAATGAAGCCAGATGACGAGCAACGCGGCGACGCCCCGCAGGGTGTCGATGTTGCCGAACCGCCGCTCGTGCGACCCCTCCATCTCGGAATTACTTCGGCGCCATCCGGATCGCGCCGTCCAGACGGATCGTCTCGCCGTTGAGCATCTCGTTGGTGACGATGGTGTGGACCAGCTTGGCGTAGTCGGTCGGCGTTCCGAGCCGCGACGGGAAAGGGATGCTCGCGGCCAGCGAGTCCTGGATGTCCTGCGGCATGGTGTCCATCATCGGCGTGCGGAAGATGCCGGGCGCGATCGTCATGCAGCGGATGCCGTTGCGGGCCAGGTCGCGCGCGATCGGCAACGTCATGCCGACCAGGCCACCCTTCGACGCGGCGTACGCCGCCTGGCCGATCTGGCCGTCGTAGGCCGCGACCGACGCGGTGTTGATCAGCACGCCGCGTTCGCCGGTGGGCTCGGCCTCGTTGGCGGCCATAGCGACCGCGGCGAGGCGGATCATGTTGAACGAGCCGATCAGGTTGACCGTGATGCACTTCGTGAACACGGCGAGGGGATGCGCGCCGTCGCGGCCGACGGTCTTGACGGCCGGTGCGATGCCGGCGCAGTTGACGAGCCCCATCAGCTTGCCGGTCGCGGTCGCCGCCGCGACGACCGCCTGGCCGTCGGCCTCGCTGGACACGTCGCAACGCAGGAACTGCTGGCCGGTCTCGGCGGCCGTCCTTTCGCCCAGCTCGACCTGGACGTCGGCGATGATGACCTTCGCGCCGTGGTCGGTCAGCATGCGAACGGTGCCCGCACCGAGGCCCGATGCGCCTCCCGTGACGATGAATACCTTGCCGGCGATGTCCATGCGTTGTGTCTCCTGTGATGTCGCTGTGCGCGTCTTCAATCATGCTTCGCGCGAGGGGCCAGATGTTAGCGCAGGGACTCGACCGTGAAGGAACTCGAACCATGACGACGCCGACCACAACGATTAAGAGCCGGCCCGCGCCCGATGCCGTGTTCAACCAGGTCCCTGTCCTCGTCGACAGCAATCTCTTCGCGAACGACGCCGCGTTGAGCGACGCCGTCGTGCGCGAAGGCGGCCACGACCATCTCGAAGATCTGCATCGCATCGGCGTCGAGCTGGCCCATTGCGACAATCCCGAACGCGCCCGACTGGCGAACGACCACCCGCCGGTATGGCGCAGCTTCGATGCGCAGGGTCATCGTGTGGACCGCATCGACTTCCACCCCGCATGGCACGAACTGATGCGCGGCATCGTCGCCCGTGGCTTCCATGCCTCGCCCTGGGCGGTCGATGCGCCGCGCGGCGCCCATGCGCTGCGTGCGGCCGGCTATGTCATGCAGGCGCGCATCGAGCAGGGGTCGCTGTGTCCGACCACGATGACCTACGGCGCCGTCGCGGCGCTGCGCCACGATCCGTGGACCGCCCGCGAGTGGCTGCCGCGCATTCTGTCGCGGGACTAC
>CAZZWS010000177.1:0-8511 GCA_964657795.1 Beijerinckiaceae bacterium
GGCATCTCGTCGCCGCAGATCGACGATGCCGCGCGGGGATTCTCGTTTCGTCACGACGGACCGCTCGACATGCGGATGGACCCGTCGCGCGGCGTCCCGGCCGCCGACTGGCTCAACACCGCGTCGTCCGCAGACATCGAAAGGGTGATCCGTGACCATGGGGAAGAACGGTTTGCTTTTCAGATTGCACAAGCGGTTGTCGCTCGCCGCGCAGAGCAACCTCTTTCGCGCACACGCGAGTTTGCCGAGCTCGTGGCAGCGGCCATACCCGGCCATGGCCGCCAGAGGAATCGCAAGGATGCGGCGCAGGATCCCGCCACCCGCACTTTTCAGGCCGTACGGATTCACGTCAACCAAGAGCTTGAAGAGCTCGCGGAAGGCCTGAGCCAGGCGATGGATCTGCTCGCACCCGGCGGCCGTCTCGCGGTCATCGCCTTCCATTCGCTCGAGGACCGCATCGTCAAGCGCTTCATCGCGGCGCAGGCGAAACCGGTGGCCGCGTCCGATCGCCTGTCGCGTCGCCTGCCGCTGCGCTCGGCGGATCTGCCGCAGCCGGCGCTGATCGCGATCGATCGCGTCAAGCCCGGCGCGACCGAGGTGTCCGGCAACCCGCGGTCGCGTTCCGCCGTGCTGCGGATCGCCGAGCGGACCACGGCGCCGCGCATTCGCGAGGGAGCGAGGCGATGACCCGGCTCTCTCTGCTCGGCGCCGTCCTGCTGGTTCTGTCGGCGCTGTCGCTGGTGTCGGCGCAGTACCGCGCTCGTCAGCTGTTCATCGACCTCGACCAGGCCCGGGCCGCGGCGCGCAAGCTCGACATCGAGTGGCGCACGCTGCAACTCGATCAGACCAATTACTCGAAGAACAGCCTGATCGAGGCGACCGCCGAACGCGACCTGAAGATGCGGCGGCCGACGCCCGCCCGCACGCAGTTCATCACGCTGCCCGAACATCCGGTCGTCGGGCGCGATCCGCTCGCGACGCCGGCCGCCACGTCCGCGGCCACGCACGGGGATGCGCCGTGAAGAGCGTCCGCTTCCATGCGAGCCCGGTGCTCGCCGTCAAGCTGCCCGCATGGCGCTCGCGCGTCATCCTGTGCATGCTGTTCCTCGCGTTCCTGGCATTGCTGGTGCGCGCCATCTACCTGCAGGCGTTCTCGACCGGCTTCCTGCAGAGTCAGGGCGAGCAGCGCTACGCCGCGAACATCGACATGCCGGCGACGCGCGGCAAGATCACCGATCGCAACGGCGACGTCCTGGCGTCGTCCGTGCCGGCGTGGTCGGTGGGCATCGAGCCCGAGGACCTCGACGCCACGCCGGACGAGATGATCCAGTTGGCGCAACTGCTCGGCATGCCGCTCGCCGACCTGAAGAAGAAGGCCGCCGATCCGGTCCACAAGTTCGTCTACCTGAAGCGCCAAGTGCCGCCCGTGGCCGCCCAGGCGATCGGCAAGCTCGGCATTCCCGGCATCCGCGAGAGCAAGGAGTACCACCGCGAGTACCCGCAGGGCGAGATGATGGCTCACGTGGTGGGGTACACCAACGTCGACGACGCGGGCCAGGAAGGCATCGAGCTCGCGTGGCAGAAGTCGCTGGCCGGCCAGGGCGGCAGCCGTCGCGTGATCCGCAACCGGCTCGGCCAGCCGATCGAGGACGTGGCCAGCATCCGCGTGCCGCACGACGGCACGGACCTGACGCTGTCGATCGACAGTCGTCTGCAGTACCTGGCGTTCACCGAGCTCAAGAAGGCGGTCGATTCGCAGCACGCCAAGGCGGGCGCGATCGTCGTGCTCGACGTGCGCAGCGGCGAGGTCCTCGCGCTCGCCAACCTGCCGACCTACGATCCCAACGATCGACGCAAGCTGTCCGGCGAGCAGCTGCGCAATCGCGTGCTGACCGACACGTACGAGCCCGGCTCGACGCTCAAGCCCTTCACCGTCGCACTCGCGCTGGAGCACGGCATCGTCCGGCCCGAGACCATCATTCCGACGGGCGCCGGCAAGTTCGCCATCGGCACCAATACCATCAGCGATACGCACGGCCACGGCAACATCACGGTCGAAGAGGTCATCAAGTACTCGTCGAACATCGGCGCCGCCAAGATCGCGTTGCGGATGCAGCCGAAGGACATGTGGGAGATGTACACCGCGACCGGCCTCGGCCAGGCGCCCAAGTGGGGCTTCCCGGGCGCAGCGGCGGGTCGCGTGCGGCCGTTCGCGAAGTGGGTCACGATCGACCAGGCGACGATGGGCTACGGCTACGGCCTGTCGGTCTCGCTGATCCAGATCGCCCGGGCCTACACGATGTTCGCGCGGGACGGCGAGTTGGTGCCGCTGACGTTCTTCAAGGGCGACCCCGTCGGCGCGCCGCCGGTCAAGGGCGTCTCGGTGATCTCGGCGACGACGGCGCGCGAAGTGCGCCACATGCTGGAGATGGCGGCCGGCCCCGGTGGCACGGCGCCGAAGGCGCAGGTGATGGGCTATCGCGTCGCCGGCAAGACCGGCACCGCGCACAAGCTGACCAACCACGGCACCTACGACCCCAACCGCTATGTCGGCTCGTTCGTCGGCTTCGCGCCGGTGTCCAACCCGCGCATCGTCGTGGCCGTGATGATCGACGAGCCGACCGGCAGCTACTACGGCGGCGACGTCGCGGCACCGGTCTTCTCCGCCGTGGTCGGTGGCGCGTTGCGCACGCTCAACGTCGAGCCCGACTCGCCGATCAAGTCGCTGATCATCCCGAACGACGCGCTGAAGGAAGGGCTGTGATGGCGGTGCGACGCCTCGCGCGGAAGCGTCACGGCACCGTGTCGCGGACCCCGCATCCGGCCGCGCAGTGGCTGGGGCAGGTCGTGTCCGCGACCGCGCACCTGACGTCCGATTCGCGGGCCGTCGAGCGGGGCGACGTCTTCATCGCCATCAAGGGCGCGCAGTACGACGGCCGCCGCTTCATCCCCGACGCGATCGCGCGCGGGGCGGCCGCGGTGGTCTACGACGCGACCGCCTTCGCGTGGCGCGACGAGTGGACCGTTCCCAATCGTCCCGAGCGCGAGCTCAGGCGCAGCGCGGCGACGATCGCGGCCGACTGGTATCGCCGACCGGCCGATGGTCTGCTGACGATCGGCGTCACCGGCACCAGCGGCAAGACCTCGACCGCGCTGTGGCTCGCGCAGGCGCTCGATTCGCTCGGTCATCGCACGGTGATGGTCGGCACGCTCGGCATCGGCTTCTCCGACGAGCTGATCGACAGCGGCATGACCACGCCCGACCCGGTGATGCTGCAGCGGCGACTGCGGACGCTGGTCGATGCCGGCGCCGACACCCTGACCATCGAGGTGTCGTCGATCGGCCTGGAGGAAGGCCGCGTCGCCGAGATGCAGTTCGATATCGCCGTCTTCACCAACCTGACGCGCGACCATCTGGACTATCACCGCACGATGGTCGACTACGAGGCCGCGAAGACGAAGCTGTTCGTGTGGCCCGGACTCGGGCATGCGATCGTCAACCTCGACGATGCGGCAGGACAGCGCATCGCGCGTCTCGCGGCCAATCACGGCGTGCAGGTGATCCGCACGTCGGCCCGCGGCGGCAGCGACGCCGACCTGCGCGCCCGCAAGGTGTCGGTGCGTGCGGACGGCCTCGGCTTCGAGGTCTTCGGCGCGTTCGGCGTGCGGTCCGTGTTCACCGAGTTCATCGGCAACTTCAACGTCTCCAACCTGCTCGGCGTGATCGGGACGATGCTCGCTCTCGGCACGCCGATCGACGCGGCGCTCAACGCGTTGACGGCCCTGCGGCCGGTGCCGGGCCGTCTCGAACGCGTCGACGTCGCGGCGTCGGAACGGCCCGGCGGCATCGCGGCGCCGATGGTGCTCGTCGACTACGCACACAAGCCGGACGCGCTCGAGAAGGCGCTCGCCGCATGCCGGCCGATCGTCGAAGCACGCGGCGGCGAACTGGTCGTCATCTTCGGATGCGGTGGCGATCGCGATGCCGGCAAGCGGCCGATCATGGGCGAGATCGCCGCGCGTCTCGCGGACCGCGTCGTCGTCACCAGCGACAACCCGCGCACCGAGGATCCGAACCTCATCATCGATCAGATCGTCGCGGGCATCGGCAACCTCGGCTTCAACCCGCTCAACTCCGGCTACACCGGTCTGTCGCTCGACGAGCGCGTGCGCGTCGAGCCGGATCGTCGCGCCGCGATCTACGAAGCCGTCGCGATGGCGCAGGTCGCCGATGTCGTCGTCATCGCCGGCAAGGGTCACGAGAGCTATCAGGAGATCGGTCGGGAGAAGTTGCCGTTCTCCGACGTCGCCGTCGCGAGCGAGGCGTTGCGCCGCGAGCGTCGCCGCAACGCGCGCGAACCGGACGCGAACGACCGGGAGCCCAGCGCATGCTGACGTTGCGCGAGGTGGCGACGCTGTGTCGCGGGACGTTGGTCGCACCCGGCGGCGCCGCGCCCGATGAAAGCCACGTGATCGATGCCGTCTCGACCGACAGTCGCGCGCTGCCGGCCAACGCGTTGTTCGTCGCGCTGAGCGGCGAACGCTTCGACGCGCATGCGTTCATCGACGACATCGCCGCAGCGGCGGTCGTCGCGACGCGGCCGAGCCGCAACCTGCCGACGATCGTCGTCGCCGACACGCGCCGTGCGCTCGGCGATCTCGCGGCGGGCTGGCGTCGCCGCTTCGCCATCCCGCTCGTCACGGTCGCGGGCAGCAACGGCAAGACCACGACGAAGGAGATGGTCGCGTCGATCTTCGCGGCGGCTTACGGAGCGGACCACAGCCTCGCGACCCGCGGTAACCTCAACAACGACATCGGCGTGCCGCTGACGATCCTCAGTCTGCGCCCGCAGCATCGTGCCGCCGTCGTCGAGCTGGGCATGAACCATCCGTTCGAGACGGCGCGGCTGGCCCAGATCGCCGGTCCCACGATCGCGCTCGTCGTCAACGCGCAGCGCGAGCATCAGGAGTTCATGCACGGCGTCGCTGCGGTCGCGGACGAGCACGCTCTGTCCATCAACGCGCTGGCCCGGGACGGGATCGCGGTCTTCCCGAAGGACGATCCGCACGCCGCGGTCTGGCATCACGCCGCGGACGGACGACGCGTCGTCGACTTCGTCTGCGTGGCGGCCGGCGCAGCCTTCGTCGACACGGCCGAAGTGGATGTCGTGGGACGTGCCTATCTCGAACGCGAGGACGTCGTGCTGCATGTCGCGACGTCGACGGACGCGGTGACCGCACGGCTCGTGACGCCCGGCCTGCACAACGCGCGCAACGCGACCGCGGCCGCCGCGGCCGCGCTGGCCGCGGGCGTGCCGCTCGCCGCGATCCGTCGGGGCCTCGAGGACTTCGCGCCGCTGGCCGGTCGTTCGCGGCGCCTCGTCCTCGACGACGGGACCACGCTGATCGACGACAGCTACAACGCCAACCCCGATTCGATGCGCGCCGCGATCGACCTGCTGGCCGCGCACGCCAGACCGCGGCTGCTCGTCATGGGCGACATGGGCGAGGTGGGCGACCAGGGGCCGGGCTTCCACGAGGAGATCGGCATGCATGCGCGCGGACGCGGCATCGAGGCGCTGTATGCGCTCGGCGATGCGAGCCGCGGAGCGGTCGATGCGTTCGGTGCGGGAGCGCGGCACTTCCCCGCGGTCGAGCCGTTGATCGCCGAGGTCGCCACATGGGTGCGCGATTCGCACGGCCCGCGCGCCATCGTCGTCAAGGGTTCGCGCTTCATGCGGATGGAACGCGTCGTGGCCGCAGTGACTGGTGCGTCCGCGGTGAGTTCGCTCGGGGAGACCCACTGATGCTGCTCGCCCTCGCGCAATGGCTCGGACCGGACTTCCGCTTCCTCAACGTCTTCACGTACATCACGTTGCGCGCGGTGCTGGCGACGCTGACGTCGTTGACCATCGGTCTGTTGTGCGGTCCGCTCGTGATCCGTCGGTTGACCGCGATGAAGATCGGTCAGGCTGTCCGCACCGACGGACCGCAGACGCACCTCATCAAGTCGGGTACACCGACGATGGGCGGCGCGTTGATCCTGATCTCGGTCGGTGTCGCGACGCTGCTCTGGTCCGACCTCAGCAACCGCTTCATGTGGGTCGTGATGCTGGTCACGTTCGGCTTCGGCTGGATCGGCTGGGTCGACGACTACCGCAAGGTCGTGCGGCGCGATCCGAAGGGCATGAGCGCGAAGGAGAAGTACTTCTGGCAGTCGCTGATCGGCCTGATCGCGGCGATGTATCTCGCCTTCGCCGTATCGGCGCAGAGCAATGCCGACGTCGCGCATCTGTTCTGGAACTGGATCATGAGCGGCTTCGACATGGCGTTGCCACCGAAGGCCGACTTCATCGTGCCGTTCTTCAAGAACGTCGCGTATCCGCTCGGCGCGTTCGGCTTCATGGTGGTCACGTATTGCGTGATCGTCGGCACCAGCAATGCGGTCAACTTCACCGACGGCCTCGACGGGCTCGCGATCATGCCGACGATCCTGGTCGGCGCGGCGCTCGGCATCTTCGCGTACGTCACCGGCCGCGCCGACTACTCGCGCTACCTCCTGTTCCCGCACATCCCCGGTGCGTCGGAACTGATGGTCTTCTGCGCCGCGATCGCCGGCGCGGGCCTCGCATTCCTGTGGTTCAACACCTACCCGGCGCAGGTCTTCATGGGCGACGTCGGCGCGCTCGCGCTCGGCGGCGCGCTGGGCACGATCGCGGTCATCGTGCGTCAGGAGATCGTGCTGTTCATCATGGGCGGCGTCTTCGTCGCGGAGACGGTGTCGGTGATGATGCAGGTCGTCTATTTCAAGTACACGAAGCGCCGCTTCGGCACCGGCAGACGCATCTTCCGCATGGCGCCGCTGCATCACCACTTCGAGGAAGGCGGCTGGAAGGAGACGCAGGTCGTGGTCCGCTTCTGGATCATCACGATGATGCTGGTGCTGGTCGGGCTGTCGACCCTGAAGCTGCGATGACGGGCTTCACCCTCCGCTCGGTCCTCGTGCTCGGCCTCGGCGAATCCGGCCTGGCCATCGCGCGCTGGTGCCTGCGCGAGGGCGATCGCGTGCGCGTCGCCGACACGCGCGACGCGCCGCCGATGCTTGGCGCTTTGCGTGCGGCGGCCAGCGACGTCGACGTGCGTCTCGGTGCGTTCGATGCTTCGTTGCTCGACGACATCGACCTGATCGCCATCAGCCCGGGCCTCGCGCCCGATGCCGAACCGCAGAAGGCCCTGCTCGCGAACGCGCGGCAACGCGCGATCGATGTCGTGAGCGAGATCGAGCTGTTCGCCCGCAAGCTGGCGACGATGCGGGCCGAAGACGGCTACGAGCCGAAGGTCGTTGGCATCACCGGCACCAACGGCAAGACGACGGTCACGAAGCTCGTCGGACTGCTCTGCGAAGGCGCGGGTCGCCGCGTCGCCGTGGCCGGTAACGTGTCGCCGGCCGCGCTCGCGACGCTCGCCGACGCGCTCGATCGTCATGCCGACGGCGCGCCGTTGCCCGAGGTCTGGGTGCTGGAGCTGTCGAGCTTCCAGCTCGCGACCACCACCAGCCTGCGGCCCGACTGCGCGACCGTCCTCAACGTCACGCAGGATCATCTGGATTGGCACGGCACGATGGACGCGTACGTCGCGGCGAAGGCTGCGATCTTCGGGCCGGCCACCGTCCGTGTGATCAACCGCGACGACGAGCGCGTGATGGCATTGGTCACCGCGGGATCGCCGTCGCTGTCGTTCGGCCTCGATGCGCCGGTGCGTGCAGGCGATTTCGGCGTGGCCCAGGACGCCGATCTGCGTTGGCTCACGATGGCGGAAGGCGACGACCCCGAAGGCGAAGCGCTGGGCACGATCGTCGCGGTGGCGAGCGGCAAGCGGCGCGTCGTGAAGCCCGTTGCGACCGGTCCGGTCCGCATCAAGCGCCTGATGCCGGTCGACGCCTTGCGTCTGCGCGGCGATCACAACGTGGCCAACGTCCTCGCGGCGCTCGCGCTCGGCCGCGCGATCGGGCTGCCGATGGCCTCGATGCTGCGCGTGGCGGGCGCGTACGGCGGCGAGCCGCATCGCATGGCGTTCGTGCTCGAACGCGACGGCGTGGACTGGATCGAGGACAGCAAGGGCACCAACGTCGGCGCGACGGTCGCCGCGTTGCAGGGCCTCGGCCGCAAGGTCGTGCTGATCGCCGGCGGGCTCGGCAAGGGCCAGGACTTCGCGCCGCTGGCGGCGCCGGTCGCGCGGCATGCCCGAGCCGTGCTGTTGATCGGTCGCGATCGAAACCGCATCCGTGACGCGATCGCCCCTACGGCAGCTGCATGCGGGGTGGCGTTGCTCGACTGCGAATCGCTGACGGATGCGGTCGACGAAGCCGCGCGGATCGCCGAACGCGGCGACGTGGTGCTGCTGTCGCCCGCCTGCGCGAGCTTCGACATGTTCAGCGGCTACGAGGCCCGCGCGGACGCATTTGTGGTCGCCGTGACGGGTCTCGCAACGAACGACGCCGCAAACGATGCC
>CAZZWS010000178.1:0-8508 GCA_964657795.1 Beijerinckiaceae bacterium
TTCGTCGTGCACTTCGTCGTCCGGCTCGCCGTCCCTTGCGTCGTTCCCGGGGTCGTCTGCCGTGGCCTCCTCCGTCTCGACGCGAGTCACCGACGTCCTCGTCATCGGCGGCGGGCCCGCGGGCTCCACGGTCGCGGCGCTGCTCGCGCAACGCGGCTTCGTCGTCACCCTGCTCGAGAAGGCGCATCACCCGCGCTTCCACATCGGCGAGTCGCTACTGCCGGCCAACATGCCGCTGCTCGAACAGCTCGGCGTCGCCGACGAGGTCGCGGCCCTCGGCATGGAGAAATGGGGCATCGAGTTCGTGTCTCCCTGGCACGAGGAACGCACGACGCTCGAGTTCGGCCAGGCCTGGGACAAGTCGATGCCGAAGGCGTACCAGGTCCGCCGCGCCGACTTCGACCACGTGTTGATCCGCAACGCGGCGAAGCAGGGCGCCGATGTCGTCGAAGGCTGTCGGGTCCACGAGGTCACCTTGCGCGACGACGGCTCGGGCGGCACCGTCGTGGCGCAGACGGACGATGGCGCGACCGTGCGCTACGACGCGCGCATCGTCGTCGACGCGTCGGGTCGCGACACGTTTCTCGCCAACCAGCTCGGCGCCAAGCGGAAGAACCCGGCGCACGCCAGCGCCGCGCTGTACGGCCACTTCGAGAACGCCGAGCGCCTGCCCGGCAAGCTCGAAGGCAACATCAGCATCTTCTGGTTCGATCACGGCTGGTTCTGGTTCATTCCGCTGTCGGACGGCGCGACCAGCGTCGGTGCGGTCTGCTGGCCCTATTACCTGAAGACGCGGCCGAAGGGCCGCTCCCTGGACGAGTTCTTCAGGGACACCATCGCGCTCTGTCCCGCGCTGGCCGAACGCCTGCGCGATGCGCGCCTGCTGAGCGAGGTCGAGGCGACCGGCAACTACAGCTATTCGTCGACGCACGCGCAGGGTCCGAGCCATCTGCTGCTCGGCGACGCATTCGCGTTCGTCGATCCGGTGTTTTCGTCCGGCGTCTATCTCGCGATGCACAGCGCGTTCGTCGGTGCGGACCTCGTGACCGCGCGGCTGTCGCCGAAGGCCCGTGCGTGGCAGGTGCGCGCGGCCGTGCGGCGCTTCGACGCCACGATGCTGAAGGGGCCGCGCGAGTTCTCGTGGTTCATCTATCGCGTCACCAACCCGACGATGCGCGACCTGTTCATGGCGCCGCGCAACGTGCTGCGCGTGCGCGAGGCGCTGCTGTCGCTGTTCGCCGGCGACATCTTCGGCCGGACGCCGATCTGGCCATCCATCTTCGTCTTCAAGGCGATCTACTGGATCAGCTCGGCGTTCAACGCGAAGCGCACGCTCGCCGCGATGCGGAAGCGCCGCGTCAACATCCGCGACGTCGCGTACGACGGCGCTGCGCACGACGGCGCCCGCAGTGGATCGACCGAGCGTGGTTCCGCTCGTCTGGCCGCGTGAGCGTCGCAAGCCGGCCGCGCATGTCCGGCAGAGCGGGCGCGTCGACGCGCATCGTGTTCGGGCTCGCACTGCTGGTCGGTGGCTTCGGCCTCGCGCATGCCGAAGACAAACCCTTGTGGGAAGCGGGAATCGGCCTCGGCGTGCTGAGCCTGCCCGACTATCGCGGTTCCGACGAGTCGCGTGTCTATGCGCTGCCGTTCCCTTACCTGATCTATCGCGGCGACTTCTTCAAGGCCGATCGCGAGGGTGCGCGTGTCCAGTTCCTCGACACCGACCGCATCCGCTTCGAGGTCGCCGTCAGCGCCAGCCAGCCGGTCCGCAGTTCGAGCAACCAGGCGCGCCAGGGCATGCCCGACCTGAAGGGCTCGTTCGAGGTCGGCCCCGCACTCGACGTCATCCTCGCGCGCAGCGACGAACGCAAGTTGCGCCTCGACTTCCGGTTGCCGGTGTCGACCGGCGTCACCCTCGGCGGCGGCTTCAAGGGCATCGGCTGGCAGGCGTCGCCCCGCCTCAATCTCGACGTCGGCGATGTCGCGGGCGTGGCCGGCCTCAACCTCGGTCTCGCGACCGGTCCGGTCTTCGCCTCCCGCAAGCGCGACGCGTACTTTTACGATGTCGACAGCCAGTACGTCCGTGCCGGCCGGCCGGCCTATCGCAGCGATGGCGGCTACGCGGGCGCGCAGGTGCTGGCCGCGTTGTCGAAGCGCTTCGGCCGTACCTGGGTCGGCGCCTTCATTCGCGCTGACACGCTGCGGGGCGCGACGTTCGCCGACAGCCCGCTGGTTCGACGCAAGAGCTATGTCGCCGGCGGCTTCGGCGTGTCTTACGTATTCGACCAGTCGCGGCAGATGGTCGACGTGGCCGAGGAACGATAACGATGGAACCCGCGATGGCGGCATCGCGACCGGTCGGCGCGTGGCGCGCCGTGTATCAGTGGCCGGCGTTCTACGGCGTGCTGTTGACGATGGGCGTGGTCCAGCTCGCTTGGGCGTTCGTCGCGTTCGTCATCCGCCACTGCGTGACGACCGAACGCGGTCATCGCATCGGACGACGCTTCATCTCGCTGCTGTTCCGCACGTGCTTCCGGGTCACCGACTGGTGCGGCGTCATGAGAGTCGACGCGAGTGCGCTCGACGCGATCGATCCCGACGAGGCGCAGATCATCGCGGCCAATCATCCGTCGGTGATGGACGCGCTGATCCTCATCTCGCGGCTCGACAACCTCAACTGCATCATGAAGGCGTCGGTCCTCGACAACCTGCTGCTGGGGTCGGGCGCGCGGCTCGCCGGTTACATCCGCAACGACGGGCCGCGTCGCATGCTGCGGCTGTCGGCGGAACACCTGCGCAACGGCGGCCAGTTGATCGTGTTTCCCGAAGGCACGCGGACGCTGGCCGCGCCGGTCAACACGTTCAAGGGCGGCTTCGCGGCGATGGCCCGCGTCGGCCGCGCGCCGATCCAGACCGTGCTGATCGAGACCGACTCGCCGTATCTGTCGAAGGGCTGGCCCGCGTTGAAGCGACCGCAACGCTTGCCGATGCATTTTCGGGCGCGGCTCGGACGTCGCTTCGAAGTGGCGCCTGACGACGACGTCAACGCGTTCGTCGACGACCTGCATCGCTATTTCGCAGCGGAACTCGACGGCGCCGAACTCGGCGAACTCTGGACCAGGGGCATGGAGCGACCGCTCGAATCGTTCGCGCCGGCGCGGGTCGACGCGAAGCCCGACGCGCGCGGCGAACCCGCGTCCGCACTGTCGATGACCAGCTCGCGGTGGGGCTGATCGGGTGGAGATGACGGGTTGGAGATGAGCGCGGCGGGCATCGTGCCGTCGCGAACGCATCTGGTCCTGATCCCGAGCTACAACCCCGGTGCGAAGCTGCTGTCGACCGTGCGCGAGGCGCGTGCGCGCTGGTCGCCGGTGTGGGTCGTCGTCGACGGCAGCGACGGGCCGGTGCACGACTTCGCGCGCGAGCTCGACGGCGTGCGGGTTCTCGTGCTGCCGACCAATCACGGCAAGGGTGCCGCGGTCTGCCACGGGCTGCGGGCCGCACGCGACGCGGGCTTCACGCATGCGTTGACGATGGATGCCGACGGCCAGCACCCGGCTGCGAGCATCGCGACGTTCATGCAGGCATCGCTCGCCGCACCCGACGCGATGATCCTCGGCAAGCCGGTCTTCGATGCCGACGCGCCGGCGTTGCGCGTCAAGGGTCGTCGTGTATCGAACTGGTGGGCGCAACTCGAGACGCTGTGTTTCGACGACCGCCGCGGCATCGGCGACTCGCTGTTCGGCTTTCGCGTCTATCCGGTCGCGCCGCTGCTCGCGGTGATGGAGTGCACGCGCTGGATGCGCCGCTTCGACTTCGATCCCGAAGCCGTGGTGCGCCTGCGCTGGCGCGGCGTGCGCCCGGTCAACGTCGACACGCCGGTCCGCTACCCGAGCGCCGCGGAAGGCGGCGTGTCGCACTTCAGGTACGGGCGCGACAACGCGCTGCTGACGTGGATGCACCTGCGGCTGATGGCGGGGTTCCTGCTGCGGCTGCCGATGCTGCTCGCGCGGCGCGGTTGAGGCCACGCGGTCGATCAGATCGGCACGCCGCTCGACATCAACGTCGACGCGGCTCGACGCGGCATCCACCACCGCAGCAACGGCGTCGTCACCACCGTGCTCGCGATCGCCATCAGCACGAGCATCGTGAACATCTGCGGCGAGATCACGCCGAGGTCGAGGCCGACGTTGAGCACGATCAGCTCCATCAGCGCGCGTGTGTTCATCATGATGCCGAGCATGCCGCTCTCCGCGCGCGGCAGCCCGGCCCAGCGCGCAGCGAGATAGCAGCCGCCGAACTTGCCGGTCGTGGCGAGCACGATCATCAGCAGGCACCAGCCCCACGCCTACGCGGTCGCGAGGCCGCCGATGTCGGTCCGCAGACCCGTGTACGTGAAGAAGATCGGCAGGAAGAACACCGTCACGAACGCGCCGATGCGCTGGTTCCACGCGGCGACGACCGCGCGCTCGTCGAACAGGATCACGCCCATCAGGAAGCCGCCGAAGATGGCGAAGATGCCGAGCTGGTACGTGATCATCGCGCCGGTGAACACGAGCGCGAGCAGCAGGCCGATCAGCACGTGCGGCAGCGGCTCGATCGTCGTCGACAGCCTGCGCACCATCCACTTCGCGAGTGGACGCACGACGAACCACGACACCGCGAAGAACGCGGCGACCGCGGCCACGCGCAACGCGAACGCGCCGATCGAGAACGCGGCCAGCGTGATCGACGTGACCATCGCGAGCAGCAGCCAGCCGACGACGTCGTTGATGGCCGCGGCCGAGATCGCGATGGTGCCGAGCGGCGTGCGCGACAGCCCGAGGTCGATGAGGATGCGGCCGAGGATGGGCAGCGCCGTGATCGAGAACGCGGTGGCGACGAAGAGCGCCGACGCGACCGGATCGGCGGTCGGCGACAGGATCGGCGCGGCGGCGAGGCCGACGCCGTACCCGAGCGCGAACGGCGCGACGAGGCCCGCGATGGCCACGCTCCACACGACCCGGCGATGACTGCGTTCGGTGAGATGGCCGAAGTCGAACTCGAGTCCGATCTGGAACATCAGCAGGATCAGGCCGATCTGCGACAGGATCGTCAGCGGCGTGGCCGGCACCGAGCGGAAGACGTAATGGAACGTGTCGGGTGCGACGGCGCCGAACAGCGACGGGCCGAGCAGGATGCCGATGACGATCTCTCCGACCGCGGCGATCTGCCCGACGCGCACCGCCGTCTGGCCGCCGAGGCGCCCCGCGAGCACGATGACCACGAGCTGCATCAGCACGAAGTACAGCAGCCGTTCGTCCTGGTGGACCGTGCCGTGCGCCGCCGTCGCGGCCGAGGCCAGCGGGGATGCCGCGAGCATCGCCAGCCCGCTTGTGAGGAGGCGCTTCATGTCGCGATGCCGCCGTTGATGGAGATGATCTGGCCGCTGATATAGCCCGCGCGATCCGACGCGAGGAACGCGACGAGGTCGGCCACTTCGCCCGGTGTGCCCGCCCGCTTCATCGGCACGATGCGCGCCACCGCTTCCGCGTCGAAGCTGTCCCCGCTCATCGCGCCCGCGATGATGCCCGGCGCCACCGCGTTGACGGTGATGCCGCGACTCGCGAGTTCGAGCGCGAGCGACTTCGTCGCGCCGTGCAGCGCGGCCTTCGCGGCGGCGTAGTTGACCTGGCCGCGATTGCCGGCCAGCGCCGCGAGCGACGAGACGTTGACGATGCGTCCCCAGCGCGTGCGGATCATCGGCATCGTCAGCGGCTGCGTGACGTGGAAAAAGCCGTTGAGCGAGACGTCGATGACGCTGGACCACTGCGTGGCGCGCATGCCCGGGAAGACCGCGTCGTCGTGGATGCCGGCGTTGTTGACGAGGACCTGGATCGGTCCGTCGACCAGCAGCGTCTCGATGGCCGCGGCGCTCGCGGTCGCGTCGCACACGTCGAACTGCACGGCCCGCGCGACGCCGCCGTTCGCGACGATCGCATCGACGACTTCCTGCGCCCGTTCGATACGCGTGTTGGCGTGGACGATGACCTCGTAGTCGTCAGCGAGACGGCGACAGATCGCGGCGCCGATGTCGCCGCTGCCGCCTGTGACGAGCGCGCGTTTGCGTTTGGTCCGATCGATCAAGCGCGCTCCTTCAACTCGTCGCCCCGGCGCAGGCCGGGGCCCAGGTTCGTGCGGCATGCGACAGACCAGCAACTTGGGTCCCAGCCTGCGCCGGGACGACGAAGCTGGACACTGTCCGCCTCATTCGTGTTCGTCGTTTCCGCGAAGGCGGGAACCGAGCGACTTGTGCGGTACGGGTATCGGGTGCCAAGCAACGACACTGGGTTCCAGCCTTCGCGGTAACGACCGAAGGAAGAGGGTCGCGTCATCAGGCCGTCCTCGTCTCGCTCATCTCCAGCACCACGGCCGCACGACCCGACACCAGCGACGTGTCGCCGGCACGGACGTCGAAGCGGTACAGGACCTGCTTGCCATCGCCCGCTTCGCGCAGGGCTTCGATCATGAGCACGCCGGCGACGTCGTCGAGCCTGGCGACGTGCAGGTCGACGCTGCGGACGCTGGCGAGGAAGCCGGCTCGTGGCTTCGCGTCGTCTTCGTCGGCGCCGTCGCGACGGCCGAGCAGCGCGCCGTGCACGGCCATCGCCTGCGCGGCGAACTCGATGCCGCAGACCGACGACAGCCGCCCGCCGACGGCCAGTGGATTGGCCCTGTCGCGATGGCGCGAGCTGTGGCATACGATGCGTTCGTCGTCCCACGACGCGACGCCGTCGAGCAGCACCATGTCGCCCGCGTGCGGGATCAGCGCCGCGACTTCCTCGTGATTCAGACGCATGCCATCCTTGAAGATCGTTCTGTGGAGTCGGTCGCGGCGGCTACGCGCAGCGCGAACGTCGTGTCGTTGCTGCCGGTCATCACCAGCGTCTCGTCGTTCACCCCGCGGGCGATCGCGGCCAGCAGCGGCAGCGCGCGCGCCGCGGGGATGTAGGTACGGCAGTCTTCGAGGGTCGCGCTCGCCATCGCTGTCGGCGGAAGCCGGGTCGACAGCACGTCGCATTCGATCCGGGCGATGGTCCGTGGACCGGGCTCGCGAGCCAGCACGAGTGCGATCGCGAAGCTGTCGGGTGTCGGGCGCGCGGCACGCAACGGCTCGGGATAGGGCGCGTCGTACGCGACCAGCAGCACGGCGTCCACGCCGCAGGCGAGCTGGCTCAGCGCATCGTCGAGGCCAGCCGTGAAGCTGTCGTCGAAGGCGCACAGGCTCGTCGACGGATGCATGGAGCCCGACGCGATGCCCCAGTAGCCCGACGGCGCGTTGTGGACCGAGTTGTGGAAACGCGTCGGCGAGATCAGTCGTTCGTCGGCGAGCTCGCGGCAGATGGCGTCGCAGTTGTCGCCGTCGCCGGACGACGACGTGAAGACGCTGGCGAGCGATGCAGCGGCACGGTCCGCGTGCAGGCACGCCTCGAAGCCGACCTCGAGCGAGACCTTGACGCCCTTGCCCACGCGCCGCCGCTCGGCCGGCGGCAACGCGGATGGCGGCATCAAGGCCGTGGGCTTCGCGTCGTGCGGCGCGCGGCCAGCGAGCACATCGATGGAAGCGAACCAGCCGGCGAGACCCGGCCCGCGCAGCCCGATGCCGTCGATCCAGGCAAGGGTCTTCATGCCGCCGCGAACACGAGACTGCAGTTCGCGCCGCCGAAGCCGAACGAGTTGGACAGCACGTGCGTCAGCGTGCGCGCTTCGTTGGCGAGCCGATAGTCGCTGCGCAGTGCGGGATCGAGCGTCGTGGTGTTGACGCCGCCCGGCACGAAGCCGTGACGCATCGCGAGCAGCGCGATCACGGCTTCGGCGGCGCCGGCCGCACCGAGCGTGTGACCGGTCGCACCCTTCGTCGAACTCACCGGTACGCCATCGCCGAAGAGGCCGAAGACCGCCCGGTCCTCGGCGGCGTCGTTGTTGGGCGTCGCGGTGCCGTGCAGGTTGATGTAGTCGATGTCGTCGGGTGCGAGGCCGGCCGAGGACAGCGCGGCTTCCATCGCACGGCGGGCGCCGAGACCTTCGGGATGCGGCGACGACATGTGATGCGCGTCGCTCGACTCGCCGATGCCGACGAGCCGCGGGCCTTCGGTGCCGTCGTCCCTCTCGATCAGCGCGAACGCCGCCGCTTCGCCGATCGACAGGCCGTCGCGGCCGGCGCCGTAAGGTGCGGCCGGATGCGCCGAAACGAGTTCGAGCGAGCGGAAGCCGTACAGCGTCGTCAGGCACAGCGAGTCGACGCCGCCGACGACGGCCGCGTCGATGCGGCCCGCGGCCAGCATGCGCGCGGCGTTGCCGAAGACCTTCGCGCTCGACGCGCACGCGGCCGACACGACGAAGGCCGGCCCGCGGATGTCGAAGACGTGCGAGACGAAGTCCGCGACCGAATACGTGTTGTGCGTCTCGCGGTAGCGGAACCACGACGGCAGCGGTCCGGAGCCACCGGCCGCGACCTGCTCGCGATAG